>JAGQOW010000164.1 GCA_020427155.1 Planctomycetales bacterium | reverse complement strand
AACCAGCCGCAGCTGAGTCAGCCGCAGGAAATGATTCCGAGGTCAGTCTACTCGGGCCTGTGCAAATTGATACCGTCGAGGGCACCGACATTTTGGTGCTCCGAGGCAATCCCGAGGATGTCCAGCGCGTAATGGACATTATCGAAGAGATCGAGAAACTCGCCGAGGAAGGCGAACCGCTAATCGAGGTCGTTAATCTCAAACATATCAAATCGCTACCGCTTTCCACAGCGCTTCAGCGCGCCTTCGACGAATCATTGAGCCTCAAGTACGGCTACGACCCGCTCGTCGTCGTGCCATTGCTGAAACCCAATTCGGTGATGCTTATCGGCCTGCGCAAGAGCGTCGACAAGGGAGTCGAGATTATCGGACAGCTTGACCAACCGGGCAGAGATCTCACAGAGTTTGAGGTCTTTCGACTCGAATTTGCCAAGGCCGCCGAAGCACGGCAAGTAATTCAAGACCTTTTCAATGCCGAGACCCCGACTGGACAACCTACGCTGGAACAAGTGGCGGTCGTCATTGCCGACCTGCGCACGAATGCCTTGATCGTTCGTGCCGGCGCAGAGGACATGAAAGCCGTCCGAGCGCTGATCAAGGTCATCGACCAACAGGCGAGCGACTCGGTGAATGAACTGCGCATCTTCAAACTGAGAAGTGCTCTCGCCAGTGAACTACAAACGGTGCTTCAGAGTGCGATTGACGATAGCCAAACGCCGACCGAAGGAGGCAATCTGTCGCATCTGTTGAGAATGATGACGATCGACGCGGAAGGACGCCGAAAGCTCGAATCTGGGGTATTGGCCGGCGCCAAAGTAATCGCCTCAGGAAGCACCAACGCCCTGATTGTCTCGGCCCCGCCCGAGAGCATGCCCTTGCTGAGTGCGCTGATCGCGCAACTCGACCAAACTCCCGATGCGGTGGCTGAACTCAAGGTATTTACTATCGCCAATGGCGATGCGCTGTCGCTATCTCAAATGTTGGAAGGCCTCTTCGGAAATCCCCAGCAACAGCAACGAAGCGGCCCTGGAGGACCAGGACAATCCGGGCTGACAGGATTGCGGGTCGAGGTCGACGAGCGCACCAACAGCATCATCGCCGCTGGCACGCGCGAAGATCTGTTAGTCGTCGAAGCCGTGCTGCTCAAGTTAGATGCCGACGACGCAAGGTTGCGTCAAAACCGCGTCTACCGACTGAACAACGCCTTTGCCGAAGAGGTCGCCCTAAGCCTGCAAGACTGGCTTGAAGGAGTACGAAACGTCGAACGCACGGCCCCTGGCACCAGCAGCCCGTTCCAGCAAATCGAACGCGAAGTGGTTGTCGTGCCCGACGTGGGCAGCAACAGCCTGATCGTCAGCGCCTCGCCGCAATACTATCAAGAGATCGAAGACATCATCAATCAATTGGATGAGCAAGCTCCCATGGTGATGATACAAGTACTGATCGCCGAAATCGAGTTAGGCGATACCGACGAGTTCGGCATGGAACTCGGCTTGCAAGATTCGGTACTTTTCGACCGTAGTTTGCTCGAGAACCTGGAAAAAACGACTACTACGGCGACGACGCAAAACGCAGGCGGTACGAATACAGTAACACAAGAGACAATCCAATCGGCGACACTGACTCCGGGGTTTGGTTTCGGCAGCGGAGCAACGCCGCTAGGCAATTCTGGCAGCGACCGGTCGCTGGCTACTGCCGGTCGAGTCGCGGCACAAGGGCTCTCGAGTTTTGGCGTCAGCCGGATCAGCCCCGACGCTGGATTCAGCGGCCTGATTCTCTCGGCTAGTAGCAATAGCGTAAGCATGCTTTTGCGAGCCCTTCAGGAAACCCAGCGGGTCGAAGTGCTTAGCCGACCTCAGATCATGGCCATCGACAATCAGGTCGGCCGCGCTTTTGTCGGCGAGACAGTTCCATTCATCACCGAATCGACCATCAATCAATTCGGCAATCCGACCAATTCGATCGAGCGGATTGAAGTAGGACTGAATCTGGAAGTCACCCCGCGCATTAGTCCCGACGGCCTGGTGGTAATGAAGGTCTTTGCCTCGAACGATCGCTTGGGAAACATCTCGGAAGGCGTGCCGATTGCAATTGCCCCGAACGGCGAACCTATCAACTCGCCTATCGTCGACACGATTCAAGCCGAAACGACTGTCAGCGCACTCAGCGGACAGACGATCGTCCTCAGCGGTCTCCTTACCAAGCAAGATCGTGCCATACATCGCCGGGTGCCGCTCTTGGCTGATGTGCCGCTACTGGGCAGCCTGTTTCGCTTCGATGCTGTCGGAACCCGACGCACGGAACTGCTGATTGTGCTCACTCCGCATGTGGTGCGCAATCGATTCGAAGCAGAAATGCTGAAACAAGTCGAATCGGCCCGCATGGATTGGTGCCTTTCGGATGTCATCGAGATGCACGGTCCCGTAGGACTACGCAGCCGTCGAGATCCGGCCGGAGCTACTGAGGCAGAAACGATATTCCCAGAACAAGTTTCTCCACAAGAGCTTGTCCCCACGCCCGAACGATACGAACCCACGGATGCGACGCCCCCGACAGAGAGTTTGCCGACACTGCCGATTTCGTCCACCCAGCCTTCTCCTCCCATTGATCAGTTAGCGGCAAAAGAGAGCAAATTCCGTTTGCCTCGATTATTTGGCAAGTCGGAAGAGAAACCAGTAACCAAGTAACACCGCCATGAAACGACTCTTTTATCCCAGTTTGTATCTTCTGATCGCTATCGTCGCTTGCGGCGGCTGTAGTGCTGGTAAAACGATGAGTTGGAAAACTGCCAAGAACTGGGACATTCGTCGTGCGATGGGTCTCAAGAAAGACGAACCCGCTCCGCCCCAGGTGCCCACTCGATTGGTAAGTACTTGGACCGATACCGTACTCCGAAAGCAGGGCAGCAAGTCTCAACGAGGTTTTGGCGGGCGGCTCGTTTTCTTTAATGGAGATTCCGAGGAAGGAGTCCGCGTCGACGGCAATCTGGTTGTCTACGCGTTTGACGAATCAGAAGCCCAGTACAAGCACACGCAGCCCACGCGGCGATACATTTTTCCGCGCGAGCAGTTCGTCCGGCACGAAAGCGAGTCGAAAGTAGGGCCGGCCTACAGCGTTTGGCTGCCGTGGGACGAAGTAGGCGGCGAGCGCAAGAACATCAGTCTCATCGCCCGCTTTGAGCCTCACGAGGGTCCCCTGGTTATTGGCGAACAAACCAAACATATGCTACCAGGGGTCGAGCCCGTGCAAGTAGAATCGCCAGTTGCGTCGGATACCTTTGGCGACGAAGTCCGCTTGGCACAACACAGCAGCTCGGCAGACGCCGCAAAGACGGTGCGGCAAGCGAGTGCTTCCGTAGCACCGAACAATGCAAAGAAACGCCTGCAGTCGGCCTCGATTCCGTTGTCGAGCAATTGGCAACAGCGGCTCGCTGCGCAGCGCGACAACATAGAACCTGCCGAGTAGAAACCCGGTTCTACCGGGCTGCCTTCAGCTGGGGCTGCGCCACGGGCGCTTCCACCGAAATGAGATTCTCTACCTGGGAGACCCCAGGCTCGATCGCCAACAGTTTCTCCAGCAGATCGCGCTCGTACTCGCTGCGTACCGTGCCTGAGAGCCTGGCCGTACGATTCTCGACCTCGACCTGCACCGACCCTGCATCGCGTGCAGCCAGCAATTTAGAGATACGTGTCTGAGTCGCGGCCGCTATCGCATCGCCAGCAAGCAGATTGAATCTAAAAGTCGGTTGCAAATGGACATGAACCGGTGGAGGCGGAGTTCGCTGCCGCTGCTGTCTGCGCCGCGCATTGCGGCGTTCGTTGATGTTCTCGACCGACATATCGAAAGACTGACTCCGTTCGTTCCCCAACATTTCACGAAAACTGCGGCGCACATCCTCGGCGCTACGGCCAACCGGCGACTCCGCATCCGCCGGGGCTTCAATGCGCCCGCGCTGACCGGTAAACGTATCGCTAGCCGCGCTCTCGTCGGCCAGATCTCGGGCTCGCACGTTCGACCCTTGTCCCCAGGCGTCACTCCTCGGGACCACCGAACAAGCGACCAGCACCAAGCCCCAAGTCAAAAAACGTCGTTTTAGCATAGCAATTCCCCGAACCCACTTCCTCTCTGTAACCTCTTCCTAGTAGCATTATAACCTCGCCCGGTTATTGCACAAAATCTTGCGGGCGGCGAAAACAGGATGTCCTGTTTTGCTGCCTTTTCGCAATTGCAAGGATTGCTCTCATGGCAGACTTCAAAGTCACTGAATTGGCCGAGAATCTTGATTTCGAGGGCCTCGCCTATTGGGACGTCGTCATCATCGGAGCCGGCCCAGCTGGCCTTGCGGCAAGCCTCACGACCGCGCACCGTGGGCTGACTACGCTAGTGATCGAGGCCAAAGACCAGCCCGGCGGGCAGCCCCAATTTCTCTATGCCGACAAGAAGATTGTCGACATCCCCGGTTTTCCCGACGGTATCAGCGGCGAGGAACTCTCGGCCCGAACCTATCGCCAAGCCGTCGATGCCCTGGTGCAATTCCGCTTCAACGAGGAACTGGTCACGATCGAAGATACCGAACAACAAGAGAAAGAAGATCTCCTCAAACGCGTGGTCACCAAGAACGGCGAGTATCTCTGTCGAAAAGTTATCATCGCCTGCGGATTGCTCCACTTCCCGCGCCGGCTACCGGTGCTCGACGCGCTGCAGTCGAAAAGCGTCTTCTACAAGGTCCCCAAGATCGGCGACTACACGGGTCGGCAGGTGGTGGTGATTGGCGGGGGTGACTCGGCATTCGATGCGGCAGTCATGGCTTTGGAACGTCACGGTAAGGTCGATGTGGTCGTCCGCGAAGCCACGCCAGTGGCCAAGTCCGACAGCGTCGAGCGAGTACGAGAATCGGGCGGCAAAGTCCATTGTTCGACCGAGGTGACGGAAGCAAAGTATCAGGACGGCGAGATCGCCTTGCAGCTATCCGACGACTCGCAACTCCAGGCAGATTACGTGATCGTCCAAGTAGGCTTCCTCTCGGCCAAAGAAACCTTCCAGCGTCTCGATGTCCGCCTGAACGACGACGGCAGCCTGGCGGTCGACCCCTACTTCGAAACCAGCCGACGGGGCATCTTTGCGGTCGGCGACGTCCACGGCGATATCAAACTCATCACCGTCGCTTGGGCAGAAGGCATCCAGGCGGCAATCTACGCGTTCAAAGAAATCACGAGCCCGTACTGGTTGAACGAGAAACGCTTGCGAGATCAGAAGATCGCCATGATCGGCGACAAGATCACCCAAGCCGCCCGCGGCAAACCGCTGCGGTAGTTTTCCCTTCTCCGATCACGATTGACGCTCGATAAACATTGACTCCGCAATTTTTTTTGTTAGACTGAGAGAAACCCGGGGGGATTCTCGGGGTTCTATGCTTAAGGCCAGGTGCGGGGGGCACGGGCTATCTGGGGGCAAAAAGTAGGGCTTGGGGGCGCAAGGGTCAGTCGGGGCGATTGGCTTTTTGTTGCAGAGGATGCTACTTATCAGCGCAGTGCTATCCGAATTTCGTTTCGGTAGGCCGAGCTAGGGAACAGAGTACTTTCCACGTTCGTTTTCCGCTGCGCTCATGGTGCGCCCATTTGCAGGAAAAGAGGTGTTTCACCTTGCGTAGAAGGTGCGCGCCGAGCTGATCGCCACACAATGCTTGGGGGCATTACTACCTGTGGAGATCTCCTCTCATGTCAAGTTCTAATCGTCGAAAGAAAAAGAATTCTCGTGCAACTGCCAAGCGACGAGCCGTACGCTTCGAATCATTAGAATCCCGCGCGCTTTTGGCAGCCGACCTGGCCGCAATTGGCGTTACTCCGATCGAAGTCGATCCGATCGATCCGCCCGAGGGAGTCGTGGTAGCCCAAGGCACCGAAAACAACGACTTTATTTACGCTTTTGTCGACCCCACCAATACGCTCCACGTAGTGGTCAATGGCGCTGAGTCGACTTACGACAACAGCCTGATCGACGGCATCGTCGTCAATGCCAAGGGCGGCAACGACATCGTCTGGATGAATCAAAACGTGTCGCAATGGACCAATATCCGCGGCGGCGAAGGCGACGACATCATCCTCGGCGGCGGCGGCAACGACTACGTCGACGCCGGCGACGGAAACGACTGGGTGCTCGGCGGAGCCGGCAACGACCTGCTGATCGGCGGTCGAGGCAACGATCAGTTGCACGGCCAACTCGGCCACGACGCCTTGGTCGGCGGTCTGGGCGAAGACCATATCGACGGCGGTGACGGTGACGACGCCATGGCCGGCGGCAGTGGCAACGACCATCTGGTCGGTGGCGACGGCAACGACTGGATCTTTGGCGATGCGACAAACGAAGTTCCAGACAACTACGAAGGATTGGTCGATTACGCCATGAAGTACGCCAACGTCAATGCAGGAAATGACGAAATCCATGGCGGCGACGGAAACGATGTCATTCTCGCCGGCAACGGAAACGATCTGGTCTACGCTGGCGCTGGAAGCGACATCGTGCTCGGCGGACGTGGCGACGACGGGGTCCGCGCAGGCGATGGCCGCGACTTCGTCCTCGGCGGCGTCGGCAGCGACAATCTCGACGGCGGCAACGACGCCGATCTGATCATCGGCGATCCCAACGACGGCCCTGATATCGATCCTGTCGATCTCGAAGAAGAACCCAACATCGAAGGCCGGATTGCCCGGGAAGACCTGCCCGATGCCGACAAGATATTCCGGAAGATCGACGCTGACACTGCAACGACCGACAATGCCATAGCTGCAGCGGTCGACGTGGTCTTCAGCTACGACGACATGATCTACGGCGGTGCCGGCAACGACATCCTGCTTGGGATGCGCGGCAACGACAAGATCTTTGGTCTCGAAGGCGCCGATAGGATTCACGGCGGTTCCGGGAACGACCACCTGGAAGGTGGCGAAGGCAACGATCTGCTAGTCGGCGGCATCGGCAACGATTGGCTGCTGGGACAGGCTGGTCACGATCGTCTGTTCGGCGGACGTGGCAACGACTACGTGTTGGGCGGTGACGGAAACGATTTGCTCCGTGGCGGCCAAGGCAACGACGTCCTGCTCGGGGGTATGGGCGATGACTCGCTCCACGGCGGCGTCGGACTCGACGTCCTCTACGGCGGACCGGGCGCCGACAAAGTCAATGCGCTCGATGGCGAAGTCGATTACTTGATTATCGACAACGACGATACCGTGGAGGCAGACGACGAAGACATCATCTTCGGACTCTAGCATCAACCGCCATAACTGGGACCGCTTCGCCCCGCCCTCGGCTCCTCGCCCAGGGTGGGGCGGGTGGCGGTACGACGCGCGCTGCTTCAGTCTCGCTACACTTGTCAGCAACTCCACTGGCCGCGATAATCGCTCTCTCGTTGGCCTCGCCAAGGTCACCATGCGGTTTTATTGATCCTTGCCAGGAGCCTGCTGATGTCGATTAATGTCACCAATTCGCATGGAATGGTTGCCAAGTGGATCCACCGCGGCGGGACGCTCACTGAGCTACATGTTCCCGATCGCGCAGGAAACCTGGCCGACGTGGTGCTCGGATTTGATAATCCTGCCGGCTACCAGTCGGGCGGCAATCAACATTTTGGCTGTATCACGGGCCGCTTTGCCAATCGTATCCGCCACGGCCAGTTCTCGCTCGATGGGGTCGAGTATCAATTGGCTCGCAACCACGGCGAGCACCATCTGCACGGGGGCGGAGATCGCAGCCTCGACCGTATTGAATGGCAGGCCGAACCGTTTGAAGCAGACGGCGCTAGTGGGGTTCGCTTCACCTACACCAGCCCTGACGGCGAGGAGCACTATCCAGGCGCCCTGGCTATGCAAGTCACCTACACACTCACCGACGAAAACGCGCTGCGAATCGAATACGAAGCGACCACCGACAAACCAACCCCTGTGAATCTTACCAATCACACGTATTTCAATCTGTCGGGCCACGGCGCAGGCAGCATTCTCGACCATCAGCTGCGCATCGACGCCGACCGCTTCACCGTCGCCGACGACGACTTGATCCCACTCGGAGAAATCGCGAGCGTAGCCGACACGCCGCTCGACTTTCGTACTCGCCGCGCCATAGGCGACAAGTTTGCCGAAGTACTCGAGTCGCCGGCAGGCGGCTACGACCACAACTATGTGCTCAACGGTCCAACCGGCCAGCTTCGCACCATCGCCGAAGTCTATGATCCCCGTTCAGGGCGCACCATGCGGGTAGAAACCGACCAGCCAGCCGTGCAATTCTACACAGGCAACGGCTTGCACGGCCAAACAGGCAAGCAGGGCAAAACCTACCCGCGCCACTCAGCCCTCTGCCTGGAAACCCAGCACTACCCCGACTCGCCAAATCACCCCAGCTTTCCGACGACCATCCTACGACCCGGCGAAACCTACCGACACGTCTGCGTCTACGCATTTGGGGTAGAGTGATTTCAAACTGATCTCACCAAGCCAATGGCTAGACATCGGGTGTTTCGCGGCAATTGGCAATTCACCCACGAGCGTCGCAGGAGCTACTCGTCGAAGCGGAGTTCCAGGATTTCGAAGCGGTTAGTGCCGGCGGGGACTTCGATTTCGACCTTTTCGCCCACCTTCTTTCCCAACAGTCCTTGCCCCAACGGGCTGGTGATGAGGATCTTGCCGGCGTCGTAGTCTTCGTCGCCGGCGCCAACGAGCGTGAATTCTTCGTTGTCGCCGAAGTCGAGATCTTTCAGTTTGACCGTCGCGCCAAAAACGACTTGATCTTTGGGCAGCGAAGCGGTGTCGATGATGTCGGCGCGCGAGAGTTTGTCGCGCAACATGTTGATCTTGGCTTGCAGCATGCCCTGGGTTTCGCGGGCGCCATGATACTCGGCGTTTTCGCTGAGGTCGCCCTCGGCGCGCGCGGCGGCAATCCGCTTTTCAATCACCGGCATTTGCTCGTTTTCCATTTCATTCAACTCAGCTTTCAGCTTGTCGT
>JAGQOW010000163.1 GCA_020427155.1 Planctomycetales bacterium | reverse complement strand
CTCGAAGACTGGAGACCAGCGCCCCAAACGCCGCTGGCCGACTCCCCTTTTTCCTCCAGCCTCAAACCGCCAGAATCCCGCCTACGGCCTGAGATCCCAAGCTTCCAGCCAGTCAATCTCAACCGCCTTCATGTCAAATTCGTCGACCAGACGCTCGTGCATATCGGCCAGGTGACCGGCCCCATAGAAGATGCCCAACTTACGCTTGCCAGCCGCCTGCTGCTGACGGAGCACTTCCAGCGCCCGCTTGTTCCGCTCGGTGATCAGCGTCGAACCCTCGGGACCAGAAAAACTCACCAGCATCGATTCCATCGATTCGAACTGTTTGGCCATAGCAATTTTCAGCATGCGGGGACGATCCTGCGACAGCAAGGCGCTGAAGATGTCCAAGTCGGCAGATTGGCCCTGGGCCGCCTGCTGGCTCTGCTGCGCGACCGCCTGGCCGATCATGCGAAAATACAGCTGCGCAAAGCCTTCGTCCCGACTCTCCATCGACTGCAGAAACTCGGCCGGCGACAGGTCGGCATGCACGAAATTCGGACGCGTGTAGTCGATCTGCTCCAATTGGTGCTCGACCTCCAGCATCGACTTCATCCCGTTCTGCATCGCCCCCAGGGGATTCAGATTCGAAGTCCCTCGCCCCCGCTCGACTACCGTCCCCTCGGGAGCCACCAATTCAAACAGCAGCGCATCGTACTCGCGGAACCGTCGGTTCAGCTGCCGGTAATAAGAACGATCGCCAATGTGGACAGCTCCGATCAAATCGACGTATTCGCTACCTGCCGCTGCTGCTTGTGGCGAGAGCCGGGTCGGCACATAACGAATGATCGCCACCTCCAGCGCCAGCGGTTGGCCCTTCGCGTCGCGCAGCACCCGAACCCAATCGGTACCCGGTGGCGCTTCGGCCTGTTCGTCCGCCGCACCGAGAACCGCCGCCGGCTCTGCCTGCGCTGAGCCTGCCGAGGTGGTTGAGGCCCATATTGCTAGCACTCCGGCAATCAGCCGGGGCAAGTAAGGAACCAGAAATCGAGAGAGTTTCATCGCACGACCTTCTTTTCTTGCGGAGGAATTAACGCTTTTCAGAAGTATATCCCTCGACCGGCCAGCAAAGCACCCAAAAAGTCGGGTCATGCCGGAACCGGCGCCGAGCCCCGCTGCTGGCGGGGCCGCGCCCTTGGCCCCTTACCCAAAGCCTCCAGTCTAAAGCCGCCACCCTCATTTTCCACAGACTTTACCGATCTTACTCAACCAGTACGCCCCGCACACCCGATACTACCGGCACAGATAGTCTCCATTTGCTGTTCCGCAGGGGGCAGGGATCAACCAATCGGCGCCACTTTTTGGGGTGCCTCCAACAAGGGTAGTTGGAACTTATGATAGCTCGAAACATCACCAAGCGGCTTGCCACTTTGTTGCTGATCACTGCCTGCGCTTCCATAGCGTCCGCACAAAACGCGATCGGCCCGCTCTACTCGCCCTACGGCGGCAACGAGTTTACCGAAGGGTACACGACCGACGCCGAGTGGTTTTCGCCCGTTGATTTCGATTTCGACAATCGGCCCATTCGCAAAAGCAGCGGCTACTTCTTCCGCTACGACAAACTGAGTTGGGCCGCCACCGGCGAACGCACTACCATTGGCGATCCCAATGTGGTGGTCCTTTCCGAAATCATCTACCGCAACGCCGAGATCTTTCCCGATGGCGAACCGGTTCCGCAATACGTCATCAACAACGGCCTGCAGGACGTTGCACCCTATACCACCTTCGGTTGGGGCAACCGCTATGAATTCGGCCACCAGAACAAAGGCAACGGCTGGATGATCGGCATCATCGAAGGGCTCGACAACGCCCAAGAGAACGTCTACGCCAGCGGACCGCAAACCTCGGGCTTCGGCAGCATCCACATCAATTTCGTTACTCCGCCAGACTACCTACGCGGCTTTCGCGACTACTTCAGCAACGGCGATAACTCGCCTGGCACCGTGATCAATGGTCCTGGTGGACCCGGCTCAGGTACTCCCGACGACCTCGACGGCGACCTGAACGAAGCCGTCAACGTGCTGGTGGACGCCGAAGATGAGCCTATCGCTATCATCACCGACTTCGATGACTCGAGCCTGTTCAACGTGCGTTTCAACTTCCTCAGGGTTCGCAACACGCTCGAAACCGATGCCATCGAAATCATGAAAACGCATCAATTAGACAATCGGCACAAGATGCAAAAGCGATACGGCAACTTCGCAGAGTTTGCTTACGGCGTCCGGTTCCTGCGAATGCGCGACGAGTTTGGCTTCAATGGCACTTCCGACCTGTTCAAAGGGCTGAACACTGTCGGCATGGTCGCCGTCAATCAAATCGTCGGCCCGCAGATTCGCGGCAGATGGTCGACTCAACGCGGACGTTGGAACGTCGACATCGATGGCCGTTTCGTTTTCGGCTACAACATCCAAGACTTCGACCAGTTTGGCACCTGGGGCGAGGGCATGCTCACCGGCGAGCCCAACGCCCCCGAGGTCGCCCAGCCCACGACCTTTGCCAACGGAAGACGCGAAGACGACTTCTCGCCGCTGGTCGAAATGCGTGTTGAGTCCAGCTATCAGATCACCAGTTCGATCGCCTTGCGGCTAGGCTACACAGCGATGTTTATCGACAACATCTCTCGCGCTTCACAGCTCGTCCAATACCGCTTGCCCGACTGGGGCATCGGCGAGGGCGGTCAGCAAGACATCTTCCTCAACGGCGTGAACGTCGGCTTCGACCTGGTGTACTAGCCAGCTCGACAGCCACACAAGCTCCACAGCATCAAGCCCAGGGATTCCAATCCCTGGGCTTGATTGCATTATGGGTCTTTCGCCGCCGTGATAGCGAACCTCCGCCCCTTGCGCTGCGTATTTCTTACTCAGCGGGCGTCCGCCTTGGGCTCTCTCGCCCAAACCGGTACAATCAAGGACGTACCCCCCCCAAAAAAACCGTATTCACATGGGTCCCACGCAGGAACACCTGTCATGAAACGCACTTCGCCAGGCTGGTTGGCTATCGTCATCCTCGAAACCTTGTTTCTGCTAGCAATGTCGTTCTCGATCGCCCGCGCCGAACGCGGTCTGCTTGGCATCGGTACGCGCACGCTCGGCGGACGTTTTCTTTTTTCCGACGAAGTCATCTACCAAGGCTGGCGCATCCAGAAAAGCGCCGTCATCGGACACTACCAGCTACTCGACCCCGACGACCACCGCGCAGCCTTCGGCTCGTTCGAGCACTGTCTCGAAGAGCTCGAAAAAGTGAAGATCGAGAAGAAGCTGCCCCCCATGCCCAAAGATGTCGTCATCGTCGTCCACGGCCTCGGCGCTAGCCGCCATTGGATGAACTCGCTCTCCGAGTACCTGGAGAAAGAAGGCGGATTGACGGTCGTCAACTTTGGCTATCCCTCGACCATGCAAGACATCGGCGAACATGCCGCCTCGCTTGCCAGTGTGATCAAGCACCTCGACGGCGTCGAAAACGTCAGCTTCGTCGCGCACAGCATGGGCAACATCGTTATTCGACACTGCCTGAACGACCTGGCCCAGATGCCCGCCTCCGAGCAGCCCCAGATCACCTACCACCGCTTTGTGATGATCGCACCGCCCAATCACGGCGCCACGGCAGCCGATAAGTTTGCCGACGTCAAAATCGCCCAGACCCTCGGCGGCGAGGCAATCAATCAGCTAGCGCCCGGCAAAGGTTGGCAATCGCTCGAACAACGCCTGGCAATCCCCAATTTCGAGTTCGCCATCATCGTCGGCGGCACCGGCGACGACGACGGCTACCTCAAGGGCATCCCCGGCGACGACGACATGCTCCTCTCGGTCGCCACTTCCAAGCTGGCCGGCGCCAGCGACTTCGCGCAGGTCAAAGGCGTCCACCAGACGCTTCCCAAGAACGAACAAGTGCAGGAGTACACCTTGCGCTTCCTGCAAAAGGGCTACCTCGTCTCCCCGCGCGCCAAACGCCCCATCGTTGCCGCCGCCAGCCAATAGTTTCACGCAGAAAAACGATGGTACTACGTCGGCACAACGGGCTGGTCAATAAAGCTACTCGATCGCCCGGCTAGGCCTAGACACCCCTCAGCCCGTGCTCGTCGTGGTTATTCACCGCGCTTTATTTCGCCAGCGTTAGCTTCAGCTCTGGTTTTTTTTCTGCTTGGGCCAGCGATGCCTTCGCTTCAGCCGAGCTTTCTGCCACCTGGCAGTTCTGACAACTCGGGAACGACAAACAGCACAGCGAGCGCACAAATCGCGTGCTCTTCAAGTGCGGTTTGATATAGTGCGAGCGTCCGACATCCTCGGTCATCGTCTGCTGGCACAGCTTCGGGCGGTACTCTCCCAGCTTGCGGGCATTCACCCCGATGCTGCCAATCGCCGGACAGCCCCGCCAAGACACTTTGTGCCAACTGTCCAGCGTCTTGTCGCGGATGTTTCGCGTCACGTAGATCTTCTCAGCCGTCACAAATGCCTGCCCATAACGATGGCCAGGGTAAAGCATGTCGCTGTCGAACGCCCCCGAGATGATCCCGCCCCGCAGGTTGGGCCGCTCGACCGGTGCGCCCCCGTCGAGCGTCAGGCCGCGCAGACAGCCCCCGCCCAGCAGGTGCAGCGCCGCCGCCGAAGAGATAGCGCCGTAGCTGTGCCCGGCCAGCATCACCCGCTGCGACAAACTCATCCGATGCACCAGTTTGGCCAGGTAGTAGCCCTGGTACTCGGCATACACATATTTGATCCGCAAGTTCTTCTGGATCATCTCGCGCACCCGCAGGCCTTCGGTCTTGTAGACCCGCTGGGCCGGCCACGACCAGAAGACCAGCCGCTTAGGCCCCGGACAACAGCGCAGCTTCTTGGCAACCAGCCAGCACTGCTGCATTGCCTGATCGTGCTTCAGCGTATTGCCGTGCAAGTAAAACATCGTCGGCATCGAAGCTTCCTGGGCCACGAACGACTCCATGCTTTCCTTGACAAATCGGCAACAACCGCGGTCGTACCGCTGCACCGTGATACACTCGAACCCGTTATCCAGGTTGCTGCACTTCGGCGCGCACCGCGTATTCATCAACCACACCTCAGGCGCCTCGTGGCAGCAACTTCCATTGCAGGCGTTCAGATTGCACTCGTCGCACTCGTCGCAAGTGCAGTACTGGGCAGAAACCGTTGCCGTGTAAAAGACTGCCAGCATCAGACCAGCCATGGCCAAACGAAACCAGCGGAAACACAACGCATCGCGTGAGAGGACGCCGCTCATAATATCTTCCTGACGGGGGGGAGCTTGGGGAGGGATTTCAGGAGGGATTCTGCTGCGACCGGCCAGCCCGCGCCACAAAATGCGCGCCTATCGCCGATCTATGGAAAGAGTAGATCGCGTTGCGTCATCGCAACGCCGCGCGCCGCGAAAAGTTGCAAAAAATCATCACCCCCCAACCCCCACCCCCGCTACGACCGTTACCAAACGCAGCAACCAAGAAAAGCTCAAGCCCCCACCGCAACCAACGCACGCCTAGGCATACAACGGGACTTACTGGCCGCCGGCCATCCCTCCACCGTTGCCAGAGGCAAGCGCAGCACCACCCCAGGGGTGAGAACTGCGTCTCCCTAACAAACAAGAGTCAGAACCAGCACACAAGGCAGACGCTCTGACGTTTTCGCAACCGAACGCCGTCAAGCACGTCGTCTGCGACAACCCACAAGGACTGCAGCGATAAGAGAGAGCGTCATACTCGTTTGTTCGGGTACCTGCGTAGATAGTCCGCCAAGCGGTGCAGGTGTGCCAAAATACATCTCCCAGTCGTCCAGATCATCCAGGCTGAGCGGCGTGGGCGACCCGCCCCGTTGCCACTTAAGTAAATCGAAGCCGTCGACGTCGTTGTCGAAATCGAAATCTCCGGGCAGGCTAGTGCCGACACTCAGTACGCCTGTCGTGTAGAGCTGTGAAGTGTTCCAAGCGAGCCCTCCCGCGAGCGTCGGTAAGTTTACCTGTTGAAAGGTACCAGCTAGCGTACCCCAGTTGAGAATGTCAAAAGACTGGCCAGCCAGGGGCGAAAAGCCGTTGATGAGAACCACATTGAGGGCGCCTCCCAAGGAGAGCAGGCCGCTGACGTCTAGTTGGTCGTACTCGGTTCCCAGCGTCGTTCCGCCTATTTCCATCGTCAGTTGCGGTGCACCGCTGGCGAACGAGCCACTTTCAAAGTTGACCGATGTTGCAGTGCTGATGCCAGGACTCGTGCCCGGTGAATAGACGCCGCCTTCATTGACGTTCACCACATCGTACGTTCCGGTACCCTTAGCAAGTGATCCATAATTCACGTTTACCGTGCCGGTGACGGTGCCGTTGTTCACGAGCAGCGCGCCGTTGAGTTCCAAGGTAGTGGCTCCGAGAACATTAAGCACACCGCCGGCATCCACCGTGGTGCGGCTGCCGCCGCCGGCGGTGAGGTTGCTGACGGTGTTGTTGAGTGTAGCCCCGTTGTTGATTCTGATCTGACCATCGCTGGAAAAGTCCTGGATATTCATATCGCTGTTGACTTCGATAGAGCCGCTAGAAGCATTCCAGAATCCATCCACGTTCGTAACATGGTTGCTCTGCAAATAACCTCGATTGACAAACAACTCAAAACTAGAGGGGCCATCTTGAATCATGACGAAGCTCGGTAGCGTTTCAATATCTGTAAAACTGCTCGACCCATTGTTTACCACGTAGTGCAAGCCAGGTCCGCGCAATAGGGCTTCTCCTATTTCGCTATTCTCGTACTCCATCGCTCCGCCGCTAACGCGAATTTCCTCCCCCCCCAGGTCGAGTGAAGCCCCTGTTACTCGCAATGCGCCGCCATTTACCTGAATTTTGCCAGAGAATCCTGATGCATTGAGCAGGTTGGTCATCCCCGTCCCATCCTGTTGTAATTCTCCTGTTCCGTAGATAGGCATTGAATAAGTCGTCGTTGGTGTGGAACTATTGAATTGCAGGACGCCGTTATTCTCAATTTCGCTCGCCAACAATAGCCCCGGTTGTCCACCGGCGCCAAGGCGCAAAGTCCCCAGACTTCCAACGGTGATCTTCTGTGACCCAGCTGCGATGGAACTCACGTTGAGCGAGCCACCATTCAAAGTTACTTCCCCAGTGCCAGCGTTACCGACAGTCAAAGGGCCATCAACCGTCCACGATCCCCCGTTAACCGTTGCGGTGCCTGAACTGCCAGTGAGATTACCGAGAGTCGTTGCCCCCGTGACGGCTATCGTTGAATTGCTGAGCGTGAAATTACCAATTCCGGAGTTGCCGATGATCACAGGGAAGTAGGTGGTGGCAGTATCGGGGGTATGAAACATACTTCCGCTGTCCGAGAGAGTTATCGATCCCGTACCGGTGATGCCGTCTCCCAATACCGTTGTCGTGGCTTGGAGTTCGGTTCCACCTGATACAGAGATACTTCCAGATCCCAATACGCCCACATTCATCGTGCCGGGCCTGAGCAAACCAGTAAAGATTCCTCCCGGCTCTACCGAGACAAATCCCGAATCGCCAATGTTTTGACCCATTGTCAGCGATTTCGACAGACTGTTTCCATTTCCATCTGCCACCGCTGTGCCCCCATTGTTGATTCTCACGTCGTCAGCAGCCGATGGAACTGTTCCCAAATCCCAATTGGCACCTGTATACCAGAATCCAGTGCCAGGATTCGTCCAATTCCTGGTCGCAGCTTGCGATGCGGTAGCAACGCATAGAAACATCAGTGATAGCAAACAGACTGAGCGAAGCCATGAGCACATAGCAACAAACCTTTATTCCAGACGTACTAAATATCTGTTGTGTCGTCGTATACGTAGGCCGCCAGCGACCAGCACCACTGACGCCAGCACCATCGTCGACGGCTCGGGTACGATGCCCACGCTCACCCAATCGCTGCCGATGCGAAATTCATCGAACTCGACCGTGGACAAACCGAGGAATATGTCGTTCGTCAGCGTCAGTCCGCCGAGCACATTTTGGCCGAGGTCGGCGGTGGTGATCTCGAAATCGGCGGGATCACTCAGAGGATTGTTGTTGAACCAAACACGGAGCAAGTCAAAGTTCAACGAATTGGCCTGGTCGAACTCCAGTTCCCAGCTGATCAGCGTCGTCGTGTCGACGTTAATACCTGTGTCGGTCGTTCCCCCTGAAGTTTGTACATTCCACGTTGAGCCGGCGCCCATGTTTTCTGCGAAAACAGAGAAGTTGGTAAAATGCACACTTGCCCTCACTGCAGGTTGTGTTCCCGGGTCGAGGTCCAGCAGCGCGAGGAACGTGCCAAACAGGTGGGGACTGTTGACATCTGCCGTACGTCCCGCCACAGTACTTTGGAAATCCTCGATCACACGGTTGCCGACCGGCGAGGCAGTGTAGAACGAAGCGGTCGAGGCAGGCGCTGCAATGGAACCGGCTCCGACCTCGGGATCATCAAAGATGCCTTTGTCCCAGAACGTCCCAAGCACAGGGTCGAAACCGAAACTCGTCGCGCCAGCCTTTCCATGCAACGAGCCGGTAGCGACGTCGAAGCCCTCGTAGAGCAACGGAGCTGCGTCAGCCGGAGAGGCAACCAAGTTGACGATTGTCGCAACCTGTACGAGTGCCGCTGCTCGCAAAAAACGGATAAGACAAACCATGGCATTTTTCCCTTCTTGGATGAAGGAACCTTGTCAATTGCAGGAGTAGGTTGATGTGAGACGAGGCGAGGACAAGCTCTAAAGGCGATGTTCGTCTTGCATGCCAGGAGACCGCACCGTTTGAAATCCGAACAGCAGGCTCCAGAGGCTACTGCTGCCAATCGAATAAGGCTGCAAGAACGAGTGAGTGTCTAGGCGAGCCAAAAAGAGAGAGCGCTCATCAGGTTAGAGAAAACCCAGGAAGAAGCGAACGTATCTCTGTGCTTGCTTACTGTTGACCTGCCCATTGTCAGTGCACTTCATCAAAGACACAAATACATGCGGTCTGAACTCACTGCGAAGATAGGTTAGCTGGGAATGCACTACGTGTCAACTAATTCGCTCTAGACAGCCTCAATTCGACGTCTCCAAGCTCTTCAGTGCTAGTTACGGTAGTTTCCCTAAATGCGTTGGACC
>JAGQOW010000162.1 GCA_020427155.1 Planctomycetales bacterium | reverse complement strand
TGAAAGGAACTCTGCCCAACCTGAAGGATCTGATCCTCAGCGGCCCGAGTCTTGAGGGTGTCGACTTGCAGCGTGATCAATCTCATGGTCGGGAGGTCAAGCTGTGAGAACCCTGATCGATACCTGCGTTCTCTCAGAAATCCAGCGCCGCAAAGGCGACCAGCAAGTACGCGAGCGGTTCGCATCGTTCGCTGCCGAAGATGTTTATCTCAGTGTGCTTACGATTGGCGAACTAAAGAAGGGCATCGACAAGCTTAGAGCGAGCGCTAGAAAGAAGGCGCTCACCGCCTGGTTCGACCAGCTCATTCTCTCGGCGCGAGAGCGCATCCTGCCTCTTGATCTGGAAACAACCGTTATCTGGGGCGAGGTGACTGCCAAGTCTGAGAAGAAGGGGATCACGATCCCCGCAGTAGATGGCCTCATCGCCGCGACAGCGCTGCGCCACGGCTTGCACCTGATGACGCGAAACGCAGCTCACTTTGAACCCACTGGCGTTATGCTTGTCAACCCTTGGGAATAAGAGGTGCATATCCTTTGCGATTCCACCTTTCGCCACATCTCTCCCTCCGCGACCTTGGCGGTTCCATCCTGTCAATGTAGCTGAACTTGCAAGGGTTCAGGTGGTTGGCGACGCCGATGGCACTTCTGCTGAATTCTTGCGAATCCAGCTACAGACGCCAGCAGCGATTTTTGGACTTCCCCATCACCACCACTCTTCTCTGCTCTCTGCGAACCGCCGCGACCCCTGCGTTACAATCCCACACCGGCAGGTGGCCAAAAATGATCGTCGCCCCACCCCTTCGCAATTGCGATAATCACCCCAGCACTCGGGTGCGCGGTTCTTTGGCAAATCGGTACATTCACAACGATTGCAGCCACTGCAGTTTTGTCCCGCGCTCGCCGCGCGCAAAGACCTAAACCTCCCCACTTTTGTCCCATGCGAGTTTCGCCGTAGCCTTCAATACCAGGCCTAACGGCAAAGTCCGCGGGACAAATTCTGTGAGTTTTGTCCCAAAAGTTGGGACCCCGGCGGGCGAGACAAAACCCCAATCGGGGGGTTGCGCTAGAGCTGAAAGCGGAAAGCCGAAAGCGGCAGTGGTGTTCGACAGACAGCCGACAGTTGGATCAGCGCCGTATTACACTAACAGCATTTGCCAAGGTGCGTTTTCATCCCACGCTCAATCGCGAGGAGGTGTACTAGCGGATGTACGATAGACGGCAACACGCGAGAGAGTGTTTGGCGGAGTATCGCGAACATTCCAACAAGCAAAAGTTGGAGGAGATGCTGGCTGCCAGAAGACATCGTCTCCCCATTGCGCTTGCCCCGTGAGAGCGACTAAGGCGCTCATTGCCTCTCCTGAAACCCGGCTAGCCTCTACTCCTGTTGAGTCCCGTCGACGCTCGCCGAATTCCAGGGAGGTTTCATCTGCAATCCACTTACCCTTGGCCGACTGTTGGCACTTGATTTGCGGGTCTGTCCAGTTGGTGCAACTGCTACCAACCGTTCTTTCGAAGGGAGGACTCCGATAAGGGATCGGAGGTGTGCGAGGTAGCTCAGTTTGGCGTGTCAGCGCGGCACACTGTTGGTGATTGTTTCAAAAAAACGCATCACCCCAGTTTTCCGTGTGTGAGATCGGTTCGTTTGCAGTTCCTGCAAATCATTGGAGCCAACCATGGGCAACATCGGCTTCGGCGTGAACATGGAGTTTGTCCGGCTTGACGACAAACCTTTTGAATGGGGCGTCGAGAAGGCGGCTGAGTTGGGCTACGAGTACGTAGAACCGATGGTCCATTGGGGACGCGAACTGCTGAGCGAAGCAGGCTATTTTCACAGTGTCTCGATGCTCGACGACCCGTGGCGAATACGGCGGGCGTGCGACAGGGCAGGGATACGCCTATCCGGCTTGTCGTCGCACTGCCCGCTCTGCAAACCGGAAATCAGCACCGAGTATCTCAAGCAAGCAGTGCGTTTTGCGGCAGAGTGTGGGGCGCCGGTAGTCAACACCGACGAGGGGGTGAAACCTACCTGGACTACCGAAGCAGAAGATCATGTGCTGATGCGATATGTTCTGACCGAGGCGGCCGCTGTGGCAGAACCCAGAGATATCAAGATTGGACTCGAGCCGCATCAACAGTACAGCAAGACGATTGTCGGGTTGGACCGCATCTATGCGTTGGTCGATTCCCCTGCGATCGGCATCAATTTCGACACAGGCAACAGTTATCTGGCCGGGGAAGATCCGTATGCGTGGCTGGTGCATGTCAAAGACCAGCTCGTGCATTTGCATGCCAAGGATATCTCTGTCGAACAGTCGGATCTCGAACGAGGCAAAGTCACGGGAACACCGGTTGGCTGTGCGTGCGGCGACGGCGTAATCGATTGGGCTCGGGTCATCGAGATTTGCCGGTCGGTTCGCCAAGACATTGTCTTCAGTGTCGAATGCGGCACGGTCGAGCAGGCAGAGAGAAGTATCAAGCATCTGAGGTCTTTGCTTTAGAACGAT
Organism: Planctomycetales bacterium; assembly: GCA_020427155.1. Taxonomy (GTDB): domain Bacteria; phylum Planctomycetota; class Planctomycetia; order Pirellulales; family Lacipirellulaceae; genus Bythopirellula. The sequence goes on along the minus strand of JAGQOW010000162.1, from coordinate 6,814 downwards.
GACCATGGGGATGTTAATCACTATTCATCGCTGAACAAAGGAATCGAGTCATGTCGACTGAACACACACCGAGCCGACGGAAGTTTCTGAAGAGCACGGCCATGACTGGCGCAGCGGCGGCACTTCTGCCGCAGCACTCGGTACTTGCTAAGCGGACGAAGGAGTCCAACGGCCGAATCGGAGTTGGATTCATCGGCACCGGCGCACGGAGCCGGGCTCATCAAGACATTGTCTTGCAGTTCAAAGAGCAGGGAATCGCCGAACCGGTGGCGGTTTGCGACGTTTACAGGCCGCGGATGGAAGATGCGTCTAAGCATTGCGGCGGAATGCGAATGTATGACGAGCACGAGCAACTGTTGAACGATCCTAACGTGGATGTCGTCTGCATTGCCACACCCGATCGGCTACATGCCCAGCAGACGATCGACGCTCTCAATGCCGGCAAAGACGTCTATTGCGAAAAACCGCTTACGCACTGGAGCCAATTCGAATTGGCTCGGGAGATCGAAGCGACCGCAGATCGCACCGGCGGGCTCGTCCAGGTGGGGACTCAGCACATGGCCGACGATAATTATCCGCAGATCATCCAATTGATTCGTGACGGAATCATTGGCAAGCCGGTACATGTTGAGTGCAGTTACTTTCGTCGGGGGGATTGGGGCGAGCGGATGGACATTCCCGATCCCAATGCTCTGCCGGGACCAGATTTGAATTGGCAGCGGTTCCTTGGCGACGCACCTCAGGTGCCTTTCTCGGTGTCTCGTTTCTTCCAGTGGCGAATGTACTGGGATTACGCAGGCGGCCCCGCCACGGATCTTTTGGTACACACCTATACGCCAGTGTTTTGTGTTTTGGAGCTGGGATATCCGGAGCGTGTTTTCGGCGGCGGAGGGACTTTCCAATACGATCGAGAGGTTCCCGACCAGTGCAACATCATCGCCGATTATCCTGGGGGGCCGAGTGTAGTGATGACCAACTCGTTGTCGAACCATGTGCCGGCCGACACGATCATTCGTGGTACCGATGGCATTATCAAGTGGGCGATGCTCCAGGGAGGCAAGGAGTACGGCGTGCGGATTGTCCCCTTTGCCAAGGGGAGCGAAGAAATCCTGATCCCCTGGAAGGGGCAAGGCGATACGAGCAAACTATGGCTCGATTTGCTGGAGTGTGTCGAGACGAGACAACCCACCAAATGCAATATCGCAATGGCTGTTCGCGTTCAGGCGCCGCTGTCGATGGCGGTTATCTCGCATCGCGAGAGCAAGGTTGTGAAGTTCAATGCGGAAAACTATTCCTTCATGCTGACCTGAAATTCCATGTCTCGACTACTATTCATTGTGTTGATGTTGCCTGGCGTGCTTGCGGGAGGCACATTGCCTGTGCCGGAAAGCACAGTGCAGGCTAACGAACCAGCAAGTTTTCGGTGGGAGCAAAAGCCGAACGAATCGATTGCGCTGATAGGTCCCAAGGGGGTCGTCTGGCAATGCAACTACGGCACATTGGCAGCCAAACCGCACTTTCATCCGGTTGCATTGCTCTCGGGCGAGGTGCTCACCTGCGACCGACCTGCAGATCACGCATGGCACCACGCGGTGTGGTTTTCGTGGAAGTCGATCAATGGAGTGAACTATTGGGAGGAGGATCCGCAGACCGGGAATTCGGCAGGAGCGACGTCCTGGACGAACGTCGAAGTCTCGACTCGCGACGACGGCGAGGCTCGCATAGCGATGGACCTAAGTTATTCGGTGCAAGCGGAGTCGGCTGTGCTGACCGAGAGACGCGTCGTTGAGATTTCCGCTCCAGACGACAACAGCCAATCGTACTCGATGGACTGGTTGGCAACATTCACTGCGGGAGACGAGGACGTGCTCTTGGATCGCACTCCCATACCACCAGATCCGCAGGGTAAAACTTGGGGAGGCTATGCTGGTCTGTCGATTCGCTTTGCCAATGAGATGACGGAGCGACAAGCGGTTTCAACGAGCGGCCAGGTGAGATTCGACGAAGACTCGCTCCATCGTTCGAACGGCGCGGCGATGGATTACAGTGGGTTGATCGGCGCCCGACTGGCAGGCATCGCTATCTTGGACCACCCTGAAAATCCCCGCTATCCTACGCCGTGGTATGCGATTCGAACTGAAATGTCCTATTTGAATGCCGCTTTTTTGACGCATGAACCTTATACGCTGCCTGCGGGCGAGTCATTCACACTGCGATATCGGTTGATAGTTCATCCGCACCGCTGGGATGCGCAGACATTGCGCGGTGCGTCTGAAGAATTCACTTCACAGAGACGGCATTAAGTCTTGTGGGCAGATTAGCAGCCGAATATCTCAGCCAGACGCTTGGTCATCACCGTGGCATCGGCATCAATGCCGGTCCAATACTTGATGCCGATTACACCTTGATTGACCAGCATGCCGAGGCCGTCGAGGGTTGTGCAGCCGCGTGATTCGGCGTCTTTGAGCAGGCGAGTGCGCGGCGGATTGGGGATGACGTCGGCAACTACCATTTGTGGGGTTAAGGTCTCGACGTTCACGGGTACGCGAGCGTCGACATCGGGAAACAGTCCGATCGAGGTCGCATTGACGACAATGTCGGTCCCGGCAGGGAGATCGTAATCGCCGTCCCACGAAACAAACTGGGCATGCGTTGGCGTTTTCTCGTTGAGTAGCGCGGTCAGCTCCTCGCCGCGCTGGCGACTGCGATTGACGATTGTGATGTCGGCTGCTCCGGCCAGAGCGACTTCCACGCCAATCGCCCTGGCCGCTCCGCCGGCGCCGAACAGGACCATCCGTTTACCGGTCGGGTCGGTCAGTTCTCGCAGTGAATCGAGAAAGCCTTTGCCGTCGGTGTTTTCGCCAATCAATTCTCCGTCGCGCATGACGGCACAATTCACAGCGCCAATGATGCTGGCAGATTCACCGAGTCGGTCGAGATGCTGAATGACGGCAACTTTATGGGGGATCGAACAATTGAAACCGACCCACCCCATTGCTCTCGCGCCACGAACGGCGTCGCCAAGCAGTTCTGGAGGAACCTCACACGTCAAGTACCGATACCGTAGCCCATGGTGGCGATACGCAGCCTCGACCATTTCGACAGTCGGGTTTTCAGCAGCAGGCATGGCGAATACGCCCGTTAGATTGTGCAGGAAGTTCATGGTGGCGGTTTCCGAAGTAACAAGGAACGGAAGAGGCATTTGTAGGCGTTCGTCCGAAGCGATAGCCGACGTCCAGCTTGATTGTTGCCGATGAATCGGCGAAGATCGAGGGGCTTTGTTTGTGCTCGAAGCTGATCTTAAACTGTTCCGCAACAAATCGGACTGCAGTAGGCAGTCTCTTGAGTGGGCCTTTGCCAATGAATCGCTACGCTTGTGCCACTTTGCTGACGTTGATGTGCTTATTGCCCGGTTGCGGCAGGGCTGAGAAGGGGACGATCGGTGTTTCTGTACTTACACTCACCAACCCTTTTTTCAAAGTGATTGCCGACAATCTGCGAGCTGAGGCGGCGAAACACGGTTATGACATCATTCTGGTCTCGGGTGATCGCGATGCGAAGAAACAGTCGGACCAGATAGATGATTTCATTGTGAAGGGAGTTTCCGCGATTGTCCTCAATCCGTGCGACTCGCTTTCGGTGGGACCAGCGATTCGGCGGGCAAATGAAGCAGGGATTCCCGTTTTTACAAACGATATCAAGTGTCAGGCAGAAGACGTTGAAGTGGTTTGCCATATCGCTACCGACAACTATCAGGGGGGCCGACTTGCCGGACAAGCGATGGTCAAGCTGCTCGGCGAGGCAGGCGGAGAAGTGGCGATTCTCCACTTCCCGCAGGCCGAGTCGTGTCAGATGCGGGTGAAAGGATTTACGGAAGTGCTCGACGAACATAACGCGGCGACGCCGAGCGGGTTGATTGAGATTGTCGCCACTCTAGACGGCGGCGGGGCTCGCAACGAAGGCTTCAATGCTGCCAAAGATGCCGTGGAAGCCAATCCAGACTTGGCGGCAATATTTGCGATCAACGATCCTTCTGGTTTGGGAGCCCATGCCGCGCTCGAAGCGGTCGGCAAGTCGGACCAGATCAAGATTATCGCTTTCGATGGGCAGCTCATTGGCAAGCAAGCGATACTCGAGGGCAAGATCGCCTGCGACCCAATTCAGTTTCCCGATCGCATGGGGCGCAAGACGATGGAGATGATCATTAAGCATTTCAACGGCGAAGAAGTCCCCAGCGAAATGTTGATTCCGTCGGAGCTTTACTACCGCGAAGACGCCGAGCAAGACCCCGAACTCAAGACCAAGGCCGCTTGATGCACTCCACTGCGAGCACCGCCGAGCCGTTGCTGGAGATGATTGAAATCAAGAAGTCGTTTCCCGGGGTGCGCGCATTGCATGAGGTGAATCTGACCCTGGGCCAGGGGGAGGTGTTAGCTCTGTTGGGCGAAAACGGGGCGGGCAAGAGCACTCTTATCAAGATCCTGGGCGGCGCGCACCAACCCGATTCTGGCAAGCTGAGGATCGCGGGGCGGGACGTAGTGATCGCAACTCCTCGCGATGCTATGCAGGCCGGCATTGGCATCATTTACCAAGAACTGAACCTCGTGCCAGGGCTCACAGCTTGGGAGAATATCTTTCTGGGTCGGGAACGAGAGACAGCCGGCTTTATTCACAGAGCGGAAGAACGTGCCAGAGCAATCGAGCTATTTAAGCAGATCGGCGTGGACGTGCCAGTCGATTTGCCGTGTGGGCAACTTTCGATTGCACAGCAGCAAATCGTTGAGATCGCCAAGACGATTGCTCAAGAGGTGCGAATTATCATCATGGACGAACCTTCTGCCGCGTTGACTCCTCCGGAAGTTGGCTCGCTGTTTGACATTATTCGCGACCTGAAAGCCCTGGGTATCGGGGTTATCTACATCAGCCATCGGCTGGAAGAGATTTCTGAAATCGCCGACCGAGTTTTCTTCCTGCGCGACGGTGAATTTGCTGGCGAAGCTCTCATAGGAGATCTTTCTCGGCAGGAAATGATCGAGAAGATGGTCGGTCTGTCGATTGAGGACGAGTTTCCGAAACGTTCTCATCTTCTGGGCGAGACCCTCTTGAAAGTGCAAGGACTAAAGCACAAAGACAAAGTGCGCGATGTAAGTTTCGAAGTGCGTCGTGGCGAAGTCTTAGGGGTGACGGGATTGGTTGGCTCGGGCCGGTCCGAAATGGCAAGGCTCGTGTTTGGCGCAGACGGTTTGGAGGCCGGTACCATCGAACTCGACGGACGCCGGCTCGGTATTCGCAATCCGCGCGATGCGATTCGAGCAGGGATTTGTCTTTTGACCGAGGACAGAAAGGGCCAAGGACTGATTCTGAAGCTGGGCGTGCGAGAGAACTTTGGCCTGCCTAACCTTGGCGAGATGTCTGCCGGGGGTTTTGTTCGTCGCCGGCAAGAGAGTGAGGCGTTGTCGAGTTTTAGAAGTTCTCTCAGAATCAATACTCCTCATGAAGACCACCTGGTTTGCAACCTCTCGGGAGGCAATCAGCAGAAAGTGGTGCTTGCCAAGTGGCTTGCGCACCATGCGGAAGTGCTGATCTTCGACGAACCTACACGAGGCATCGATGTTTTGGCCAAGTACGAGATTTACTTGCTCATCAACAAGCTGGCCAGTGAAGGCAAGGCAGTTATCATGATCAGTTCCGAGCTTCCTGAAGTGCTCGGCATGAGCGATCGGATATTGGTTATGCACGAAGGGAAGCTTGTTGGCGAAATCGACGATGTAGATGCCGCGACTCAAGAGCAGGTAATGCAACTGGCAATCGGCTAGAGCAGGATTATGGGTAACCCAGATTGGAAGAACAGGAAGGAGGTGCCCGCTTTGGGAGTCGGGAGTTTCGTTGCTAACTATGGCATGCTCCTGGTCTTGCTGTTGCTAGGTTTGTTATTCAGTTTGCTCACTTTATCGGAACAACATCCGACAGGTGAGAGTGCTGGTAGAGAGGTTGCTTTGCGTGTTGCCCAAGAATTCGGTGCTCGAGCTACGGTACTCATCGTTTTGCGAGACACCGCCGAAGATCGCGCATACAGTCGTGCAGTTGACGATTCTTTGGTTGAAAACGGATTGATTGTGGTCAAGCAAGTGCATGGTAGCCCTGCGACAGCTCGGAAGGCTCTCGAAGAGGTTGTGGCAAGCGGCACACGAGTTGACGCAGTGATCGTCAATAACGTGACTGCGAAATGGAATATCTATGAAAGGTATCCCGAGATTGGTATCGCGAAACTTCGTCAGCCTTCCTCGCACTACTGGCCGACGTTTCTCAAATTGTCGAATCTACTTGGTGTAGCGAGTCAGACGGCCATTTACGCCATCATCGCCATTGGAATGACGATGGTGATAATTACTGCAGGGATCGATCTTTCTGTGGGTTCTTTGGTCGCCTTATCTTCGGTAGTTAGTGCGATCTTGCTTCGAGATGTGGCCTCAGGCATTAGCACTGGGGTCGCCGCAACGTTTTTCTGTTGCGCTGCTGGAGTGGCGATCTGCGCGTTGTCGGGCATGTTCACCGGTCTGATGGTTACTGCTTTTAAGATACCGCCGTTTATTGTCACTCTGGCGGTGATGATGATAGCCAGCGGCTTGGCGTTTCGTCTCTCGGCCGGTCGCTCGATTCCGGAACTGCCTGCCGCGTTTTTCTGGATCGGCGGCGGCGCAAGTTTCGGTATTCCCAATCCCATCGTCTTGATGGTGGTGCTCTACCTGGCAGCGCACCTTGTCATGTCGAGGATGACCTTTGGTCGATACGTTTACGCGATCGGGGGCAACTA
>JAGQOW010000161.1 GCA_020427155.1 Planctomycetales bacterium | reverse complement strand
AGGCATTCTGGTCGGTCACCGTCTACAACCAGGATGGTTTTTTCACGCCCAACAAGTTGAACGCATACTCGTTCAACAGTGTTACCGCCAAACAGAATGACGATCGCACAGTGACGATCCACTTTGGCGGAGATCCTCAGGCCTCCAATTATTTGCCGATCACCAATGGCTGGAACTATATCGTCCGTTGCTACCTGCCAGGCTGGCAGATAATTGAGGGCAATTGGACTCCGCCGGAGCCGCAGTTGATTGAATGATTCCGTGTAGATCTCATAACTAGGTCCTGAACTGCCGCCTTAATAATGCCAAGTGTTTTCGAGGGCGGCGCAGTAAATGAACTGGTGCCCTCTGCAGATTGCGGTGCCATACGACCCAATTCGCACAAGATGAAACGATGAAACAGTGCAAGAAAATGCCTGCAAAAGCAAGGCGAGAAGCGAGCTAGTGCGATTCCCTGCATTGGTGAACAAGCGTTCACAGTACCCCGTAGGGGAGTCGAACCCCTGTCTCCGCCGTGAGAGGGCGGTGTCCTGGGCCACTAGACGAACGGGGCAAGTGGGATCGAAGATTCTAAATGGCGAGCCCCCGATTGTAAATACGGGCGCCTCGGCCGACCCCGCCACCTCATCGGTGCCGTCGGCACGCCGCAGAACTCTACGGCGGACTCCTTGCATTGGTCGCCCGCGTGCAGATACTACAATACTGTGCCTAGCCCAGATTTCCACAATCTTGGCCGACCAACCTGCCGACGAGTTCTTCCCTGACGTTCCTCCACCTTCTAGATCTGCTATGAACAACGCTGCAACCGCCGAGATGACATCCACTCAGCCCCTGAAGAGTTCCTCTACCAGCCCCTGGCAAGACATGGCTTCGCGCGTGTTGCAGGGCGAACAACTCTCGGCAGACGACGCTCTCAAGATGCTCAACGCCCCCGATGTCGAAGTGCTCGATCTGCTGCATGCCGCCTATCGCGTGCGACACCATTACTTCGGCCGGACGATACAACTTTACTTCCTGATGAATGCCAAGAGCGGCCTCTGCCCTGAAGATTGCGGCTACTGCTCGCAATCGAAGGACTCCACCGCCGAGATCCCCAAATACAACATCCTGCGCCGCGAAGAACTCCTGGCCGGCGCCCAGGCGGCCGCCGAACGACAGGCCAAGACCTACTGTATCGTGATCTCAGCGCGAGGTCCGAACGAACGCGAAATGGCTGCCGTCGAAGAGATCGTCCCCGAGATCAAAAAGCGTTATAATCTTGACATCTGCGCTTGTCTCGGGCTGCTCACCCCCGAGCAAGCCGCGCGGCTCAAGGCCTGTGGCGTCAACCGTGTTAACCACAATCTCAACACTAGCGGCGAGTTCTACAGCGAAGTCTGCTCGACCCACACCTATCAAGATCGAGTCGACACGCTCCTTGCCGTTCGCGATGCCGGCATGGAACTCTGCTCCGGCGGCATCGTCGGCATGGGTGAAAAACCTCGCGACGTAGTCGACATGGCAATCCAGCTGCGCGACTTGAAGGTCGAGTCCATTCCGGTGAACTTCCTCAACCCGATCGAGGGCACTCCGCTGGCCGGTCAAAAAGAGCTCACCCCCAACTACTGCCTCAAAGTGCTTGCCATGTTCCGGCTCGTCAATCCCGACCGCGAAATTCGCATCGCCGGCGGACGCGAACTCCATCTCCGCAGCCTGCAAGCCTTGGGACTCTACGCCGCCAACTCGATCTTCGTCGGCGACTACCTCACTACCAAAGGCCAACTCCCGGAAGCCGACTACCAGATGATCAACGATCTAGGTTTCGAAGTTACTCAGTCGGTAGAAGTCGCCTCGCCCAATGCTTGAACGCTCTCGGCATTGCAGGGTGCATGCAACCTGTGCTCCTACAAACACTCCGAAAGTGGCAATACGTGATAGTAGCAGCGCAGAAGGCTCAGAGATGATTCGATTGAGGAAGGTCCATGGTGTAAATGTCCATCTTTCTCGCTGTGCGAATCTCTGAGCCGACTGACCATCTCACGTGTCTCTCCAGCGCCCAGCAGCGATACCTACCCGTTTGCTGAACTCGTCATGCCCCGGCCAAAAACAGCGCTCGCTCCACTTTCGAGAAGTCAGATAATGGTCTTGCCTTCTACTGCGCGTTAGTCCGGCGCAGTGCCACTTCGCCTGGTCTTGTCGTTCCAGAGCGGGTCGCGACGCCGGCATGGCTGCAGTTTTGTTCCCGAGGAGATCTCCACAAATTCCTAAACTCGACCTGTTTTGTCCGTTGCTATCTTCAGCTTGCCCTAAGATATCCGTCCCAATTGTAGCCAGGCTGGGACACAATTGCAGAGTTTTGTCCCAAAACATGGGACCCCCGACACAGGGACAAAAACCCAGTAATTCGACTCGACAGCTGCCGCTGATAGCAACAGTTCCCCCGTCATGGGCAATCTGCAGGACGCTATCAGCTGCCGCCGCAGCCAACACCCCACTCCTCCCAAACTACGCCAACTATTTGACCGGAATATTTCAGAGAATCGGTTCATATTCTCTGACGCGCGGTGCCGATACGTTTGCAGACGGAATACTAGTCACGCACCCCCTTTTGCGCTGGGACTCGATCATGCCTCGAGGATGGATACTCGGAATCGTTTGTTTGGCAGCAGTTGGCAACCTCGGTCAGGTTAGCTGGGCTCAGGAAGGGCGACCGCAGAGTTCTCCAGGCATGTCGTTCTCTGAACGACTAGCGGCGTTGAGAGACACCTTCCGCCGCGAAAAAACCCCTGCCGAAGTGCAGCAGCATTCGCGTCCGAGCACCAAGGGAAAGACGCCTTCGCGTTCTGCACAATCAACCCGTAGCTCAAATACCCAGCCCAATCGAGAGACATCGCAACTTTCGCAGGCAGCCAACAGCATTCCCAATGCACTGTTTCGCCGCAATCAGGTCAATGAAAGCAGCCCCAGTCGGGCCAATGACTATGTCGACCCGCCTCGTGAGGAGTCGACCCAGCGCGTCGGCAGCGCCTCGTCGCGAACGGCAAGCAGTCGCACGACGCGAAAGTCGACTACAGTCAGCGATAAGCACAGCTTAGATACTGCCCTCTCCGAAATGCTTTCCGCCCCCAGCCATCAGACCCAAGAGGCCATCCAGATCGTCATTTCGGATGGTGATTCAAACGAGGACAAACAAACGAAGCCTCAGTCGATACGCGTGAGTCCCGCTAAGCCGACCATATCAACTTCTACGAGCACGACTACGACAAGTTCCTCTGCTGCAGCAGGATTGTTCGACGTCCACAAAGCACTTGTAAGCGGTATGCCTGAGACTCAGTCTGTCGCTTCATCCAAGTCCTACCCTGCAGCAACTCCCCAGGCATCGGCAACCTCGTCGGCTAGCACTAAGCCGCTGGTCGTAGAGAACCCGTTAGTTAATGCTCCGCTGAGTTCGGAGCCGGCAAGCAAGGGAACTCCGTCGGCAGCCCTGGAAACTTTGCCAAAGGTGGAAGAAGAACAACCCACCGCCCAGCAGCCATCCCCGACAGCACAAGAACCTGCGACAGCAGGCTATCCGGAAACAAATCAATACCCAAAAACCAATCGCGCTGCCATCGCAACCGACGATCCCGAACCCTTCGCCAATAACGCTGAAGAAGCGTTTGCCGCAAATCCCATGCGCAGCAAGGCGCCTGAGTCGGCTGCCCCGGTCAGAGAACAGCCTGCTGCTAACCAGTTCTTCGAGGCAAATCGCGATTATGAGCCTGCTCGCGAAGCGCTTTCGCGCAGCTACAAACAACCGGTCATTGTTTCCCACGTCGAAGGACCTCGGACAATCATGGTCGGCCAAGAGGCCAGCTATCAAGTTACTCTGGAAAACACCAGCGACATCGACGCCAAAAGCATCTCTGCCGCCGTACGCGTTCCTGAATGGGCAGAATTGCTCGACGTGATGTCAAACAACGGCGCTGTGCTGCGAGGTGGCGGCGAGTCTGCCGACGACGTGCTGGAATGGCAGATTCAAGAACTGGCTGCGAAGTCTTCAGCCACATTGCGAATGAGATTGATCCCCCGTAGCGGTCGCCCGCTACAACTCGGAGTCGAATGGAGCCAGGCGCCTACAACCACAGAAACTACAGTCGAAGTCCAAGAACCGAAACTTGAAGTCGCACTCAGCGGCCCACAAGAAGTTCTCTTTGGCCAATCACAGCGCTACCGCTTGATCCTTAGGAATCCGGGCACCGGTGTTGCTGATCAGATTGAAGTCCGGCTCATTCCGCCCGGCGGAGACGAGCAGTCGGCCACCAATCAAACTATCGGCGCTCTGCAACCCGGCGAAGTCCGCGAGATCGAGCTCGAATTGACTGCCCGCGAGGCAGGTGAGTTGATCATGCGCGCAAGTGCCGTCGCTGCAGGCGGCCTGACTGCCGAGACGGTCAAGAGCGTCCTCTGCCGCAAACCGGAACTCGAAGTCGATTGGCGCGGCCCCGACACCAAGTATTCGGGAACGGTCTCGGCCTATTACATTCGAGTTCAGAATCCCGGCACGGCAACGACTGGTCCGGTAGCTCTGAAGGTCGAACTTCCGGAAGGATCCAAGTTTGTGTCGGCCAGTGACGGGTATTCGTTCAACAGCGAACGTGGCATCCTCACCTGGCGGCTGGCGAGCTTGAATGTCGATGAAGCCCAATATGTGCAGTTTCGTTGCCAAATGAATCAACCAGGTGTGAACCGCTTCAATGTAAACGCCCAGGTCGAAGGCGGCCAGCTGAGCGACGGCAAGACAATCCAGACGAATATCGTCGCCTTGGCCGATCTCAAGCTGGAAGTGATCGATCCTCAGGGCCCCTTGCCACTAGCGGATTCGGCCATCTATGAAATCCGTGTGCTCAATCGTGGCACGACAGCTGCCAAGGACGTCAGCGTTGTCGGCCTCTTCTCGGCCGGAATCGATCCGGTTTCGATCGAGGGTGCCCAGTACACCGAGCGCGATGGCAGGGTGACTTTCCATCCCATCAAAAGCCTCCCTGCCGGCAAGGAGATCGTGCTGCGAATCCGAGCCAAAGCCAACGAGGTCGGAACCCATATCTTCCGGGCCGAAGTGGTCTGCCAGGATCTGGACATCAAGCTGGCAGCTGAAGAAGCAACCCGCTTCTTCAAAGACGAATTCCGCTGGGAAGACAGCCAGACACCCTATTCGGCAGATAACGACGAGACCGTCAACCGCTAGCAACGCTTGCTCGCCTGAAGCTGGCCTTGGTGACCGGCGGCTTGCCACTATAATCTCGCCTCGATTAGCCAACCCGCCCGGCGTGCTTGCAAGTCGCCTCGTGCCCTAGCTGTCTGCCGACAATGAGTGAATTCTATAGCAGAAAGTTGCTACTCACCGCCTGCCTTGCGTGCTTGGCCGCCGCTGCTGGCTGCGGGACGACGCGCACCACCAACACCCAACGCACCGCCACGGAACAACTGCTCATTTCCGATGCGATCGATCGCGCAGTTCAGGACATCGATTTCGGCCCTTTGGCCGGCAAGCAAGTATTCTTCGACGAGCGGCATCTCTACGAAGTGGTCGACGATTCCTACTTGATCAGCAGTCTTAGGCAACACCTGTTGGCTTCAGGTTGCATCCTAAAAGAAGACCGCGACCAGGCCGACTTCATCGTTGAGCCTCGGGCTGGGGCGGTAGGCACCGACAACCACGACCTGTTGTTTGGCATCCCAGAGACCACCGTTCCGCAGTTCACCCTGCTAGCCGCCTTACCGCCTGCAATTCCAGAGATTCCTATCGCCAAACGGCGCAAGCAGCGCGGCGTTGCCAAGATTGCAGTCTTTGCCTACCGACGCGACTCAGGCGAACCCGCTTGGCAATCGGGGATCGCCACGAGCGAGAGCACCTCGAACGACATTTGGCTTCTCGGCGCCGGTCCGTTCAAACGCGGCACGATCCATGAGGGCACCTCACTGGCAGGCGTCAAAATTGCGCCAGACTTGTCCAAAGACAACGGCACGTCGCCCAGACAAGAGGTAGAGTTGACCCAAGCAGCCATTTTTCCACAAACCCTTGCTCGGCCTTCGAATCGTCAAGCAACAACCGAAGGCGAAGTGCTGCAAGCTTCTGCCGAACAGGCTACCGAATCTCAAGAGTCAAATCCTGAAATGAGCGACGGCGCCGGCCCGCCGGTGCTGCCCCCGCCAGCGCCCTAGCGATGCGAAGCTGGCATTAAGCAGTGCCGTCGGTTGACTTTGCCTCGGGCAACTGCACCTGGATCTCGTCGCCCTCGATGCGCACCGGAAAAGAGTCGATACTCAGCCGAGGATTATCACACCAGATACCGTTACAGACATCAAAGCGCCAGGCATGCCAGGGACAGGTGACGATCCCTGCTTCGTCAAGCTCGCCAGCGCCCAAAGAAGCCCCCATGTGCGGACATAGGTCGTCGATCGCAAAGTAGGTCCCGTCCCGATTAAAAATTGCCACCAGGCGGTCGCCAAGCGGAAAGGTGGCCCCTTGACCGATCGGAACGGCTCCCACCTTAGCTACAGTCACATACTTGGGCATCGACAAACTATTCCTGCAGATAGAGGGGCTGCATCCGGTCCCTGGTCGAGAGGACCAACCTTCGAGTACACTTAATGTAGCTTTTGGTCCGCCGCTGCGGTAGCTCTTTACGTCATCTCTGGTTGGGCTTCTCGATGCTGATTATCCTGAAACGATCTCACGAAAGCTAAGTCCCAATCTCTAAGGAAGCCTCGCCGTGCCCGACGCACCGGACATTTCGTTTCGTGAATTTCAGCAACTGATTCGCGCAATGTACGTCGAGAAAGACCTGGCCCGCGGCGTAGATGGCACATTCATGTGGCTTGTCGAGGAAGTTGGCGAGTTGGCCAGCGCGCTCCGGCAGGGAACTCCTCAGGAGATTGCTGCCGAGTTTGCCGATGTTTTCGCCTGGCTCACGACAATCGCGAACGTGGCGGGAGTCGATCTGACCGCAGCGGTTAACGAGAAATACGGCTCTGGCTGCCCCGGCTGTGGCCGCCTGGTTTGCACCTGTGACGATGCGGAGAAGCCGTGACGCCGCTCAAGTCCCCTTGGTATCTCTGTCTAATAGCTTCGCTGTTGTCGTCGGCAACATTTGAGGCCACTCTTGAAGCTGCGCCGTCTCCAAGTGATGAACCGACGATTGCCGAATTGCGCGTTGGCTTCAATGGAGCGTACAAGCTCGGGTGCTGGACACCGGTTGAGATTGAGCTTACCGGAGGTGCGAAGCAATTCACTGGCCGGTTGGCTATTACGGTACCCGATAGCGATGGGGTACCCACGACGGTGGTTTCAGCTGAAGATCGGCCCGTCGGTGTTCAACCTGGGCAGACCACTTCCGCTCGGCTGCTGGTGCGAGTTGGCCAGTCTAACGCAACCTGGTTGGTTCGCTTCCTTGCCGAAGGGCAGGTGCTCGCCGAGCGAAAGTTCTATTCAGGCCCCGAGCAAGACACTGGCGCCGTGCCCGGCGGAGTCCCGGCGACGAACCGGTTGTTACTGGAGTTTGGCCCCACCGTAGGGCTCGGCGAGCTTGTTCGAGCTCAAGACAGCAACAATGAGCAAACTGCAACCAAGATTATTCACGTTGAACAGACGGCGGAATTGCCGACCGATTGGATTGGCTTTGAAGGCATCGACACCGTCTTGCTGGCGACTTCCGAACCAGAGCGTTACCGGCCTCTGTTGCAGAACTCGACTCGCGTGGAATCTCTGCGGCGCTGGGTCGAGTTGGGGGGACGGCTGGTAGTGTTTTGCGGCTCCGAGGCCGAGGAGTTGCTAGCCGACGACGGCGTCCTGGCGGAGTTGATCCCGGGAAAGTTCGCTGAAATGGTGCCGCTAAGACAGTGGCAAGCGTTGGAAACCTACAGCGGAGCCGAACGGCCGAAAACGAACGGGGGGCGCCTCGATCTGCGCATTCCAAAGCTGGAGAACGTGCAAGGGCACATCATGGCCAACGCCGGCAGCCCGGAAAACGCTTTGCCACTCGTGGTACGTTCACGCCTGGGTCTCGGCGAGTTGGTATTTGTAGCCTTAGATTTCGATCGGCCGCCATTCCGCGATTGGGAAGGTCGCACCAGCTTCTTGCGCAAAATACTCAATTGGTCCTCCAGTGAAGGGGAGTTGCGGCAGGCCGATAAGACCCTGGCCTCGGTCGACAGCGACGACATGATCGGCAAGCTACGCGTTGCCCTCGACAATCAGTTCGCCGGAGTGGAAGTTGTTCCTTTCGCAGTGGTTGCGTTGTTTGTTGTGGTCTACATTCTGCTGATCGGCCCGGGCGACTATCTCTTTGTAAGCCGGTTGCTCAAACGTCCCGAGCTGACTTGGGTTACTTTCCCCCTGATTGTCATTGGGGTCTCTGCGGCTGCGTATTGGTACGCGAACTGGAAGAAAGGCGACCAGTTGCGCATTAATCAGGTCGAGGTCGTCGACTTCGACCTGGAGAGCGGCCTGGCACGAGGTACCGTTTGGTCGCACTTTTTCACTCCTCGGGTCGATGACTACGACCTTACGCTTCAGCCCCGGTATTTGGCCTCTCCGATAGCAAACCATCTCCAGTCGCAGGTGTCATGGCTGGGGCTTCCAGGCTATGCTCTGGGTGGCATGCAAGGCAGTGCTGCGCAGACGACAGCTTTCAGCCAAGGTTACTCCTTTACGCCCAACTTAGCGGGCATGAAGAGCGTGCCGGTCCAAGTGTGGTCGACCAAGACGATTTCTGCACGTTGGTCGGCACAGGTCGATTCGCCCATTGCGCCCTCGCTGTATCGCACAGGCGATGAACTGCTGGGCGGGGAGCTATCAAATCTCTCTGGCATGGGCCTGGACGATTGCCTGCTGCTCCATGGCAATTGGGCCTATTATCTGGGCCCTATGGCCGACGGTGTCTCGGTCAAGTTGGATCACACGATTCAACCGCGAACGGTAAAGACATCCCTAACCAGCGCGACTGCGGGAGATACGACCGAAACCGATACCGCCGACGACGGAACCGTTTCGTTTCGTTCGGCCGAGTCAGATGTTACCCGCCTGGTAAAGGTGATGATGTTCTTTGATGCCATTGATGGCCGTCGATACACTGGCAAACTCCATCGGTATCAATCATTCTTAGACATGAGCCACTTGCTTCGACAGAAGGAACTCGCCATCCTGCTTGCCAGAATCCGCCAGCCCGGAAGTCAATGGCTGAACAGTGACCAACCGTTTCAGAGCGACGACGACAAACACTGGACATTCTACCGTTTTGTCGTGCCGGTAGGCACAGCCCCTAGCCCTTAACCCCCTCAATGCCGTGATCGAAATTCGCGATCTAACGAAGAAATACTCTGAGCTCTATGCCATTCACAAGATCGACCTGAAACTCGAA
>JAGQOW010000160.1 GCA_020427155.1 Planctomycetales bacterium | reverse complement strand
GCATTGAGCGGCCGATGGCCGACATCATCTCAGGAAACATCGAAGCACGTCCCATCGGTCCGCTCTAATGCGTAGTTGGGCGGCACGGAAGACAACTTAGGTTCACCTATGTGGGCACCCGGGCCAACAGCAAGGCCTCCGCATGCCTTTGCGCATCTTGTCGATCCCGACGTCGATTCTTCGCGCCCTAGTCTCAGCCTTCTTAGGCGAGGTGACCCAACAAACCCATTCGTTTCGTGCGAGTGGAGTGATGCCGAGCCAAAGGTTCCTTACGTTTGAGTCTGACTCAATAGCAGCTCGAAGATCCGGCGGCAGGTCATGGACCGTTCCGCCTGGAAGTACTTTCTCGCTCATGAGCGCATCAGTTCAGTGGCACGCAATGTGGCTGCCGCCCAACGCCGCATTGAGCGGCCGATGGCCGGCATCATCTCAGGAAACATCGAAGCCTGTCCCATCGGTCCGCTCTAATGCGTAGTTGGGTTGCACCTCGTCTCCCGCCAAAGCCTCTCTACTCGTAGATCTTGCCGAGGTAGAGAAACAGGGCGAACTGGTGCCAGACTTCATCAGGTTCGACTCCCTGGCGCTGCCCGAAATCGGTGTCTTCGGCCCAGCGAATTGCCGCACTCAAGAACCCCTCGATGGTGCCGTTCTCCCAACCTCTGTGACCGGCACCATACGGACTCGACGGACTCTCCTTCTCCATCGCGACTTCCAACTCTCGATCTGCCAGTAGAGCCTTAGCAAACTCAAGAAATGATCGCGCGTCAGTAACGTCCGACGGAACTGGCGAATCGCTCATAGTGCAACCCAACGCCGCATTGAGCGGCCGATGGCCGACATCATCTCAGGAAACATCGAAGCACGTCCCATCGGTCCGCTCTAATGCGTAGTTAGCCGACGAGTGCGTCGTACTCAGCGTGCGTTCCGATCCAGAACCATTGCACGCCGCCCTCAACATCTACACCGAGCGCGCGATAGTGCAGACCAACGCGAACAGACCAGACTGAACCAACTCGTTTGAAGTGTAGCGAAGGATGCCGCGGGTTCTCTTTGAGCAGCGCGTAGCACCGATCAGCGAGCGCACGCACCTCAGTTGGCAGAGCGTCGTACGCCGACCAAAACCGAGACGATGCGTAGTGCCTCAAAGTTCGCGAGCCTTACCCGAGCTGAACTCCGAGCGAGCCTCAGAAAGGAGCTTATCGAGCTTTCCAGAAGCAGAGTCTGCCTCGATCTTTCGATCCCAGACCCTCGCATCGAACTCAAGAAACCAGCTTCGGAATTTGGCCAGATCGGGCGCAGCAAGGGATTCAACTTGCGCCTCGATTTTCTCTACCTCACCCATCTCGGCAACCTCAAGCGTAGGTACGCAGTTCAAGTATACGACTGAACCAGGATTCGTCGGCTAACGCCGCATTGAGCGGCCGATGGCCGGTATCGTCTCAGAAAGCATCGAAGCCTGTCCCATCGGTCCGCTCTAATGCGTAGTTAGACACCCCTGCGTGCAGCACTATTGCTCGGCAACCTGGTAGCTGGCGCCTGCATACGGCGACAGGACGGGCGCGGAGCACTGTACGACGTAGACTTCGGACCCGACCTTCCAGTTCCCGTAAACGCTTAGCAGGTCGTCGCCCAGGAAGCTGCTCATCGGAGAAGACCAGTCGACGGGATTCTTGCCTTTGGCCAGCAAGTGGTCTTTCGACACACTCTTGCACCAGTTCTCAAGGCCCGACTGCGTCCATATGAAAGACTTCGCAAGCACCGCGGCCACCAAGGCTATCGCGAGGCCGATGCCAGCGCGGACAAGGGACCGCTGCACGAAGGTCATTGCAAGGGTGTCTAACGCTGCATTGAGCGGCCGATGGCCGATATCGTCTCAGAAAACACCGAAGCACGTCCCATCGGTCCGCTCTAATGCGTAGTTGGGCGGCTCTGCAGCACTTGCTAGAGTTGTACCGATATGCGTACAATGCCGGGAGCCAGGAGAATGCCAATGGATGCCATCACCTACTCTGCCGCACGCGCAAACCTCGCCAGCACCATGGACCGTGTCTGTAACGACCACGAGCCGCTCATTATCACTCGTAGCAGCCAGCAGTCGGTGGTAATGCTCTCGCTTGAGGACTTCAAGGCCCTCGAGGAGACTGCGTACTTGCTTCGCAGCCCAGCAAACGCGCGTCGTTTGCTCTCGGCTATTCAGCAGCTCGAGGGTGGAAAAGGTAAAGCGCGAGAGCTCGCGAAGTGAAACTCATCTTCGCGGATGAGGCTTGGGAAGACTACCTTTACTGGCAGAAACACGACCGCAAACTGCTAGAGCGCATTAACAAGCTCATCAAGGAAGCGATGCGCGACCCCTTCTCGGGAACGGGAAAGCCCGAACCGCTGAGGCATGCCATGTCAGGGTACTGGTCTCGTCGAATCAACGACGAGCATCGGATGGTCTACAAGGCAGAGAGCGGAGCACTCCTCATCGCAGCACTCCGCTATCACTATTGAGCCGCCCAACGCCGCATTGAGCGGCCGATGGCCGACATCATCTCAGGAAACATCGAAGCACGTCCCATCGGTCCGCTCTAATGCGTAGTTGGGCGGCACGGAAGACAACTTAGGTTCACCTATGTGGGCACCCGGGCCAACAGCAAGGCCTCCGCATGCCTTTGCGCATCTTGTCGATCCCGACGTCGATTCTTCGCGCCCTAGTCTCAGCCTTCTTAGGCGAGGTGACCCAACAAACCCATTCGTTTCGTGCGAGTGGAGTGATGCCGAGCCAAAGGTTCCTTACGTTTGAGTCTGACTCAATAGCAGCTCGAAGATCCGGCGGCAGGTCATGGACCGTTCCGCCTGGAAGTACTTTCTCGCTCATGAGCGCATCAGTTCAGTGGCACGCAATGTGGCTGCCGCCCAACGCCGCATTGAGCGGCCGATGGCCGGCATCATCTCAGGAAACATCGAAGCCTGTCCCATCGGTCCGCTCTAATGCGTAGTTGGGTTGCACCTCGTCTCCCGCCAAAGCCTCTCTACTCGTAGATCTTGCCGAGGTAGAGAAACAGGGCGAACTGGTGCCAGACTTCATCAGGTTCGACTCCCTGGCGCTGCCCGAAATCGGTGTCTTCGGCCCAGCGAATTGCCGCACTCAAGAACCCCTCGATGGTGCCGTTCTCCCAACCTCTGTGACCGGCACCATACGGACTCGACGGACTCTCCTTCTCCATCGCGACTTCCAACTCTCGATCTGCCAGTAGAGCCTTAGCAAACTCAAGAAATGATCGCGCGTCAGTAACGTCCGACGGAACTGGCGAATCGCTCATAGTGCAACCCAACGCCGCATTGAGCGGCCGATGGCCGACATCATCTCAGGAAACATCGAAGCACGTCCCATCGGTCCGCTCTAATGCGTAGTTGGGCGGCACGGAAGACAACTTAGGTTCACCTATGTGGGCACCCGGGCCAACAGCAAGGCCTCCGCATGCCTTTGCGCATCTTGTCGATCCCGACGTCGATTCTTCGCGCCCTAGTCTCAGCCTTCTTAGGCGAGGTGACCCAACAAACCCATTCGTTTCGTGCGAGTGGAGTGATGCCGAGCCAAAGGTTCCTTACGTTTGAGTCTGACTCAATAGCAGCTCGAAGATCCGGCGGCAGGTCATGGACCGTTCCGCCTGGAAGTACTTTCTCGCTCATGAGCGCATCAGTTCAGTGGCACGCAATGTGGCTGCCGCCCAACGCCGCATTGAGCGGCCGATGGCCGGCATCATCTCAGGAAACATCGAAGCCTGTCCCATCGGTCCGCTCTAATGCGTAGTTGGGTTGCACCTCGTCTCCCGCCAAAGCCTCTCTACTCGTAGATCTTGCCGAGGTAGAGAAACAGGGCGAACTGGTGCCAGACTTCATCAGGTTCGACTCCCTGGCGCTGCCCGAAATCGGTGTCTTCGGCCCAGCGAATTGCCGCACTCAAGAACCCCTCGATGGTGCCGTTCTCCCAACCTCTGTGACCGGCACCATACGGACTCGACGGACTCTCCTTCTCCATCGCGACTTCCAACTCTCGATCTGCCAGTAGAGCCTTAGCAAACTCAAGAAATGATCGCGCGTCAGTAACGTCCGACGGAACTGGCGAATCGCTCATAGTGCAACCCAACGCCGCATTGAGCGGCCGATGGCCGACATCATCTCAGGAAACATCGAAGCACGTCCCATCGGTCCGCTCTAATGCGTAGTTAGCCGACGAGTGCGTCGTACTCAGCGTGCGTTCCGATCCAGAACCATTGCACGCCGCCCTCAACATCTACACCGAGCGCGCGATAGTGCAGACCAACGCGAACAGACCAGACTGAACCAACTCGTTTGAAGTGTAGCGAAGGATGCCGCGGGTTCTCTTTGAGCAGCGCGTAGCACCGATCAGCGAGCGCACGCACCTCAGTTGGCAGAGCGTCGTACGCCGACCAAAACCGAGACGATGCGTAGTGCCTCAAAGTTCGCGAGCCTTACCCGAGCTGAACTCCGAGCGAGCCTCAGAAAGGAGCTTATCGAGCTTTCCAGAAGCAGAGTCTGCCTCGATCTTTCGATCCCAGACCCTCGCATCGAACTCAAGAAACCAGCTTCGGAATTTGGCCAGATCGGGCGCAGCAAGGGATTCAACTTGCGCCTCGATTTTCTCTACCTCACCCATCTCGGCAACCTCAAGCGTAGGTACGCAGTTCAAGTATACGACTGAACCAGGATTCGTCGGCTAACGCCGCATTGAGCGGCCGATGGCCGGTATCGTCTCAGAAAGCATCGAAGCCTGTCCCATCGGTCCGCTCTAATGCGTAGTTAGACACCCCTGCGTGCAGCACTATTGCTCGGCAACCTGGTAGCTGGCGCCTGCATACGGCGACAGGACGGGCGCGGAGCACTGTACGACGTAGACTTCGGACCCGACCTTCCAGTTCCCGTAAACGCTTAGCAGGTCGTCGCCCAGGAAGCTGCTCATCGGAGAAGACCAGTCGACGGGATTCTTGCCTTTGGCCAGCAAGTGGTCTTTCGACACACTCTTGCACCAGTTCTCAAGGCCCGACTGCGTCCATATGAAAGACTTCGCAAGCACCGCGGCCACCAAGGCTATCGCGAGGCCGATGCCAGCGCGGACAAGGGACCGCTGCACGAAGGTCATTGCAAGGGTGTCTAACGCTGCATTGAGCGGCCGATGGCCGATATCGTCTCAGAAAACACCGAAGCACGTCCCATCGGTCCGCTCTAATGCGTAGTTGGGCGGCTCTGCAGCACTTGCTAGAGTTGTACCGATATGCGTACAATGCCGGGAGCCAGGAGAATGCCAATGGATGCCATCACCTACTCTGCCGCACGCGCAAACCTCGCCAGCACCATGGACCGTGTCTGTAACGACCACGAGCCGCTCATTATCACTCGTAGCAGCCAGCAGTCGGTGGTAATGCTCTCGCTTGAGGACTTCAAGGCCCTCGAGGAGACTGCGTACTTGCTTCGCAGCCCAGCAAACGCGCGTCGTTTGCTCTCGGCTATTCAGCAGCTCGAGGGTGGAAAAGGTAAAGCGCGAGAGCTCGCGAAGTGAAACTCATCTTCGCGGATGAGGCTTGGGAAGACTACCTTTACTGGCAGAAACACGACCGCAAACTGCTAGAGCGCATTAACAAGCTCATCAAGGAAGCGATGCGCGACCCCTTCTCGGGAACGGGAAAGCCCGAACCGCTGAGGCATGCCATGTCAGGGTACTGGTCTCGTCGAATCAACGACGAGCATCGGATGGTCTACAAGGCAGAGAGCGGAGCACTCCTCATCGCAGCACTCCGCTATCACTATTGAGCCGCCCAACGCCGCATTGAGCGGCCGATGGCCGACATCATCTCAGGAAACATCGAAGCACGTCCCATCGGTCCGCTCTAATGCGTAGTTGGGCGGCACGGAAGACAACTTAGGTTCACCTATGTGGGCACCCGGGCCAACAGCAAGGCCTCCGCATGCCTTTGCGCATCTTGTCGATCCCGACGTCGATTCTTCGCGCCCTAGTCTCAGCCTTCTTAGGCGAGGTGACCCAACAAACCCATTCGTTTCGTGCGAGTGGAGTGATGCCGAGCCAAAGGTTCCTTACGTTTGAGTCTGACTCAATAGCAGCTCGAAGATCCGGCGGCAGGTCATGGACCGTTCCGCCTGGAAGTACTTTCTCGCTCATGAGCGCATCAGTTCAGTGGCACGCAATGTGGCTGCCGCCCAACGCCGCATTGAGCGGCCGATGGCCGGCATCATCTCAGGAAACATCGAAGCCTGTCCCATCGGTCCGCTCTAATGCGTAGTTGGGTTGCACCTCGTCTCCCGCCAAAGCCTCTCTACTCGTAGATCTTGCCGAGGTAGAGAAACAGGGCGAACTGGTGCCAGACTTCATCAGGTTCGACTCCCTGGCGCTGCCCGAAATCGGTGTCTTCGGCCCAGCGAATTGCCGCACTCAAGAACCCCTCGATGGTGCCGTTCTCCCAACCTCTGTGACCGGCACCATACGGACTCGACGGACTCTCCTTCTCCATCGCGACTTCCAACTCTCGATCTGCCAGTAGAGCCTTAGCAAACTCAAGAAATGATCGCGCGTCAGTAACGTCCGACGGAACTGGCGAATCGCTCATAGTGCAGCCCAACGCCGCATTGAGCGGCCGATGGCCGACATCATCTCAGGAAACATCGAAGCACGTCCCATCGGTCCGCTCTAATGCGTAGTTAGATTTCGTCAGGCAGACGTGCAAGAAACGGACCAAGAAGTCTGTGCCCGTGAACCACCGCAATGATCGTGACTTGCGCCGCTTCAACCCGATAAATGAGCCGATAGCTGTAAACGAAGATCTCTCGGAATTCTTCGCGCTGGACCTCGGGAACGACCCGGCCGCGACTCGGCAGTTGAGTCAATGACTCCGCAGCATCGACAACCCTCCTCGCTACCGCCTGGGCGTACCAATCCGAGTCACGGGCAATGTAGGTGGCGATGTGCTCAACGTCTTCCAGCGCCTCAGGCGACCAGACTAGTTCGTGAGCCATCGCTTCAGGCGCTCTTTGGCCTCGGCGTGCGGAATCGCTCCTTCGACCTCAACCCGATCGAGGCCGCGCTTGATCTTCTCCAGCACGTACAGGTGGTACTGGATGTCCTCAAGACTGCAGTTCTCGGGGAGAACGCTTAGCATCTCAGCGACTTCTGACTTGGCCGTATTCATCTGGGTGAGGCCTAGGGTGGCGGTACAGGCGAATGGTATCGCGGAACCCGCTCGGAACGAAATCTAACGCCGCATTGAGCGGCCGATGGCCGACATCATCTCAGAAAACTCAAAGCACGCCCCATCGGTCCGCTCTAATGCGTAGTTGGGCAGCAGCGCGCTCACGGCTTCGGTAGCTGGCCCCAAGCCTCTTCGTACTTCGCCCAGCGAGCCCAAACCTCGACTTGATGTGGACGCTTGGAGTATCCCTTCACCATGAGGCTGTACCCGTACTCTCCCTCAATGCCTCGATGAATCGCGTAACTATCGGCGAGCGCAATAGCGTCGTCTCGCGCGATGTCACCTGGCACGATTAGGAGTCTGTAACCGCCCTTCTTGAGGGTGAGGACTTTGCTCCCCGGAACCGGCATGAAGGCAAAAACGAAGGAACCTGCCGTTAGACCCTTCGCTGATCTTCGAGCGCCAAGACGGACGTGCTGCTTCTCGGCAGAGGCCTTGACCGAGACATTGAAGGAAACACGCCCGTTAACTTCGATGTCGAAGGTTGGGTAGTTCGTAGGTAGCAACGAAGGAGAGTAGCCGCGTTCGGAGAGCAATCGTGCGGCGTAGACCTCAGCCTCATCGCCGAGCTTCTTCGTTCGGCTCACTCGCCACCCCCAATCATGCTGCCCAACGCCGCATTGAGCGGCCGATGGCCGAAAAAGTATCAGGAAACATCGAAGCCTGTCCCATCGGTCCGCTCTAATGCGTAGTTAGGGTACCGCGCGATCGGCGATGGCGCATGACTTGAGAGGCACCGTACAGAAGCACCATGGGCAATGGCAGAAACAAAATACCCAAGACCCATGCGACTCGCGCTGGGATTCCGCACGCTCGGTCTGTGGCGCAATGAATAGACGCAGCAAGTCTTCCGAACACTTCCAATGCACCAGCGACCAGCCACCAGTAGGCTAGAAACCAGTCAAGAACCGCAACTCGCACCTCTTGCCACCAGGTTTCGGGAGCGGTCGAGAGAATGGGCCACAGGTAGCCGGCCTCAAGCAGATGGATGAGCAACGCAGCGGCCAATCCAACGGCGAGCATCAACAGCTGTGAGGCGATTAACGCCTGAAAGAACCTTTGGCGAAACCCGGGTCTTGGAGAGTTCATATTCCCGGGACGTCCCAAGGCGAAGGGCGTGACGTGTAGCCTAACGCCGCATTGAGCGGCCGATGGCCGACATCATCTCAGGAAACATCGAAGCCTTTCCCATCGGTCCGCTTTAATGCGTAGTTATGCATCATTGCCAGTTGATTGCGGTGATATCAGCATGTTGCCCGATACGGTTCTGAATCGCATCTCGAGTAGAGACAGGGAGTGTCCTTGTCGTCGCAACGGTCACGAGGTACTCGGCAACCTTGCCGAGGAGCCAATCGGTAAACTCTCTCGCCTCAAGCTGAAGGAGATCTCTAACTACTGCGCCAAGATGGTTGCTCCCAGGATCCAGCACCTGCCCGGGAGTGACGTCGTAGCCGAGCGCAGAGAACTTGGCACTATCGCTGTTTGTGACTCGACCTTGATTGTGCGATAGCGTGTGACGGATCTGAAAGATGCACTGAAGCGCGACAACGCGTGGATAGAGCACACTTTTCACATTATTTGGGTTGTACCTCTTAGCAGAGACCAACATCGCCGTCGCCTCATCAACCTGCTCGGGACCGTGAAAGATGCGATGCTCGAAAATTAGGTCTGTTAGCGGCACCTCACCGCGCTGTGCCCAAAGCACTTTTGCATCTACAGCGCCCTTGATCTGGCTTGGGGAGACATAGTCGTGAAGGCAGTCAGCGAGGGCTACCATTGAAGCCTTGTAGAAGACTTCGAACCCATTGATTGCTTCTAGCAGCGACTGCTGTTGCGTATACCAACGGTACTTTCGGTAGGTCGCGTCCTTTGGTCCGCGCCCGTTCGGGTCTAGTTGCTTCTTAGCTTCTAACAATAGATCGTGTCGTGAATCGATCCAGTGCAGGAAGTTCCGCTGATTGCGAAGCAAAGCCTCGAATTGGTCAAGGCAGGTTCGCTCAGTCTGTTTTGCGAGGTGCAAGACGGACTGCGTTGAGGTGGTCTCAATTGTACGACGTGCGTCAAACGGAACGATGTTCTGAGCACCCTTTGGTCGTGTCATCACCTGTCCTTTGATGCATAACGCCGCATTGAGCGGCCGATGGCCGATATCATCTCAGGAAACTCAAAGCACGTCCCATCGGTCCGCTCTAATGC
>JAGQOW010000159.1 GCA_020427155.1 Planctomycetales bacterium | reverse complement strand
GTCGACGCGATGCGTACTGTACCGCGATGTGGATGCGTGCTCTGCTTCAGCAAATGGGCGGGCCGCAGGACACGGAAGCTACAGAGTTCATCGCGAATCGCGGCTTGGAAATCCGTGCCGTGGCTACCGAAGGCGATTCTGGTAGCGGTGGCTATCTGGTGCCAGAACCTGCTGAGATGGCATTCATTGAACGTCGTGAAGCCGTCGGCGTGCTGCGCAACCTGGCTGATCGACATGTCATGACTGCCGAATCGTTGACGGTGCCGAAGCTGCTGACTGGCCCTGCGGTGACTTACCCCGGTGAAACCGGCACGGGGACCGCTAGCGATCAGACGTGGGGACAAGTTCGTCTCACGGCAGCAGAGCGTATGGTATTGAGTTACGTGTCGAACCGCTTGCGGAGCGACGCGGCTATCAACATCGTCGATCAGTTCATTTCGCGCATGGCCTACGAAGCGGCCAAGCAAGATGACAACGAAGCCGTGAACGGCGATGGCACCAGCACCTATGGCCGTGAGACTGGCTTGCTAGCGGCGCTCGGCGCAGCGGGCAAGGCCACGGCGGCAACAGGCCACGACACTTGGCCAGAGCTGGACCTCGACGACATGATTGCGGCGCTGGCCATTCTGCCGGATGAATACTGGCAGAATCCCGTCTGGTTGTGTTCGTCTGCTTTCTATCACTTGGTGATGTTGCGCATCCAGGCGTCTGCTGGGGGTAACACCATTGCCACACTGGAAGCAGGCGGATCGGCGCGGCCAATGTTCCTGGGTTATCCCGTGTACTTCACGGGGCGCATGCCCACCAGCACAGCGGCATCGACTACTTGCGCCATCTTTGGTTCGATCAACCAAGGCTTGATGCTTGGCGATCGTCTGGGATTGCAGGTAGCCACCAGTGAGCATGTGGCGTTCACGAGCAATCAGTTGGCGATTCGCGGCGTTTACCGTCAGGACTGGAATGTCCACGAGGGCGGTGACGCTTCGGATGCTGGCGCTTACGTGGGCGTGGTCACTGCTGCTTAGTGATTTGACAACGACACCTAGGGGCGTCTTGCCCCTAGGTTTCTTCTTACCTCTCATAGCGAGAACCAAAATGAAAAAGTTCATTAACGGAAATAAGGTGATTCGGCACTCGAATGCCGTGGCTGCCGGTTCGACCGACATCACTCCTAGCGGTGCGATCGACACCAAAGGCTTTCGACGTGCCACGTTTATCGCCGAGTTTGGGGCTATCGTCTCTGGCGCAGTCACTGGCGTTCGTGTCCAGCAGTCCGACGACAACGCGGTTGCCGACGACTACACCGACCTGACGGGAACGGCTCTTGCAGTTGCCGACGATGATGATAACGGTGTGGCAATCGTCGAAATCCTGGAGCCGCAAAAGCGGTACCTCAAGATGATTGTGGATCGGGCCACGCAGAACGCCACGCTGGAAGGCATCACGGTGATTCTGAGCGAGCCGGACTCCGAGCCGGTCACACAAGATGCGACGGTGCTTGGCAGCGAGTTCCATCAATCACCTGCGGAAGGCACTGCCTAGTGCCTTGGGATTCCTGACTTAACCTAGGAGCCAGTCTCATGGCTGATGAAAAGAAAAGTGAAAGGTTGGTGGCGGTCACGTTTGTAAAGCAGTGGCGCGGCCACGCCAAAGGTGACGAAGTGTTGCTGAAGCCAGAGCGAGCCAAACAGTTGATTGCTGAAAAGGTTTGCGAAGCTGGCACGAAGGCAGTAGACAAGTCGCCAGCGGAACGTACTGCCCCGCGAAATCGGAGTTAGCTGTCGATGGCAAGTGTTGTCTCATCGCAATCTGATTACGATACGATCTCTGTAAAAGAGGCGAAGAGGCAATTGCGGATTGCATCGGAAGACTTCGATAAAGAAGTTGAAGATGCAATCCGCGAGGCCATCGACTACTGCGAACGCATCACCGGGCGTACCTTACGAACAGCGGTAGGACGCACAGATAAGCACCCTAATTGGTGTGAGGCGGTAAAAGGCTTTCAGTGGCAGCCGGTTATCGGTGTGTCGGCTGTCAGCTATTACGATGCTGACGGCAACTCCCAGAGTGTGTCAAGTTCCTATTGGCGATTCCTGACGTCGACCAATGGGCCGGCCAAGCTGGAGTTTGATGCTGACTATACGCTGCCAGTGCTAGACGTGCGATCGGATGCAGTTCAAGTCACCTACACCACGGGCTATGCGGATATTGACGACGTACCGCCAGCGGCCAAGCGAGCCATTAAAACCATGCTCACGGTGTTTTGGGGTGACCTGGCACCACAGGCTATCGCCAAGTGGGAACAGTCGGCGATTGATACGCTGCGGCTGCTGGAGTGGGGGGCGTTTTGATGAATCCACGGCAAAGCCGCTCGCTATTAGTCATAGAGCAGCCTGTGGACGGAAACGAGCTGGACGGCATCCCCGCTGGCTGGCAGGAAATCAGAAGGGAATGGGGATACATACAACCAGTCGATGGGCGTGAGTACGAGCAATCACAGCAAATGCGCTCTGATACAACCCACAAGATTGCAACGCGGTGGTTTGATGGTGCGACGAGTGCTATGCGTCTTGTCTGCGGCCCTCGGATTTTCAACGCAACAAGCGTTGTTAATCAAGATGAACGCAATCGCTGGCTGGAGTGGCGGTGCGTGGAGGTGGCTGTTTGATGGCTGCAAAAACGATCTTTGTTACTGGCGATAAAGAAGTAGACCGCAAGCTAGCGGCACTAGAACCAACAGTGCAACGCAAGGTCGGTCGAAAATCGCTACGCGAAGCCGTTAAGGCCATCGTGCTACCGAAAGCGAAGGCAGACGCACCTATCGACACTGGCGCGTTAGAAAGCTCGCTAACAGTGCGAGCCATGCCACGCAGCCGCAAAGCACGTATCGGCTACGTGGTGCAAACACGCGATGGGGCGTTTAAGGGCGCGCAATTCTATGGCGGATTCCAAGAGCTAGGCACCAAGTACATGGAGGCCGACCCATTCTTACGGCCCGCACTTTACAGCAGCGAGGGCGAAATCCGCGACGTGTTGCTGGGCGCTCTACGCAATGAGTTACGACTAATGGCGGTGCGGCGATGATCGAGAAAGACCTAAAAACTTACTTGCAGGCATCAGCTGCCATTAGCGACGTGGTGGGAACTCGTATTTACTCCAGCAGGGTGGCACAAGGAATCAAGGGAGCATTGATAGTCTTACGCAACATTACGTCACAGCGTGAATACACGCTAACCGGAGAGGTGGGTGTCAAACTATCAACGGTGCAAATCGACGCTTACGACCAAACATCAGTCAAGGCACAAGCGCTGGCAGAGAAGATTCGCAATCGCCTGAGCGGCTATGCGGGGGCTGCGGGTGATATCACCATCCAGGCTGCCACCATCATTGCAGAACGTGCCTTGCGTGATACGCCGGTAGATGCTTCCGACCAGTGGACGTTTCGTTATTCAATGGACTTTGACATCTGGCACACACAAAGCGTGCCTACTTTCACATAGGAGCGGCTAGGCAATGGCGCTATCTGGGCACGGTTCGACCTTAGGCTTCGGCACGACTACTACTTTCTCGCCAGGCTATACGTCGATTGGCGGGTGGGGGCTTTCCCGTGAATCGCTGGATACTTCGACGCTGGCCACCACGGGGGCGCGCACGAAGATTGGCGGCGATCTCTACGATATCGAACCCTTTACTTCCAGCTACTTTCTCGACCCTGACACACTGGCCACCACGGAAGCGAACGCAATCGACGATCTATTGTTTGATTCGGGCGCGGTGTCTGCTTCGGAAACGGTGACGATCACTTTTCCGAACTCCGGCGCGGCCACTGCCGCTGGTGCGGCGCATGTGACCGGCTGGAATATTGAGGATTTGGTGACTGACAAACTGATCGTCTGCAGCATTACCACCCAGTTCAACGATTGGCCAACCATCGCAGAGTAAGCATGACCGAACTACCAGAGATTGAGTTGCGGCAATATAGCGGCGTCTGTAAAGGACTGCGGACGCTGCTGCCGATTGATGTCGTGATTGCCAAGACGGAAGCGGGCGAACGGAAGATTGGCTTTGTGGATCGCAAGCCTAACGCCACGTTGCGTTTCATCTGGTTTTTTCCCGATGCCGACTTCTGCCAGGCAGTAAGGCGTCGGGTGGCGGAGCTGCGACAAGAGTACGGGGGCTTTCCCATCAGCGATTTGACGGTCGGGCCACCTGACCCGCGCATCATTCGCGGCTACCTCAAAGGCGAACGCTACCGCGAACGCCCCACCACGATTGTGATGCCAAACGGCGAACCTGCCGGAACAGTAACTGAATTGACAACCGACAACGATTGGAGCGATGAAAGTGAGTGAGACGAACGGATATGCGACCAACGCAATTTTACAGCAAGCCTACAAGCGACGATTCAAGGATCACGAGGTAGCAGGGTTGAAGTTTCGGCTGCGCTCACTGAATGCGCGTGAGATTGCAGCAATCCAGCAAAAAGCCAAAGACGATATGGCAGTAAATATCTATCTCATTATTGCCGCTTGTGTTGATGGCGAAGGCAACCCAATCTCTGGCGACGCAGACTATGAAAAGTGGCTGGATCAGGACACGGAGATTATTGCATCGCTGGCAAACGCTTGCATCAGGCACACGGGCATCAGTGCGTTTTCCGAGGACTCAGCAAAAAACTAGAGAACGACCCACTACGGCGCTATGCTCACAAGTTAGCGATACAAACCGGGTGGGGCGCAAAAGTCGATGCAATGCTCGACACACTGGAACCAGGCGAACTAGAGGAATCATACCACTATAGCACACTAGAGCCTTGGGGCGACGATTGGGAACGCTCCAGCCTGATAACGGCAAGGCTTATCAATTCTATCTCAGCCATTGCAGCAGGCATGAGCGGTACGAAGCTGCAAGAGTTCGATTTAATCGAGGATGACGCATTCGTGCCAAAGTACCGGGCGGACAACCGCACGAAACGACAGAAACAACAAGGCGACGCAACGGACAAGACTATTGCAGCCAACGATGAAATAAACCGCTTCCTGGGAATGTAACTAGATGGCAGGCGACACTAAACGCATCGGCGGAATTAGTATTGGTATCACGATGGATACCAATAGGCTGCAAAAAGGGCTCAAGCGTGCGAGAGGGTCGATAAGGCAGTTTGTGTCCGGAGTCGGCAGGGCATCCTTGGCGGTAACCGGCCTGTCGACTGCCTTGGGAGCAGTGGGACTGACGAAGTTCACTTCGGATGCTTTCCAGGCAGTCGATTCACTGGCCAAAACAAGCGACAAGTTAGGGGTGACCACAGAGGCATTGGCAGGCTTACGGCTAGCTGCGGAAGAAACCGGCGCGGGAACGGCAGTGCTCGACAAAGGCTTGACAAACCTCACTAAGAACGTGGGCGAAGCGGCGCAAGGAATAGGCGAGGGGGTACGAGCGTTTCGGATGCTGGGAGTTGACGCGCGGAAGCTAAATCAACTCAGCCCTGATCAGCAGTTTCTGGCGGTTGCCGACGCCATCGCCAAGATGACCAGCAAGCAAGACCAGCTAACCGTGGCTACGCAGCTATTTGGCGCGCGTGGTTCGATGCTTATCAATACCCTGCGATTAGGGCGCGACGGGTTAGCCGAAACCACCGAAGCGGCAAAAGCACTAGGCTTGGCAGTCGACCGCGAATCAGCAAGAGGTATTGAGCGGGCGATTGATTCGTTTAACCGCTTTCGATCTGCGGTACGTGGAATCTTTACTTCGATTGCTGTCGAGATTGCGCCAGTGGTAGAGGGCCTGACAAAAGGCCTGACGGAGTTTTTGACGACGGGCGGCAAGGCTAAGACGGTCGGTAAGTCTATTGGCGAGTCGCTGACAGTAGCGGCAAAGTTTATGGCCGACCTGGCACAAAAGGCGTTTGGTGCCTTACTGCGATTTGCGGCGGTTGGCCTCGATCTGCTAAACCAAATCCGCAGCGGTGATTTTGGGGCGAACGTCCTGGGCTTAGGCACTGCCAGTACGGCGGACTTCACGCGGGCAGGGAACATCAAGCAATTGGCGTTTGATATCGAGAACAGCAGATCCGCATCCAAGCTAATCGATGCAGTGGTTGCAAAAGCCGCCCAAGCGAGAACGGCAGCCGCTAGCGAACAGACTACAAGCACGATTTTTAATGCCATTAAAGGGTTTGCCGGTAAGGGCAAGGGAGCGATCAGCAACCTTCTGCAAACCCCTGGCCAAATCCTAAGCGGCATTGCCAACAATCCGGGCAACCAATTACTGGGCGGACTGTTTTCCAAGTTGATGCAAAACTTCGACCCGACAGCACTAACAGGCAGCCATCAGTCGGTTGCCCGTGGTTCGCTTTCCTTCGCACAATCCGGCAGTGCAGCATCATTTAACCAGCGGGCAGAAAATCGGCGCATTCGCGAAGAGCAGAAACGCGACTTGATGCGCAATAGCCTGCTGGCAACCATCGCGAAGAACACGGGCGGGATGTCGATTCCGCAGGTGGTGATCCCCTAATGGCTACCAGTGTATTCAAAGGCATCGCCAGTGCTACCGCTTCTCGCAGCGGCGATGATTCGGTAACTGAACGCTATCAGGTGACCTACACCACACCACCGACCAATTTTTATGCGGCGCTAATCCTGGCGCAATCAGCCAGCGGCACGCCAGTGCCATCGCGGTTCGCGCAGTACACCAATGGGCCGCTATTCGTCGAAAGCATCTCGCCATTGTTCAACGACATCAATCGCTCGGTAATCGATTGGGATGTGACCTATGGCCGATTACCACAGGGTGAGGATGCAGCCCAGCAAGTCGAGAACCCGTTAGATCGGCCTATCGTCTGGGATGTCAAGTTTATTGACGGCGAAGAGCGGATTGCCACGGCCAAGAACGTGGATGCACTACCACGGGCGGCGGGTGGCGAGCAACGCGACGCGCTAACTTCCGGCCCGATTGTCAATTCCGCTGGCGAACAACCCGACGAAGCCTTGGTCCGCCCGGTGCGTACGCCCTTGCTAGTGGGCATGGTCAATAAAGCATCGCCTGGCCAAATCGTGCAACTCAATGAAGACTATGAGAGCACCACCAACAGCAGCGCAGTGGGCGGTTGGTCGGCCCGGCGTCTGGAGTTTCAATCTGCCGAATCATTAGGGCGGACCACAGAGGGGGACTACATATTTTACCCCTGTGAGATCAGTATCGCGGTGCGCAAGACTACCGATCTCGTACTGGACAACGTCGGATGGCACCACTGGGAAGAAGTGGACGATCCCGACAATCCCGGCACCCAAGTCTGGAAGCTGGTGCGCAATCAAATCGAAATAGTCACCGCTTCCGGCTCAACGCAAACCGCAGACGCAGCGGCACCCGTAAACTTAAACACTGACGGCACGCTAGGTGATGACGCGGCACCGACCAGCGTAACCTATCGGCACCTCGAACCAGTTAGCTACTCGAACCTCCTGAACTACGGGACCTAAACCAATGGCAGACGTAACCCAAACCGCAGCCAACGTCCACGCTAATGGAGCAACCACGCAGGCAAGCCGCGTCCAGTTTGGCGAGACGGTGACCAACGGCAACGTGGTCTACCTCAAAAGCGACACCAAATACTGGAAGTGCGACGCAGACGCTAGCGAAGAAGCGGCTACAGCGGCTGGAATTGTCATTAGCGCTAACGTTGCTGACGGCTATGGCTATATCCAGACCAGCGGCCCGATTGATGTCGGCGGCACGCTAACTGCTGGAGTGCCCTATGTGGCGAGCGACACGCCAGGCGGCATCAAGCCAGCGGCAGACTTGGGGGCGGGCGATTACATCAGTCACCTGGGCTACGCTACGGCTGCCGACAAGCTAGAGCTGGCGATCAAGAATCATGGAGTTTCGCTCTAGCGATGGCTGGCAAAACCGTAGGCTTCGATCTGGCCAGCGCACAAAAGATCGTGCGTACGGTGCGCCAAGTGCAAGGCGCGGGTGGGCGAACTACGAAAACACCCCACAAGCGGCGGCGGGGTGGGGGCGGTGGAGGGGGTGGCACCACTCGCGCAGTGGCGATGATTGTGGCTAATGTGACAGGGGCAACCTACGACGCCACGACTACCACAGTAACAGCGGGAACCAGTGCCGACGGCGCGGCGCGTATCTTGTCTCGCACCAGTACGGGGATGGAATGGGACAGCGGCAGTACAACATTGCCTGTTTGGAACGAAGTATCACAATCAACGATTCGTGGTTCGACAACCGCACCTGTGGTGCTCCCTGGCGAAATAACCGACATCGACGGCGTAACATATTTCGTGCCAGATCAATTTGACCTGGCATCGCTCTCAGGTTTTGTTAAGGGCAGTGATACGACCGACGACGCGCAAGGCATTTACCACGAAGGCAACAGCAACGAATTCAAGATTGGCCGCGATGATTGCGAGGAGGTGTAATGCCACCTAGCTTGCAATACGGTAGGCCACTATTCGTGGCAGGAACGCCGGTTATTGGCGGCGGCACACACAACAATTGCTGTTGCCCTAAAACAGTCGTTACGGAAGTTGGCGGGACTGGCTGCGAACTCTACATCACCCACGCCGACACACCGGCAGATGAAGATACTTGCGGTAGCACCACGCCAGAGTACCACGCCTACGCAATCTTCGCCTTGTGCATCACAGACAGCAATCCGTACTGCGCTCAACTGCATCACCCCTGCGAATACCCTATCCCCGATGACTTTCTAGCGGCTAATCCGATAGCCCTGGAATTTTACGATATCAATACCTCTTCCTACGCGGCGAACACCTGGACCGGGCCAACTTCCTGCAATCCCTGGACGGATGGCCCGGCTGGAGATGAGACTTTTCCGCACCCGCTCTGTGGCGAATGCGAAACGCAAACATGCCATTCTGCGACGGCCACTAACACGCTTACCACGTATCTTTCTGAGCTGCGGAGCTACCTTAACCACGACCTCCAGCGATCAGCCTACACGGGGAGCCTGAACGGCTACCCTTACGTGTTTTTCTATGGCCTGAAAATCTGCGCCATTGATGGGAACTGTTGTCGGTGCGAGACAATCACGCGGGCAGACACGGAAGACCCTGAGATATGCTGTGGAGACGATTGCGATCCAGACGACGGCTTCACGACGTTCTACTACGATCACTACGAAGACGAAGTTTGCAGCGACACAGGGACCAACACGGCCCTAGAGGCAGTTTGCCCTAATAGTCGGATCGAGTTTAACGAACTGGTAGTTAAGGCCTGCGCGAGTGTCCCCGAAGAATGCGAGGCCACGAATGCAGCCAGTGGTATTGCTGATATTGGCGTGGCTTGTGTTGGGGTTGCACCGGCGATCCCTGGGGCGGAAGCAAGCTGCTACGTTCTTTGCCCGGACATGGACCCTAACCCCTGCCTAATCCTAGGCACGTACACATCGGGCGATTGCGACCCATTCGGCGCGGAAGCGGACTGGGGGCAGACCTCGGATTGCGGCACACTGATCCTGCACTATGGCCGATGTGATTGCTATGAAACAGAGTTTTTG
>JAGQOW010000158.1 GCA_020427155.1 Planctomycetales bacterium | reverse complement strand
GCCCAATTGGAAGAAGCGTTGTACGAGGCGCTGCTGCTGGCCGCCTGTGGTCCCAGTCCCGATTGGTGGGAATTGCCGCTGCTGGTCCCGCCAGATTGCACCAGGATCGTGCTATCTCCCAAGCGAGTGGAGACATGCTCAGCCGTCTGATTGTCGTTCACTCCGAAAAACACCTGTGTCGCATTAGAAAGCAGCGTCTGCTCTTGCCCCTCGGGAAAACACCTCCGCAACTGCCCGAGCGATTGGTAGATAAGCATGAGACGGATGCCGAACGCGCGATACTTGTCGATCGCATCGTCGATCGCTTCGAGGTGTCCTAAACTTGCCGCTTCATCAACTACGAAATGCACGAGGCTTGTTTCCTGGAGGCCACCCTTCACTACCGCACGCATCATCGAGCTGATCCATAGCCGTAATAGGCCTGCCTGGGCACGCAGATGATCGGGAGGCAAGATGAGATAGACAGTCATCTTGCCATCACGGAGCTTCTCTGGATTGAAACTTGACCCACGAGTGTTCTCGGCGACGGCGACGGTATCGAGAAAGCGCAGATGACGACCAACCGTCGTCAACACGGAGGATTTCTCTTTGTCAACGAAGTGCCGTAAGTGCCCACCCATACGGCGGAGCATTCCGTCCCAGCAATCGGACTCGCCCATCAGCTTGACTGCCAGCTCCAGCTTGGCAGGATCGCTGAGCAGTTCCCGCATGGTCTGAATGCTCCGTGATTCGCCCACGTCGCCATACTGCACGATCGTCGCGAGCACAGCGGCGATCCACGCCTCTGCACTGTCATCCCAATGCTTCTCTCGTTCTTCGCCAGTGCGAACCACCATTGCCTTAGCGAGGTCGTTGCACTGGTCGATCGCCAACGGGTCCGTGCGGTCAATGAAATCGAGCGGGTTGTAGTAGTCCGGCATCTTGCTCACGATGCGGAACGGATCGAGAATCACCGTTCGATGACCGAACTGCTTTTGCCGATGGTGCGCCGTCAATGTGGCAAGCTCTCCCTTGAAGTCGACGACCACTGCCGACTCCGGTGATGTAAGCAGAAATGGCACCACAAGCGACACGCCTTTGCCTGCACCTGTTGGTGCAAAGGCGGCGACGTGAGTGCTCTGGGATAGTCGTACCAGGCCACTGTCTTTGGCCAGCCGTCCCCCGAAGAAGTTGCGGCAGGCATCGTGTGCGTTGGTCCCTGGAGCAAATAATCCACGCACGCGATCAAAAATGATCTCGCGGCGATGCAGTCGCAAACGACCTACGATGATGCCGCGACTTGCACCGAGCATCCTTGCCCGGCGCAAATCACGGCTATCTGCCCATCTCGCCGACCCCAGCGTGGTGAGCCGATTCCAACCCCCACGGGCTGCGCTACCAAGAGCTATGACCGCCAGAAATACCGCAGACGTGGGCCACATCACTGCGAGGCAGAACAGTGCCGCGCTAAGGCAGGCAACCGACGCGCACACCAGGAGCACTCGGGATAAGGCGTACATGGCAGTTCTCTCAATCTGGCAACATATCGGATGCCGCACACATGGCACCGATGGCAAGAAGGGGCACCCATAGCGGAACGTCATATCGCTCCACGACGATCTCTCCAAATGCCAATACAAGCCCCAGACCCCCAAACAGGAGCGCGTAGTAAAGCGTGTTGCGAATAAAGATCGCGAACGTACTAGACATCGTGAGTATCCTCATTGTGCTTTGAGCATGCGGAAGAACGTGGCATCGGGAACGCCCCGTGCCTTCAATCGACGAGCCTTGTTGGCAATCTCGGCAAGCATCGCGATGATGCCGTCGGGAGTGAGTGACTCTGCTGACAAAGTCACTGATCCCGTTGAGAGTGGCACTCGAATACGCTTTAGGATTGCCGCATTGGACCCCGGCTTACCATTGATCTCGCGAGCCACCCTGGTGGTAGCATCTCTCGTCAGATCACCCTTCGCCGCGGCATCGGCAAGTTCGAGCTGCTTGTTCTCATCCCTGACCTTGGCGATCTCGTAAGCCGTGCTCGGGGCGATCTCGCCGGCCGCAATCTTCTCCTGAATTGCAATAGGCAGTTCGAGCAGAGTAAGCAGCTTGCTTACCGAGGAATTCGAGAAACCCACATGGGACGCGGTCTCGCTAGCGTTCCACTCCGTGGCCTCCATCAGTTGACGGAGGCCACGGGCGGTCTCCAGCCCAGAGAGGTTCATCCGCTGACAGTTGGCTATCAACGCTCGCTGTGTTACCTCAGCTTCGCTGAGAGAACGGCCCTCAAAGATGCAGGCGATCTCTTCCCAGCCCAGCATGCGCGCCGCCCTGACGCGACGCTCACCATCGACGACAATGGGCTTGTCGTCATCGCGTCTAACGCGGATCGGTTGCTGTTGGCCGACCTCCTTTAGGCTGACAGCCAGGCCTTTTAGCGACTCCTCGTCAATTCGCTCTCGGACCTGAGGTGCGAACCTAAGTTCCTTCACCGCGACGTACTGAATCTGTTCTCGTTCACTCATTCTTCTCGTCTCCTGTCTCAAGTGCGTTTAGAACCTTGGCCGCTTCCAAGGGCATCCAGTGCATGCCGCACCATCTGTCCCTGACTGGCTGCCCAAGCTATGCTCAATTGTCTCGATGGAGCGGCGGCATAGTGAAGCACATAGGCAGGGCAATAGGCAGGCAAAGCAGGTCAGGAAGCGGCAAACGATGGGCAATAAGAAGCACGGCCAATCAACTCCAACGGTGCGACCGAACGGTGAAGCGATCCGCACGCTGAGGAAATCGCATGGATTCAAGTCGCAAGACGAGCTGGCAATTGCTGCAGGGATTTGCCTGCGCACCGTGCGGAAGCTAGAACACGGTGAGGAAGCTCTGCCGTACTCTATTCGCTGTATTGCCCAGGCACTTGAAGTCCCTTATACGGCACTTGTGATGCCGGGAGACAATGCCGTTTTTCAGAGAGAAGAGCACATCGCGCTCAGCGATGCATACAAGGCCGTCACGGTTGAGATCAAAGGCGACATCAAGTCGGTGGATCATTGCACCGCCATCCGCGAAGCGGTCGAGAAAGTCGCGAACACCTGCGGTTTCAAGTACCAGGTGGCGGTCACACTCATCTCTTCAGGAAGCGTTCTAATTCGACTGCATGTTCACGAAAGCGACGTGCAGCGAATCGCGTTGCATAATGACACCGACAATGAGTTGGGACCCGACATACTTCGCGTATCCCCAACGACGAAATCTGTAATGTTCTGGTTCGAGCCAATTGGCAACAGCAGGCTGAATACCCGCATTCTCGCTGAAGAGTACCTGGACTTTCATTGTCGCCCCGCAAATCTGTGGTCGGAACCGGATGGCCTCAAGCCTGGGTCATTGGATCAAGCACATGTCTCCGGAAGACCGCTGCAGCGTCATGAACCATGGAGCGGCAGGTACCTGTTTTACCCGGACGAAGTTACAAGCCCCCGACCGCTTGATGCGCTACGCAAATCGTTAAACGAGGCTTTCGCAGGCACCAAAGTGCGCGTGCGTGCCATTATTGATGGAACGCCCGTCTCGTTCTTCGCAGGCGGCAAAGGAGTCACGGTTGGAATGGAATCGGTAACTCCGTGATAAGGCGCGTTAATTCCATGTTAATGATTACGTGCTACCATGCATGGATTGCCAGATGTGGGGGCCGCATGCCAGACAAGTACGAGATTAGGATCACACTTCACGACAGCGATGCTGACCGCCTGTTAGAGGCACTTAAGGATGCTGGTCTGGAAAAGTATGGTGTCGCAAGCATCGAGAAGGTGCCCGCCACGCAAGAGGAAGCCGCTGATTGGGCACGACGTGTGCGTGAAGAGGCGAGTGCTCAGAATCCTTCAAGAGGTTAGACCGAAAGCCCCTCTACGAAATTCCGCGTAAACCACTCAAGACCTCCCTTGTCCGCCACGGCCGAGTGGGGCCGACGCATGATACCTTCGTGTTCCCTGCAGTACGTCTGCCAGGAACGCACACAGCTCTTCGGTGTCGCGAACCGGTACGGGACCACTACGGCCCGGAGCAACAATCGACGGGATAGGCAAATTCGTGCCGGCAATATTGATCACAGTCGCCTGGTAGGCGCACGTCTCCCCGCCGTCTTCGTTGCTGCGGTACCGTATGACAGGCTCGCGCTGAATACTAATGTACTGCTCACGCGCCGTCGGCAATCGAAATAAGCACGTCACCCGATCTTCGGCTAGTTGCTGCCAAGGCCATTCCGCAACGTGCGATGGACGCAGCAAGTCTTCCGTTAGAAGGGGTGGTCTTATTGGAATCACACGAAGTATCAATCCACGTCTATCCGGGTGAATGGCACTATTACACCCTTCTCGCATCGTAGCGCAATCTTGTGCTTCGCGCAAGCGCCCTGTCACAGCAGTGCTTCGTGCAAAAATGGCCAACGGTGTCTTCGCTAGCGAGTCTGCATCAGCAAGAGATCCCGCACTCCCCGTGCCCTGCCGTTTTCTTATTCGTGATCCAGGTCATACGTCGACGCTGTTGGTTTGTCTGCAGTCGAATCCTGCTTCGGCGGCAGCAATTGCCTAGCTTGCCGCCTGCTTGGCTACATCTCTGTCAACTGGCTTACCTGTTCAATGTGCAGCGAAATGGTAGCATTACTTTGGTGTCGTCAGGCACCGTCCAAAGGCTAAACGGAGATCCGCTCCACGATGTTTCTTGTCACCTGTCGGCGGCGACGATCGTAAAGCTGGGTGGTCCTTGAAACTGAGTGCCCAAGAAGGTACTGCACGTCCTCTAGCGGCACACCTTGCACCAAGAGGTCTGTCGCTGCACACGAACGAAAGGAGTGAGGCGAGATGAGGGTCGATAGCCCAGCGGCCTTGAGCCGTCGTTTGACCATGCGGCATATGTCTCCAGCCTTGATCGCTTGCGCCGATGGCAGTCCTGTCAGGCGATGGCTACGGAACAGTGGGGAGTCTTTGGTATCCGACTCCACTCCCGTAGCAAACAGGTAGTCTTGCAGTGCCGATTGCAAATCGTGCCGCACGGGGATCGTGCGAGCTTTGCCCCCCTTCTCGGCGAAGCGGAGCACCATCAGTCCGCCGTCGGGCATCAAGTCTCGCATCTTCAGCTTCGCCACAGCGCCGGCACGGGCGGCCGTGTAGATAAGTACGCCAATGATCGCACGGTCTCGCAGGTCGATCAGCGACTTGAGCGGGATCGATGCAAGGAGCTTTCTGGCTTGCTCAACGGTGATTTCCGGTGTCTTGCCTTCGATAGCTGAATAGCGTTCCGTGCGAACAGACAAGGCAGGATTCAGTACCATTACATGCCGCACGACTAGCGTATCAAAGAACGCTCGAATGCCAGCAAGATGCAGTTTCTTCGAAGGAATGCTAAGCGACAGCGAATCAAAATACTGGCCCACCATGCCGGGAGTGATCTTCGCGAGTGGAATACCTTGCGGCTCCAGCCAGGCAAGGAACCGCCGCACGGCCGTCAGGTACGCGTGTCGCGTATGCGGATTGCGTATCTTCCCGATGAAGAACTCTTCCCAGGCAAATGACGCGGCTGCCCCGGCTTCTTCAACCTGGCGAGGCACGTTGCCTGAAGCTATTTCAGGCACCTCTCCCTGAGGTATGAGTGCTCTCTCTTCCTGCATTTGCAGTTGGTACTCCCTACTGTGGTTTGCGAATCACCGTGATCTTGGTTGCAACCGTCAAGAGCTTCCACTTCTGCTCGGCCGTCAGCACCTCCGCCTTCATGCGCTCGCCGAGCGCCAGGCAGGCGCGGTCTGCGAACGATAGACCGTGGCTCTTTGTCTCTGAGTAAAGTGCAGCACTGACTGCCGCCATCTCACGATCGAAAGGAATGACGGCGATCGAAAGCCCATCAACAAAGGATGCCACAAAGTCAACACGACCTCCCTGCTCAACCGCCTTCTTGCAAACCTCCGAATAGTTGACAGCCGAGATGACCGCGTCGCCGATGGCGGCTTCTACTCGATCCGCCCCGCGCTCGCGTCGCATCAGCGCGATCAGTGCAGATGCGTCGAGAACGACGCTAGTCACGCTCGCTCTCAGAGCGGCGTTCCGCCAGCAATTCTTCCGACCACACCGAATCCTGTGGTCCCAGGCTGAGGAAGTAGTCCTGCATCTCGCGTACGAGTTGCTCTTGCGTCTTTACCTGCAAGCCCGTCGGCGTATCGATGACCGCGACCGTGTCACCTGGTTGGAGACGATGCCGCTGCCGCAACTCGGCGGCGAGCAGAATACGTCCTGACGAATCGACTCTACTTCGGTAAACACGCTGATCTTGCTG
The DNA here is from genome assembly GCA_020427155.1 of Planctomycetales bacterium. Taxonomy (GTDB): domain Bacteria; phylum Planctomycetota; class Planctomycetia; order Pirellulales; family Lacipirellulaceae; genus Bythopirellula. Next base: position 3,280 of record JAGQOW010000158.1, on the reverse strand, counting down.
CTCCATACCCCTCCTGACGACTGCACCTTGATTGGGCAGTTCTGTGTCAGTCTGCCATATGCCGCTTTGACGCGCAAGAAGAAAGCGTGCTGCCAGAAGTGTGGCTCGTTGCCGGAATGCTTACCGCCATGCTAAATAACCTCCTTTATTTGACATGGCAGCGATATGGTGGACTACTGCAGCCCTATCTGAGACTACCATACATACTGTCGGCCCTATGCGATGTTAGAATCCTGCAACAATCGATATTGCGCATTGGGCAGTACTCGTCGACGGCCGATAGCTATTGGTCGCGTAGACTGCGCAGCCAGCTGTCTCGTCTATGCCGGAAAGTGGAGTGCGAAAGATGTACGCGGGAGCTGTAATCACCGCTATTCCGCTGTATGGCAACCCATCATCGATCTTGTCGTCTAGTACCCTTGCGCTCTGCGAAGCCAGACCACAACTGAACACAGGAGTGTTTTGCCCCCAGGGGACATAAAAGCACACCCCCAAGCGAATCTTGTTTCCTGCCTGTATATAATCCTTTCCCGGCTCATATCCGATTGCAATACCTCCCGGCCCCTGGATGTTCGCGGGAGGGCTGGCATTAACCTTCATACGCGGATATGCAACGCCCGCTCTGTTGCTGAGATTGGTAGTCTCATCATATTGTGGCACGATCGTAAGATTTGCAGCTGCCAGATGATCAAATACGCGAAACCACTCTCTGCTGTTGGCTCCTTGCCACCCCACGTTTATGTCTCCGCCCTGATTTTCGTTGTAGCCATATCCATAGATACGCCCGTTGCCATTACCGTTGGTGACTTGCCCGGGCTGCGAAGTCGCGGTGAAGAACCGGGTGGCGTACGCACAGTCGCCAGGTAAACAGTTGTACTGCAACCCGAAGGTGCGTACGGCTGTACGAATCTTGTCGATCTCGCCCACTTGCGCACGCATCTCAGCGGCCTCGATTACCTCGCGACCCACGACAACCCCCCCCACCACCAGTCCGATGATGACCAGCACGATCGAGAGTTCGATGAGCGTGAAGCCGTTCTGTGTGCGTCCATTCATGCGGTAAGCCTACCCGCGATAGTTTAAGAAACTCCTAATCACCGGAGCCTATACGGCCACGCACCCGGCGAGGGCGCCTTTTGCATCGGCGACGTTGCTAGCCGTGCTGATGCCGAGGAGATGTACGCCCGAATCACAGGATACCGTGAGTACTGAAGCAACTACATGCGCAGCTCCCAGAGAAAATTGCACTGCCCCTCGTCTGCAATATTATACACGTACGTCCCGCCGCTATTCACGACACAAGCTTTGAATTGAGATGCCGGTAGCGCGGTCGTGGGCGCAATATAGAGAAATCGATCGTTGCCCCCACCCGCATTGTTTACGCCTACGGGAATGACCTTTTGACCAACTTCCATGGCGAGTGGATAGTTGGCCGAGCTACTCGAATTCCCCACCGTAATCGAATAGCCATATTTCGACGCGAGAAAATGCATCTGCGCAGCTGATACCACGGTCCTTTGATAAAGGGGCTCCGCATAATTATTGGTCGCCGCTACACCGGTGCGTATGTAGGTTCTGCCGTTCCAGGTGAATGCCGACATCCATCCTTTTCCCAATGCATCTTTGGGGAAGTAGCTGTCCATCATGGCAGTCACGTTGGCATCAGCCCATGGCAATGTAGTGATACCGTCCTGAATAAGATTGGCGGCGCTTAAATGAGCCCATAGCCATTGAAACTCGCCGTATCCACGGGTCATCATCGGAGAGACGAGAGACGCTGCAGCCTTCATCGTAAGGCAAGTGGCGTTGTAGTCTCCCGACGCGCATCCACCCGTGCCCCCGACGTACCCATCGCCATTTCCGTTTGAGCCCACGCCGAATCGCGACGCTTTGCTACAGTCCCCTGGAATGCAGTTGTACTTGAGTTTGAAGGCAGTAACCGCCGTTTGATATCCCTCCATTTGGGTTAGCACCTTCTTCGCCTGCGCACTTGCGATCATCTCGCGACCCACGACAATCCCCACCACCACCAGTCCGATGATGACGAGCACGATCGAGAGTTCGATGAGCGTAAAACCTTGTCGGTTCATTTACAGTGTTTTTCCGCCGACAGTTCCTTGAGCTGCTTCAATCGCTTCTCACCGGAAAGCTCGGCAGCGTCGCCTTCCATGACGTTGCCTATGCCAAAGTCGCCCAGAGCGCCCAGGACGTGAGCACCCGAAGTATCGCGCCGTTGCATGCGAATGGCGCTGAGGAATTCATCGCTCTTGGCGATCTCGATGCGAATGTCTTTGCAACTGAACTCTTGCCTCTCGACCTGAGAGAGTTCGGTCTGCCTGCCGTATCGTTGCGTAGCGCAAGCGGCCAGGAAGATGAGAAGCGAAACTACAACGAGTCTGTGCATAGGCATACCTCCAAGGTTCTCAACAGGTATAGCGCCTGTGCATAACTCGTCAAGCACTGTGGAGAAGGTAAGGCGCATCGGCTTCGCCGCCGGGTGCTTCCAGGCTCCGCGTGCGCTTCGGTCGCTTGCGGCAAGCGACGCTGATGCCCTTCCCGCCCCCTTGCGCAAGTGACGTGCGTCACCGAGCGAACGCCAAAGCGTCCATTTCTTGTAAGGGGGGCTTCCCCCCGTCCCGTCAAGGATGAGCCCGCGCGGTCGTCTGTGGACCCCTTCCACTCTTCCGCGCTCTGCTTCGCTCGCTTGTGCAGAGCGGTGCCTTCCGCAGCCGCCCGTCCTTGACTGCCCTCCCCCCGAGCTTTTGGTCCTTCGTCCCCCCTGCCCAAAAGCAAGTGCTTTTTGTGCACGGGGTTTTTTCATTCAAAGACGGAGGTTTCCATCATGGCCACTACTGCCAAACGCACCGACGTTTACACTCGGGTTACCAATCACATCATTGCCGAGCTTGAGCGCGGCACGCGGCCTTGGCTCAAGCCCTGGAACGCGGAGCACGCAGCCGGTCGTATCTCTCGACCTTTGCGGCACAATGGCACTCCCTATCAGGGCATCAACATTCTGATGCTGTGGGGAGCAGCAGAGGCGGAAGGATACAACGCTCCGTTCTGGCTGACCTTCCAGCAGGCTCGCCAATTGGGAGGACACGTTCGCAAGGGAGAACGAGGAACGCCCGTTGTCTATGCCAGCACGTTCAAGACCACGGAGACAGCCGACGACGGCCAGGAGATCGAGGCCGATATTCCCTTCCTGAAAGAGTACACCGTTTTCAATGCCTGCCAGACAGAAGGCCTGCCGGAGCATTACTACCAGCTTGCCGCCCCG
>JAGQOW010000014.1 GCA_020427155.1 Planctomycetales bacterium | reverse complement strand
CAACCTGGCTTCGCGGGCATCCAGGGCGGCTAAGAGCTGTCCCTGTTCGACTCGACGCCCCTCGCTTGCCACAATTCGATCGAGCAGTCCTGCTTGCTGTGCAGAGACTTCGGCGTCTTGCAACGGCCGTAAAACGACCGATTCGACCTGCAGGGGAGATCCCTGAACAACGCTTTCCGGCGCTGTACAAATCTTGATCAGCAGTCCCAGCAGCAACCAGGCACTTCGACGTTGACTCAAACTCATCAGAATACCACCCACGAGTAAAGAGTTTCCCAGACGTCGTGCAACCAAACGTAACCCAACGAGCGGCTGCCACAATCGATCCGTACTTGGGCCGTCATGCCCGGACGCGCTGAAGACAGCTCTTCTTCGTCCACAGCCAAACGTACCTGCACCGTAGGCGGGTCTCGTTCTAAGCTCGACGAATCGAGAACTGCCGTGGCGGTTACCGAATCGACGTGACCAGCGTAGATTCGCTGATTGTCACCGGCGAGACGAAACCGCACGGGCAGTGCGGCATGGCTCTGTTGCTCGGCAGCTAAGACGTGGCCAATTCGATCTTGGCTCACCTCGGCCAGAAGTTCCCAGCCCGAATTGGTATCGGCCACCGTGAAGAGGACTTGCCCCCGCTCGACGGGGCGCGTTAGTAAGAGATTCTGTACATCGAGAGTCAATACGGTGCCGGTTATCGGGCTGCGTAGCTCGAGCGCCTCGCGACGGGCGGCGAGGATCTCCTGTTGGCGATCTAGACTGGCCAGCTGTTTCTCCAGCTGCTGCCCGTCTGCCGAGATCGGCAATCGCCCCTCGGTCAAGTCTTCGCGCACATTACGTGCAGTACGCTCGATGGTAATCGTTTCCAACCGCTTGCGGGCCGTTTCGATTTCTCCCTGAACGCGCTGTTCGTCCAGGGCCAGTTGAGGATCGTGCAGCACCGCCAGGACATCGCCTTCGCGTACGTGGTCTCCGTGAGCGACGCGCACTTCGGCGACGGTCCCTTCGGCGGTAGCAAAAATGTCGCGCTGAACCATGGGAGAGAGAACGGCAGTGGCTTCGACTTCGAAATCGTAGGGGACATAAACAAGCGCAGCGACAGCTCCTGCAAGAGCCGCAGTCAACAAGGTGAAGCGGAGCAGTCTCCAGAAAAAACCCAGCCGTGCAAGACGTTCGGCCCAACGTACAACCAGGCTCAACGGAAAGCGATTAAATCGCGTCGTGAGCCGCAGGGCGGGCTCGCAAAGCGCGGTCAGCTCGATTACACGTTGGCGAGGAAACTCGCCGGTAGCCATATTGAATTGCTCGGCGATGAGGACTGCAGCAAACGGTTTCGCTGATCTTCGCCGTCGAGGAGGACGAGTATCGCCTTCGACGAACTCAAACGGCACTACTACCAGTTGTCGGGCATGCGACTCGTCGACATGCCGCTCGACCAGAGCCGCCAGCTCGGGTGGAAGATGTTGGCTTGCAACTCCAGCTTCTTCGACAGCTGAACCTTCGGCATAGTCAATTGGCTCACCCCACATTGCCACCTTCTGAGCCAGCTGCTGGAGCCGCCTGGCCGCATCGCCACGTGACTGGATGCGATCTACCCCGCTAACGGCCAACAGCCGCCACGAGCGCCCATGGCGCACCAACACGCTCAACCGATCGCAATCGACCAATCGTCGACCGTCGTTGGCAATTTCGAACACGGTTTTCCGCAGGTCGGTAGACTTGTGAATTCGATGCAAGAAAGCAAGGGACTGGTCGTGCAGCTCGCGGTCGGCACGCAACGTTCGCAATTCATCATGCACGTGGAATGTCGTTGCCAGCTGGCAGATCGTCGTCAAAAACTCTCGCCAGGCTGCCTGCAATGCCGGGCTACTGCCAGCGCGCATGAAAAGTTCGACAAGGGCGCGAGGCTTGGCAGGTTCGGCTGACGTATCGCTCGGCACTGGAGAGACGAACAGTACAAATTCGGTCGGATTGGTACTTGCCGAAGCGTTGCCGCTATGGGGAGAAAAGGTTTGCGGCACGCTGCCAGCGGCGGCCGTTTGCAGCAGCGCATTGTGCGCCGCAACGAGGTGAGGGGCGTTGCGGTCGAGGACCTGCCCCAGGCCTGTCTGGTGTGCTAGGGTCCATCGTCCCCGTGCGTCGGGAAACCAAACTGCTCCGCCAACCGCAGCCAAGGTAGCAACACAACTGTCGAGCAAACTACGATAAAACACGTTGGCATCGCCCGATGTGCGCGCAAGTTCATGGAGCTGGTCTATACAGTCTTCCAGCTGGCGCCAATCTGCAGTGGCTGCTTCGTGTTTCTCGGTCGAGGACATCACAGATTCAGTATATCCAAGCCGCTCAACAAACTGCGCTGCTAGCAGGAAGGGCGAAGAAAATCGTTTGCGAAAGACGAACACTCAAGCTGCATTGGCAGCTTGGGCAAACTTTGCGGTTCGTAACGGAATTAGTGATTTTGCCAGTTGTAGGATGTCGAAGACGATAGTGAGCCTAAGAACAGTCTGCTAGCTGGCTGGGCCCAAACTACTCGTACGCTCCCGCATATGTCTTAATGCACACTCGGCAAACCACTACAAATCGGCTCTCGGTGTCGATCTGCCTGGCGATGGCAGTGTTCGTTGGCTGCCGATCGCGCGGTGGACATAACTTCAAAGCGAGTGTTTCCGAGGATTGCTATCAGGCTATCGCCTCGCAAGTCGAATATCCGCAGGTCAGCCAATGCAGCGCCATCGAAGATGACTGGGCCAGTGTCGAGCCCATGACGTTGGCCAGCACTGAAGACCCCGAGTATTGGGACATTCCCCTGGAAGAGGTGGTCCAGCTTTCGCTTTCGCGTTCGAAAGTGCTGCGGGACTTGGGAGGGGTCCTGCTGCGATCCCCATCGACAGCCCAGACTTTCTGGGATCCTGCCTTGCAGGAAACTGATCCTCGCTTTGGTATCGATGCAGCGCTGAGCGCTTTTGATGCTCAATATACTACCAGCATCTTTGGCGAAAAGAACGACAAGGCGCTCAACAATGAATTCTTCGGCGGCGGCACACGCCTCTTGAATCAAGATGCCGCGGTATTTCAATCGCAACTCAGTAAACGGGCGATCACTGGGTCGGAGCTGATCTTCCGGCACAACATCGACTACGACGCAAACAACGCACCAAGCAATCAATTCCCCAGTGCCTGGAATGTCAATTTGGAAACTGAGTTTAGGCACCCGCTACTGCAGGGCGGCGGCATGGAATTCAATCGGATTGCCGGCCCAAGTACCCTGCCAGGGGTCTACGGCGGCGTGCTGATTGCGCGCGTCAATACCGACGTCGAACTGGCAGATTTCGAGATGGCCGTTCGCGATCACGTCAGCAATATCGAAAACGCTTATTGGGACCTTTACTACGCGTATCGAGACCTCGACGCAAAAGTAGCAGCTCGCGACTCCGCGTTGGACACCTGGCGCCGCATTCATGCTCTGTTTAAGGCAGGCAGGCGCGGCGGCGAAGCGGAAAAAGAAGCCCAAGCTCGGGAGCAGTTCTTCCGCTTTCAAGAAGACGTCCAGAATGCCCTCAGCGGACGCCGCATCGATGGTACACGTACTGGCAATGGCAGCAGCGGCGGTACATTTCGCGCTAATGGCGGCGTGCATGTTGCCGAACGTCAATTGCGACTGCTGATGGGCCTGCCTCCGAGCGACGGCAGACTCTTGCGACCTGCTGATGAGCCTCTCTCGGCTCCGGTCCAGGTTGATTGGGCTGAAGTCTCGCGAGAATCGGTGATTCGACGCGCCGAACTTCGCCGCCAGCGCTTTGAAACTCGGCGTTTCGAGTTGGAGTGGATCGCCAGCAAGAACCATTTGCTGCCACGATTAGACGCCATCGGAAGATATCGTTGGCGAGGCTTCGGCAAAGATCTATTGGACGCAAACGGCGGCACGACTCGGTTTGACAACGCTTACGAAGATCTCACGAGCGGGGACTTCCAGGAATGGCAGTTGGGGCTTGAGCTCAGCGTGCCAATCGGCTATCGCCGGGCTTTTTCGGCAACACGTAATGCCGAACTTCAGCTCTGCCGGTCGAGGGCCATCCTCCGCGAGCAAGAACATCAAGTGCTGCACGACCTGGCAGCCGCAGTCGCTGAGATGCAGAGGTCGTATGCCGTCTCGCAGACCACCTTCAACCGGCTCGAAGCAGCACGCCAGCAATTGGAGGCGGTCACTGCGGCATTCGAAGCTGACAAGGCGCCGCTTGACTTGCTGCTAGATTCTCAGCGTCGACTGGCAGACGCCAAGAGCCACCACTTCCGATCCATGGCCGAATATGCGGTCGCGATCAAGAACGTCCATTTTGCCAAGGGGACGCTACTGGACTACGACGGCGTCTTCCTGAGCGAGGGCGGGTGGCCCCGACAAGCTTATCACGACGCCTCGCGTCGTCGCAGCCTCAGCAGCGACCCCATTCGCATGAATTACGCATCGGCGAATACCCCGCGCGTAAGCCATGGCCCTTACGAGCAACAACTGGACAAGGAACTGTTGACCGTCGAGCCGGACAACATACCTCAAGAAATGCAAAACGAAGACGACCCCGAATCTTTCGATGACGCCCCGACTCCCTCAGCCTCTGCGGCCCTGGGCGAGGAGAACGTGGAAATGGTCGGCACGGCGACCGATAGCCCCGTCCAGACAAGCCAGGCTGTCCGGCAGACTCAACACTATGCCGAACAACTCCTGCCGCTGCCGATGGCCTCGAAACTACCAGACGAATCCGACGATGTTCGGTAGTACCGTTGCGGCGAGTTGCGCCCCTCAATTAGCTGGCCGTTCTATCGCGGTCGATTGTTCTGCGTTGAGGATCCCGTTGATTTGGGCACGGGAAGCAGCAACCGTTTGCAGCTGTTCGGCCAAGTACGCTGATAAGCCGGCTGCCGAGGGATAGCTCCAAATCACCATCGGCGGCAACTGGAGCCCCAGCAGCTGATCCATTTCTTGGCTGATTTCGACAGCCGTCAACGAGTCGATGCCAAGCTCGGCAAAGGGCGTCTCTGGCTGCATAGCCCCCTGGGCCAAATCTGCCCGTTCGGTCAGCCAACTGATCAGCCACTTCTCGACCTCAGCCGTTAGCTGCGCGGGATCGGCCGACAGAGAAGACTCCAGGAAACCAGGAGCCAGCAGGGCTTGCCCATTTTGGTCAGTTTCGGCCTGACGATTCTCCAAAGGCCGGGACCACTGGGCTACCACCGGCAGTTCGTTTGCCAGGTATTGTTCGCGGGCACGGCTTCGCTGCACTTTCCCGCTAGAAGTAATCGGCAAACTCACGGGGCGAATAAGAACGATAGCCTGCGGGTCGAGTTCATGTTCGTCGACGATGCTCGTTCGGATCGAACGCAGCACCTCGTCCATGTCGGCCTTGCGGTGTTCGCGTCGGATCTGGTGAACAACGACTAACTGCTCTTCGCGTTCGGCTTCAACTGAAAACGCGGCGCCAAGATCAACGGCTTCGTGGGCAGCTTGGGCGGTACGTTCGAGATCGTGCGGGTAATGATTGCGCCCACGGATAATAATGACGTCCTTCAATCGACCTGTGACGAATAGCTCTCCGCCTAAATAGAAGCCGAGGTCTCCGGTACGAAGAAACTCGCACGACCTGTCGCCGTTAAGCGAAGAATGGAACAGTTCTCGATTGAGCTGCTCCTGGTTCCAGTATCCCTGGGCTACCGAACCGCCACGAACCCAAATCTCACCCACCTGCCCTTCGCGACACTCGACGACTGACTGGGGATTGACGATCGCCACGGTATTGCCATTGCGAGCTGAGCCGCAACTTACCAACGGCACGGCCCGCGGATCGCTGCTCTCAATGCAAGTCGCCTGATGGCTGCTGAGTTGTTGGCGATCGACCGCCACGATGCGGGGCTCAGCAGGCCCCAGGCCGCCGGTAGCCAGAAGCGTCACTTCAGCGAGTCCGTAGCAAGGATAGAAGGCGCTTGAACGGAATCCCGCTACGGCAAAGGCGTCGGCAAACTCTTGCAGAGTATCTGGATGGATTGGTTCGGCACCGCAGAAAGCCAGCCGCCAATCTTGCAGATGCAGTTCCGATCGCTCTGCCGGAGTCGTCTTCTGCACTGCCAGCTCGTAGCCAAAATTCGGTGCTCCGCTGATTGATGCGCGGGTTTCAGAAAGCAATTCCAACCATCGCCGCGGAGTCCGCAGGAACGTGGTCGGCGCCAACAGGTAACTGGTCCCTCCCACATAGATTGGCGTAAGAATCCCGCCAATCAAACCCATGTCGTGATAGGCGGGCAGCCAAAATACCCCTTTTGGCACCTGGTCGGCCTGAGTTTCGATTGCAAATCCTTCGCAAATCGCCGCCAGGTTGTGCAGTAGATTGCCGTGCGAGACCATCACCCCTCGGGGCTCCGAGGTAGACCCCGAGGTGTATTGCAAGAATGCCAAATCCTCGGCTTGCCGGGCTATGGGACAAAAATCTGCCAACTGCGGGTCGACGATCTCATCAGTCGCTTGCCAGTCGGCCGCACAAATCGCGGGCGATTGCTCTTCGAGACACAAGCCGCTCAGGACCGAGCTGTGGGTCAGCACCACTGTGGGTTGGCAATCGTTCGCGATCGCATCCACGCGCGGCATCGGTCGACGCGGCTTGGGATACGTCGCCGGCACAGGCAGGACGCCCGCATAAATGCATCCGAAGAAAGCAGCCGCAAACTCCAAGCCCGGCGGATAAACCAACAGTGCTCGATCACCCACGTTGCAGTGGTCGGTCAACCAGGCTGCGATCTGCCGCGAGCGCACATCCAACTCGCCGTAGGTCCATTGTTCGCTTTGTCGTGTTTCGTCTTCGTAGACAAACGCTGCCCGATGAGGAAATGCCGAAGCGCGCTGCTGTAGCATTTCTGACAGTGATTGCCACTCCGAAGCGCTATCAGTTGGTTTGCCGGGCATAGCGCGAAAAGATGAGAGCGAGGAGTGATGGCGAATAGAATTTGGCGACTCTCGCCTGCGGCCAACACCAGCCACGGCAGATCAATAGCGACGCGGGGAACATCATAGGGTAGCCTGTCGACAGGGTTCCTGGCAACTCGCTGCGTACCGAGTCGGGTTAGAAATTGGCATATCCCTTACCACATAGCGAATTGTCTGGTTAGGAAAAGACTGCCCCCTACCTTGGAACAACCTGCTGCCGCAGCTCGACCCCGCGGGCCCTAGGGAGTGCTGTTAGGCTCGGGAGCAGGCACTGTCGGTCGTGCCGCGGGCGGCGCTAAGCGGATTCCGGTACCCAAGGGCCTGTTATTAAGATAGATGACCCCCTGATAAGAGACGGCCGGGTCTGCAGCCTCGAACGCCATGCCGGGCACCGGTTCGGTGCCCACCAGCACCAGGGGCCTCCGGTTCGGATCAATCACGAGCAGTTGTCTGGCCACCATCCGGTCGATAATCATGTCGCCGGCCACTTCGCAAACCTCACGCCCATCGCTGTCGATCAGACGCAATCGACCTACGCGATCGGCCAATTGCGTCGGATCATTGTTAATTGCCCGACGAATCCCCAACTCGGCCAACAGCTTTCCAGGATCTTGTTGATCCACGATCCGCAGGCTTTCGCAATAGACTTCCTTCGCTTCGACGCGCTGCAAGATCTTGTCTCTGATCGAAGCCCCCAGCGCAAAGAACAACAAGGGATAAACGATCCAGCGTTCCCGTTCCGACATGACTTGTACTCCTCTTGAGCTGTTCGTTCTGAGCTATCCGCAATGGATCCGCGCGGCAAAATCCGACTACTCGTTACTTGGACGGCGAAAATAGAGTGCGCCCAACTGTCGATCGGCACCCACCTCGCGCATCGTGAATCCGACGCAAACCCCGTCTCGCTCGTCTAGTTCCAACTGGAACTGACGACGCACCCTCGATTCAGGCGACTCGCCGGCGGTGTCGACTTCGATCGTGCAGCCAATCGGAGACGTCGAAATGATCGACCATTCGCCAGCGACAGGCTCCGAACCGTCGGATAACGCAAGCTCGATACGCTCACGATCGACGAACTCCAGAGAGACAACCAGATCGTAGTTCTCCCAATCGGTCTTGCTCAGCTGGCTGACCGTGGGCGGCGCCGTATCGCCGTACCTTTCAGCATCGCGCTCCGCCCGGCCGGCGGCCGTATCGGGACGACCTTCCCAGCGGCCAAGCAGATGGCCTACTGTGCGAGATTGGCACCCGATCGCACTGAACATCGTAAGCAACAAAAACGCCGCCAGCGGAAACTTCTCGATAAACCGGAATACCATAAACCGCCTGGGGCGAAGATTGTTCAAAGTGGGGCTACCTATTGTAACGTGACTCGTCCCAAGTACCAATTGCCGTCAATCTACTTATCTTGGTGGTGTCTTCAGGGGGGATAGCTTGTGCCGAGACGATCAAGCCATCTGGGCTTTACCCTCGGCATCTATCTGCCAGGGCAGCCATCCCAGCACCACCCTCTCGACCGAGGTGTCACTCTTCCGCAGTGGCACTTCGATTGGTTCCAGTATCAGATTCTTTGGCTCGAAAGCCAACTCGATCTGCTCCAATTCCCTTTCACGTTTGTCTTCCAGGTCTTTCAATTCGGCGAGTTTTGTCTCGACTTTTCCAGCTGCTCGCGAATGCTCGCCGCCCTCGCGCATGGTCTGCCGAACTGAAGTGGCCGAAACACCGCGCGACCGACGCCCCTTCCCGAGAAATATCTCGACCACTCCCCAAATCATGCTCGCCAGCCGAAGCCAAAACTGCGATTTCTGTACACTGGCGCGTTGTTCTGCATTGCGAACGGCCTCCTCTGCCCGTGTGATTCTCTTCGCGTGTTTCTCGCGGACTTCCTCCTTCTTCTCGTCCCGCTTTTCGCGAGCGAGTTGAGTGACGCGAATTCGAAAATCGCCTTCGGATTCTCCCGGTTCAGAAACCTTGTCGAGAACTTCACAACGCCAGAGTACGAGCTTCTCGGTACGATAAAGATGATCTTTCAAGTCGTCGTCCCAACGCGTGTAATTCTTTTCCTGTGCAAGCGGCGAAGCAAGTTCTGCGAACGACGCATTCGGCTGAGGGTCGGCATCGAGTGCCTTGCGGCCGTCCATCACTTGCGCAGTGTCCCACACGGGTTCTGGCATCTCGCCATGCACAGGTTGCCATACGGTGCAGTCGCGCCACTCGTCGACCTCGTAGGTCGACTTGACGTAGTGCACTTTGCACTCCCCCAAGATCCCCGGGCGATACTCCAAACGGCATCTTGCCGGCAACGGTTCGCTTAAAGGCCAGAACCGCTGAACAATCTTTGCACTGATCACAGGACGAGTTGCAGCAACCGAGGGCGCAGTTTCCTGCGGTTTGCCTATTGGCGGTGCTCCGCCTGCTTGCATGTCGGTTGCCTGCTGCGCTGCAAGCGCCGCCTTGCGATCGGCCATCAAAACCCGGATCTGATCGCGAGTCAACGGTCCCCTCAAATAGGACATGGCCCAACGCGAGTGGAATACCTGCGGTCGGTTCTCGTGCACGTTGTTCATCAGAAACACCCGGCTGCCCAACCCTGCCAGGATGGCCTCCATTTTGCCCCGATCGAAAGCGGCGCCTGCCTGCGTCGAAGCGCCCTCGAGTCCTTCCAACACGCGCACCTTGTCGCGCTCCGTTTGCAGTCGCCCCAAAAACCAGGTGCCCGCATTCGAAAGACCTTTGTAATCAAGATCGACCGGATTCTGGGTCGCCAGTACCACTCCTAAACCGAATGCTCGCGCCTGTTTCAAGAGCGTCAACATCGGTTGCTTGCTGGGCGGATTGGCGGTCGGCGGAAAAAAGCCAAACACTTCGTCCATGTAGAGTATCGCACGTAGGCTTCCGGTACCCGGCTGGCTGCGCATCCAGCTCAGCACTTCGTTTAGCAGAATAGTCACAAAAAACATCCGCTCGGCGTCGCTCAGATGAGCGATCGAAAGGATCGACAGCCGTGGTTTGCCAGACTCGGTATGCAATAGGCGCTTGACGTCGAGCGGCTCGCCTTCGAGCCAGCTTGCGAACGAAGGCGATGCGAGCAAGTTGTTCAATTGCATGCCGAGAGCGAGCCTATCTTTGGCCGGGTAGAATGTCTCGATATCGACGACTCCTACCGTCTTGAAGGGAGGGTCTTGAATCTCGTGGATCAGCGCCGGCAGATCCAAGCTGCGTTCTTCGCGCCATGCGCTATCGAGGACGTTGGACAAGAAGATATGTTCGCGGCTGCGGACAGGGTCGGCATCGATTCCCAACAACGCCAACACGCCCGAAGTCGTCGATTGCACCCGCTCGCGATAGGCATCGCGATCGTCGAGCACTGCCTGGGGCGGAGCGTTGAATGATTTGAGCACCGTCAGCGGAATACCCGCCGAACTGCCTGGTGTGTAAATGGCTTTGTCGATTTCGTTCTTGTAGCGATCGAGCCGTTCGCCCCCCTGTTCCCAATCGGCCAGTCCTTTCGTCCACAGCTCAGCCGTCTTCTCGGCGAGTTGGTCGGGAGTGATCCCTTTTCTCGTGGCATCGCTCGGATCAATCCAGGGGCGAAAGTCTTCGGGTTGCAGCTTAGGAAACGTGAGAAGTAAGTTGCCCAGATCGCCTTTCGGATCGATCGCAATGACCGGTACGCCATCGAGCCCGGCTTCTTCGATCAGCGAGAGACAGAGCCCCGTCTTGCCACTGCCAGTCATGCCCACACAAACTGCATGAGTTGTCAGGTCTTTGCTGTCGTAGAGCACCGCCTCGGGAAGAACTTCCCCGGCAGCTAAGTCGTATTTGCGTCCCAGATAGAAGGACCCTAGTTTCTCATACTCGTGCATGCGATCGATTTGCACCTTGGTTTGACTAATCCGTTGACTGCGTCGCTGACTGACATGTGGCTCCCTATGCCAGGAATACCCCTGTGGGCATAGTGACCTCTATCGAAAAACTGCCACAAGGTACCCTTCGATTTCTGCACCCCCTTTTTCGCGAAAGTGGTGCAGCAACACGTCAATGAACTTGCGAATCTGCAATTCATCAAGCCCCATTCGCGCGAACGGCTCGGCCAGCCCTGCCATGCCTCCCAAACCGCCAAACAAACGGCTTAGCATAGCCCGCCACGCACGCACCGGGGCCATCTCTCCCCGCGGCGCCTTGCCAATGATATCCGATATCGCCGGAATCGAGCCGGCCACTGCGACAAACGCCTCTCTCGGCAGGTTGTGCTGCGCGAACTGCAACAGCAGACCTGCCCCACCTTCTGCTTGTTCGCGGGTAACTCGCAGTTCCTCCATCAACCGCTCGACCAGATTCACCGTTGCATACTCTCCCTAACGCCCATTGAAACCTGCGGCAATTTACCTTGAATTGCCGCGATAGGTAAAGCGACATCCGTGGCGAGTAGAGTATCGGGGTACAGTTCCCCACAGTTGAAGAGTACCTGCAGCAGTCACAGCGGGCCGTTCAATAGCCAGTACGCAGCTTCCATGGCAAGTCCTGAAAGCAAAATCAAGCACACTTCCCAGCTAATCAATCCAAAGAAGGGCATGACAACAATCACAATTGCAATGCCAAAGACTACAGATAAGCCTCGAAAGGGAAACTGGTGACGATTAGTCATATTCATCTCATAAACCGTTTACCTGCCCGCGGCAGTTGTGCGAGCTGAATCCGCAGACAGCTCGGCCACAAAGTTCGTTTGTCCATCATCCGCTCGTTTTGCATTCGCGTCATTGATTCGCTGGGAGTCTAAGAAAGCTCAGGGTTTACCCCGAATAGACCAACTTTGAATCCTTGCTGCTTCAGCCATCTTGCCGCAAGAATGTGAATGACAACCAGCATCGGGAAGAGCAAATAGCTGGACAAAGGGACGGTCGCCACGATGCCTAGAAAAACAGCTACTACCGTGTTAGTCAACTCCCTTGCCAGCAACACCATCGCAACAATTGCAAACACGTTAATTGCGAATGATACCCAGGTTACGATCGGATTCGAATTGACCGTCAAGAATGCATCCCTCATGCCTTCACTAACGAAGCAATTTACACCTACAATGCCGAAGCCCAATTGTATCGCTATCGATACGATGACCCAACGATGATACTTCGCCACCCGGCATATCTGCCCCCAGTACTCAGACGAGTGCCCTGAATCGCTCATGAACACATTGTTGCTCATTGGTATGTCGCAATCAGCAGGTTCTATTTCAGCACTAGCCGGCGAATCGGCCTATTGCTAATGCCCCCATTTGACAAGTGCATACGTTGCGCCGTACTCGATAGCAATCCAAAAAATCAACTGGCCATCTCGTACCAAGCAGCCCTGCCATGCGCATTTCATCTTTGCATAGCGAAAGAAGCATTTCTTCGCACAGTAAAATGACAGGACTCTTGTTACTTCGCCACCTAGAGCAAATCTTGCCGAAGATTCGCGAAATACTTTTCGGCCGTGACGCGGTTGTGGGCTAGTCGGCGAGTTCCCTGCCAAAGCCGCTGCCCCGCCGACTGAGATCGTGGCCGGCAGGCACCGGGAACTCCTGGCCCACAAAAAAAGTCGTGTCGTAGAACAGGCGACCTACGACACGACGGAACTGATGCCGAGAGGGCGGGAATTGGAGTCCCCCTCGGGGGTGGCCCCAAATTAGCCGTTATCTTGCCTGAACGCAAGTCCAGTTAACCAGAACTCGACCGAGTCACCTCGGCCAGCACTTCAATGGGCACTATCACCCTACACTACATATTGTGATATCTCCTAGTTTACCAGAGGCGGAAGCAACTTCACTCTGCATTACCCTCTAGACCTCAGCGCACCTGGTTGGCAGGCAACACTAGAATTGTTTGAAGAAACCTGCCAATAGCCAGGCCCAAAACAGAACGCTTGGGCACTAGATCGACCGCGGCGCGGCTGATCAGCTCCCCAGCGGTTGGCGTTTTTGAGTGGCAGACCAGACTGTTGCGAGGACAGCGCCGATGGTGATCTTCTCTCCAGCCCTCGACTCCGTCGCATCCCAACTAAATAAGCATCTACATCAGCAAGTCGTGGATGGTACTCCCGGGACGCACGAAATGGGGACGGCCATTCACGTCGCGAAGAATCTGCTGCTCTGGCACACCCAACGCGTGATAGATCGTCGCTACCAGATCCTTCGGGGCAACTGGGTTTTCGTCGGGGTACGCAGCTCTCTTGTCGCTCCTGCCGTAGACGAACCCCTGTTTGAAGCCCCCGCCAGCGAGCACGGTTGAAAAACATCCCGGCCAATGGTCGCGGCCGTCGGCCCCTGCTCCCGCATCGCTGTTGCGCTGTCCTACTTTGGGCGTCCGACCGAACTCGCCTGTCCAGACCACCAATGTATCGTCGAGCATCCCACGCTCTTCGAGGTCGTCCAATAAGGTTGAAAACGCCTGATCGGCAACAGGCATCAGGCGCTCTTTGTGATCAATGAAATTCCGGCTGTGAGTGTCCCAGTAGACGCTGACATTCTTGATGCCGTCGTTTGGCCAGAAAACCGTCACTAATGGAACTCCTCGCTCGACCAGCCGACGAGCCTGAAGCACCGATTGCCCATGAGGATTGCGACCATAACGATCTCGCAGGCTGCCGGGTTCCTGGTCCAAATCGAACACACCCTGGCCAGAAACCCCCGAGGAGAGAATCTCAAAAGCCTTCCGGCAGTTGGCTTCCTTGGCATCGAGCAGCGGAGCTTTGGCAGCCAACTGCTTATTCAGATCTTGAAGGAGCTTCCAACGATCTTCTAGCCGACTGATCGCGATCTCCGGCAAAAGTTCCATACTTGGCACAGAGTAGTCATCGCGATTGGCATCGGCATCGATGGTCATCGGATCGTGTGCTGCGCCCAGCCAGCCAGCAAACTGCCCTTGGCTTTGTTCTACAAATCGAGGCACATCCCCGGGGACTTTGGGCCTCAACTGCAGCAAGGCAGGCAGGGGGCCTGTGCCACGTCCCAAGGCCGAAAGAGTTGCCCCGATGTGCGGCCATTGCATCGACTTCTCTGTGGTCGGCGGAGGGGGCTGTCCGGTCAGCAAGAAGTGCGTCGCCGAAGTATGGTTCACATCGGTGTGGGTCATCGAGCGAACAATGCACAATTTGTCTGTTCGCTGCGCGAGCCTCGGGAAATGCTCGCTGATATGGATGCCGGGTACCTTGGTCTTGATCGGTTGGAACTCGCCGCGAACCTCGCTGGGAGCCTCCGGCTTCAAATCCCACGTTTCCAGTTGCGAGGGCCCGCCCCACATGAAAAGGAAGATGCAGCGCTTTGCTTTTCCAAAAGAATTTGCCGAGGCAACTCGAGGGCCTGGCTCTTCCTTGGCCATAGCCCGCCCGGCAACAAGGTTCGACAGCGATAGGCCAAACAGCGGCAGCCCGCCCAATCGCAACAACTCGCGACGGGTAAGTGAAGAAGAGCGACGGAAATTACGACAAGCCGTTGTCCCCATGAGAACCTAATAGTTATCGAGTTTCTGTCAGACGAGACGCCTAGCCTGCATAGATTGTAATGACCGCCGACTCAGCAAGCCATAGCCGACGGCCTTTTCGACCAGCGAGTGATTGCCCAAGAACTTGCTTGCGCGAGGTTCGTAGAGTGATTTCACCGACGACGGCAGCACGGTGGTCGAGCGGTATGCCTATACGCCGTACGGGGAGGCAAATGGGTCAGAACTATTTATGCCTTGCGATAGCCCACGACTTGCGTCCATTTTGGACAGGTATGCTCGAATTTCAACTTCATCTCAAAAGTAATCTCTTGCGAATGTAGTCCAATCCAAAGATCAACGGGATACCTAGCCAAGCGAGGGCATAAATTTGCCACTCAACTGGTCCTGTCTGTAGGAAACTTTGCACAGGCTCAAAGTAAAGGATGGTCCAAGAGAACAAGACTTCCATTGCTACTCCCAATAGCAGGATGCGATTGGTACGCAATCCGCGGTCGAGCCCACTGTGCGTCAGTGATCGCCGACCAGCGACGTTTCCAATTTGCATCAAGATGATCGTAGACAGCGTGACGCCGGTCGCCGAGAGATAAAGCGGATCGTTCTCCGCCAACTCTTCTCCCCATCTCCAGCCGCCCTGATGCAATACCAGGAAGAACATTAGCAGTGACCAGAGGGCTTGAATAATCCCCAGAAACAAGTACGCCGTGGCCATTATTTGAAGGGATAGCAACCGTTGGTCGAGTCTACGGGGTGGACGTTGCATCGTGTCCGGTTCGGGCGGTTCTTGACCAAGCCCGATGGCAGGTAAGAGATCGGTTCCTAAATCGATCGAAAGGATTTGAATTACGGTGAGCGCCAATGGCACAGGGAACACAATAAACACTAGAAACGGTACGATCTCAGGGATGTTGCTAGCTAGTACATAAGTTGTGAACTTTTGCATGTTGGCAAACACCGCCCGTCCCTCTTCGACGCCCGCGGTGATCGATGCAAAATTGTCGTCCAGCAGCACAATGTCGGCCGCTTCACGCGCCACGTCAGTCCCACTCGCGCCCATGGCGATTCCTACGTCAGCCGCCTTCAGAGCCGGCGTATCATTCACGCCGTCTCCAGTCATTCCCACAACCTGTCCGAGACGTTTGAGAGCGGTGACGATCTTCATCTTCTGTTCCGGTGTGGTACGGGCAAAGACCGTTGCTCCCTCGCGCAATCGTTCCACAAGTTGCTGCTCGCGCAGCGAATCCAGATCAGACCCTAACAGAATCCTCCGTTCAGCAGGTTCATCAGCTCGCAGAATCTGACACGTTCTCGCAACTGCTTCAGCCGTATCGGGATGATCGCCGGTAATCAGCAATACCCGAATGCCAGCGTCGTGGCAGCGGACCACCGCTGCCGGCACCTCCTGGCGAACAGGATCGTCCAGCGCCAGAAAACCGCACAGTACTAGACCCCGTTCCAAGGATTCCTCCTCAGCTCTAGGATTGGGCATACTGTCCAGCTGCCGCGATGCAACTGCGATCACACGCTGTCCTTGAGCGGACATGAAGTGTACAAACTCATCGCATGCGGCCAACGCTTCGTCGTTGGCTGGCATCTGCGTAGAATCGGGAGATCTGAGCTGCCCGATAAGCGGCCGAAGCGATTCCCAGGCTCCTTTCACCGCGAACAGTACATCAGCACCATTCGAAAAAATGCCTGCTTCGCGCCGCTTGGCCAAATCGAAGGGAAAATGGCGACGTGTTTCAGTAATGATTTCCCCAGGAGAACCGAATTGCGCACCATAGCGATCTGCAATCGCGACGTCCAATGGATCACCCGACCATAGTGATGTTGATTGATTGTCTTCGCGATTGGCTTTCCCAATCACTGAGGGCCTTAATTCAGACGCGACCAGTGCGGCTTTGAGAAACGATTGCAGGACGAGAGGGTCGGAGATCTCTTCGCCTCGTAGCGGTTCTATGACGGCGGTAATCGCCAGTTCGTTGCGGGTTAAGGTTCCCGTCTTATCGGTGCAGATCACGTGCAGTGCGCCGAGTGATTCTACAGCTTCCAAGTTTTTGACTAGCACCTGCTTCTTGGCCATCCGTAAGCTGGCCATGGACAAGGCGAGCGTAAAGGTCGGCAGTAAACCCTCGGGAACATTGGCAACGATAATGCCCAACATGAACACGATACTCACCCACATTGACCGACCGATTGCTACTCCGTAGCCGAAGAATACGATTCCCATTACAACCGCAATCACCGTCAACACTCGGACCATTCGATTGGTTTCTCGCTGCAGTGGAGATAACGGCCGGCGTACGTCACGTGACAAGGCTGCAATTTTGCCGAACTCGGTACGATGTCCGGTGGCAAATACCACGCCTGTGCCACTGCCACGCAGTACACTGCAACCGGCGAAAGCGATGTTGGAGCTTTCGATTAGACGGCCTTTCATGGGACCAGTTTTTAGCGGCTGAGAACGTGATTCGCCGGTAAGCGGTGCGTTGTTGACGAGGAGGTCTTCTGTATCAATGAGGCGCGTATCGGCTGCAACGCGGTCTCCTTCCCCAAAGAGCACGATATCTCCCGGTACTAGATCATCGGCCAATACTTGCTGCTCCGTGTCACTGCGTCGCACTCTCACTTTTTGGGGCAGGAACTTCCGCAGTTCATCCATTGCCCGCTCGGCACGCATTTCCTGAGCGAACGCAAACAACGCATTCAGCACCGACACTCCCAACAGCGCCCATCCCAGAAGGCCCATCCCTTCTCCTGGTTGGATTGAATCTGCGATGAAACAGACAATCGCCGCTATATCAAGGAGGATACTAAAGAAGTTGATAAAGTGTTTGACAAGGGCTTTCAACCACTGCCAGCGTGATGGCGGCTGAAGACTGTTTGGTCCGACCTCGCGTCGGCGCACGGATGCTTCGCCTTCTGTCAATCCAGTGGGGCGACTTCGCAAAACAGCGAACACATCCGATTCGGGAACTTCATGAATTTGCCCCGAGGTTACCATTCACCAATTCCTCCGCGGGCAGAACAGGGGCAGAACTATTTTTTCGATAAATCGTTCTGACTTCTGTTGACTCCAACAGAATCAGAATACATGAATCCAAGTCTACGCTGCGACGCAGCACCTAGAGCACCGCAAGAAACCACCTCAAGCACCAATCTTGGCGACTGCCCCAGTATCAACCGACTCCTGAGCCGCCAAACACATCGCCACCGACCATCGTCCGTCTTCCGCCGTGCAACTCAGCGGTTTGCCGGCTCGAATCGCTTGCACCAGCATCGCCATCTGGTCTTCTAGCTCGAATAGCTCGCCAGTGATCTTGGTGATCTCGATCGTTCTCACCTCCTCGCCGTCAAAAGTTTGCAACGCAAATGTTGGATGCCGCGTGCGGTCTTTTGCCCCACTCCAGGCCGCCCACAATGCGCCCTTGGTGCCGGTTACCTTCACCGTC
Source organism: Planctomycetales bacterium (assembly GCA_020427155.1). Lineage (GTDB taxonomy): Bacteria > Planctomycetota > Planctomycetia > Pirellulales > Lacipirellulaceae > Bythopirellula. Next base: position 43,879 of record JAGQOW010000014.1, on the reverse strand, counting down.
AAGTGATGTTCAAACGCACTCAGCGTCTGCGTCACCACCGCGTATCGATTGCCAGGAAAATTCACGATTGCACTGAAATTATCCTGCAACTCCGGATGGTTCGGCTGCCGGGAATTCGCCGACGCATACACTGACACCGGATCTCCTGCGTTCGACAGGTACCATCGGGCAAGATCAAAAAAGTGAATAGGCTCCTCCAGGATCCAATTCCCTACGCGGGAGATATCATACCGCCAACCGTCCGAACCCAACCGATACGGATTCCGCGAGAGTTCGACCAACACATACTGCGGCTCGCCCACGAAACCTTCATCGATCAACTCCTTGACTCGACCCCACAACGACGACAATCTCAGCTCGTGCCCGACAGCCAGAAGTCGGTCCTTGTCTGTTGCTCTCTGCACCAGGTCGTTGCACTCTGCGACCGAGATTCCCATCGGTTTCTCCAGCAGCAAATGCTTCCCCGCATCCAGAACCGCCAGGCCTATCTCGTGATGCAAATGGCTCGGCACGACCACATCCACACAGTCCACATCTTCTAGTGCTAACAACTTCCGATAATCGGACAGCACTTCCGCCTGGGGATGTATCTGCTTAGCCGCGGCTCTTGAAGTCTCTGTTCGAGCAGCGATCGCAACCAATTCGGCGCCGTCCGTCTTGACGATCGAACTGGCATGATGCTGCCCCCAAGCACCAAAACCGATCAGCCCGAACCGAATGGCACGCTCACTCATTTTCTTATCCCAACAACATGTCACAGTAGTATTTTCATTCAATTGCGTAATAATAACGCAACAAACATCAACCAACAACTAACGCATTCAGACCCGGTTGCTAGGCTCCGCAAGGCGCGGCAACAATGTTCTTTCCATCAGTTCGACCAGAGAAAATGAAACAATACGCCATCCCCAACACCGAGTTGTCCGTCTCTCGACTTGCCTACGGCTCTTGGCACCTTGGCGGTCTCTGGGATCAAACCCCGCCTGGCGACGATCTCAAACAACGAGCGGTTCGCCTTCTCAACGAAGCTGTCAATTGCGGCATCAATCACATCGATCTTGCCGACATTTACACCATGGGTAAATCTGACCAGGTCGTCGGCTACGCCCTTCAGCAAGATCCCTTGCTGCGAGATAAACTCGTCCTGCAAGAAAAATGTGGCATCGTTGTCGCCTCGAATCCCCAATTCGGCCCACCCCAACGATACGATTTTAGTTACGAACATATCGTACGCTCGGTCGAAACCAGTCTCACCCGGCTCGGCACTGACCGCGTCGAGCTGCTCGCTCTCCACCGTCCTGATCCACTGGTCGAATACGAAGAACTCGCCCGGGCATTCGACGACCTGCACGCCAGCGGCAAAGTAAGATACTTCGGCGTAAGCAATCACACGGCAACTCAAATCGAGCTTCTCAAGAAGCACGTGCGCCAACCGATCGTTCTTAACCAGTTGCAGCTTAGCCTGCTGCACCATCACCTGCTCAGTGAAGGCATCCTCGCCAACATGACCAGTTTTGATTATGCCAATGCCTCCGGACTGTTCGATTATTGCCGGCTGAATGAAATCATGATTCAGGCCTGGTCGCCTACCGCTGGCGGTAAAGTTTTCGCTGCCGGCGACGATCCCACTGCTCAGCAAAAGCGACTGGCCGAGCAAATCTCAACCGTCGCCAAGCAGCATGGCACGACCGACGACGCAGTTGCTCTCGCCTGGCTTCTCAAACACCCAGCTGGCATCCAACCCATCCTCGGCACGATGAATGTCGAACGAATCAGCCGTAGCACTCTCGCCGACAATGTCGAACTAACCCGCGAACAGTGGTACGCTCTTTTAGAAGCGGCCCGCGGCCAATCGGTTCCTTAGTGATCAAGTTTTTCACAGCTATGAATACTTCCATTCCCATTGATGTTGCAGAGACGACTCTCGACACACAACAAGAGCAAGCTGGCAGCCTCTTCCCCTTCGTTTTGGCCTGCCAATCCTCGCATGCCACGATTGCAGAGACCGTCGTCTGGGTCGCAGCCAACAAGCAAGATCTCCTTCGACAGGCTACCGCAAGCGGTGCCGTCATCCTGCGCGGTTTTCCTGTACACACTGCCGAAGATTTCGACGCTCTCATCTCTGCCCTCGATGTTCCTAATTTCCCTTACAAAGAATCCCTCTCCAACGCAGTGCGCGTTAACCGCACGAACCGCGTATTCACGGCTAACGAAGCTCCCGCAAACGTCGATATTCTCTTCCACCATGAAATGGCACAGACGCCGCTCTATCCCCAATGGATCATGTTCTTCTGCGAACAAGCAGCCGAGCAGGGCGGCGCTACTCAGTTGTGCCGTTCCGACTGGCTTTACCGGCAACTAAAAAGCGAATGCCCCGCATTCATTCAAGATTGCGAACAAAAAGGCCTGCAATACTCCAACGTCATGCCCGATCAGGACGATGCCCAATCCGGCATGGGCCGTAGCTGGCGAAGCACGCTGGGGGTCGATAGCCGCGATGCAGCCGAGCGGCGACTGGCTGACTTGAATTATTCCCATCAATGGCTTGAGGGCGGCTGCCTCCGTGTCACCACTCCTCCACTTCCTGCAGTGATGGAAGTCGCTCCCGGTCGCAAGACCTTCTTCAATCAATTGATCGCCGCTTACGGCGGCTGGAAAGACGAACGCAACGACCCTGCTGACGCCATCCGCCACGGCGACGGCTCACGACTAGATGCCGACGCCGTCCGTCAGGCCATCGATATCTCTGAGCAACTTTCTTTCGAAGCCCACTGGCAATCCACCGACGTAGCTCTGCTCGACAACACCGTTGCTATGCACGGCCGACGTCCCTTCGTCGGCACTCGCAAGGTTCTCGCCTCCCTTGCCAGCATGCAAACGCATGCTTTTTGAACAGCTCTCCTATTAACTCCTCGGCTCAATGAACAATTCTGCAGAACATGCTCCTCTCGAGCCTCACGCCCCTTGGTACGCCGAAGTCACCCGCTACCAGTGGCTCATATTGATTATCGCCTCCGCCGGTTGGGTGTTCGACGTCTACGAAGGGCAGATATTCAACATTACTCGCGACCAAATGCTCGGCGATATCCTCCGTCAAGATGCCGCCGGAGTCAAAGAGTACGGCGATCAATTCCTGGCTATCTTCCTGCTCGGCGGCACCATCGGCGGCTTGCTGTTCGGCTCGCTTGCCGATCGTTTCGGCCGTCGGCCAATCATGATAGCCACTATCTTGATGTACTCTGTCTTCTCGGGTCTCACCTATTTCGCCGAAAGTCTCTGGCAAGTCGCCGTCTTGCGGTTCCTGGTGGCTGTTGGCGTTGCTGGCGAATGGGCCGTTGCCGCCAGTCTGGTGTCCGAAGTCTTTCCCGCCCGCGCCCGCGCCCATGCTTCCGGCATCTTTCATGCCTCCAGCATTTTGGGGACATGGCTCGCCGCCATGGCAGGGATTCTCGTCGGTTCCCAATGGCGCTATGCGTACCTGGTCGGCATCCTCCCTGCGCTTCTCATTCTCTGGGTGAGAGCGAGTGTTAAAGAACCTGAACGCTGGCAACAGAAAAAACAAACGGCTGATGCCCAACTTGGTAGCTTCCGAGAACTGCTCCTGAACCCACAATGGGCCGGCCGGGCATTGCTTGGCATGGCACTCGCTGCCGTGGGACTTGGCACCTTCTGGTCCGTTACCGTGGCTGGTCAGGATCTCGCTCGCAACCTGCTCATCAACTCTGGCTCAACCGCCCACCAGGCCAGCCAAGGCGCCAAGTTCGCCTACGGTATCGTCCAGGCCACTGGCGGAGGCATCGGCCTACTCGCCTTCGGTCCCATCTGTGCCAGCATCGGACGCAAGAAAACGTTTATCCTCTATCAACTACTGGCAATTGCAATCGTGCCGATCACCTGCTTCGGCCCACAAACCTATTACCAACTACTCGCAATCCTTCCATTATTCGGCTTCCTCACCCTTGGCATCCACTCTGGCTTCGCGATCTACTTCCCCGAGCTCTTTCCCACTCACCTCCGTGCTACTGGTACCAGCTTTTGTTTCAACGGTGGCCGCCTCGCTGCCGTTCCCGTTCTTTTCTTCTCCGGCTGGCTCAAAGCCTACCCAGGCGTGGAACTCTCCTGGGCTGTCACTGGCCTGGCCACGCTGTTCCTATTGGGAATTCTTCTAATCATCTTCCTACCAGAAACCCGCAATCAAGAACTGCTAGAGTGATAACACTCAAACTGTCCCGCCTTCGTCGGAGAATGAGATCCCTCCGAGCGGGACAGTGGTCACACAGCGCTCGAGCACCTTCGAGACAGCCCAGGCTGCAACCCAGCGTCGAGCCTGTCGCACCTCGCATCAACCTCGAGTGATACCTCGGCAAAAGCCAGTTTCTGAATCACTCAGACGTTCATCAAACTCAGGACGCTTCGCTCGAAGCACTTATCGCTTGTGCTCGAATCCTTCATTGGTAGGAATGCTTGTATGGCACACGGTGCATTTGCTGATCACGCCAAGGTAGCCCTGGTGCTCGTAGGCCTGGATGTTGTCTTCCACCGTCAAGGCCGGTGTAATCGCGTGCGGGCTGCCGTGGCAAGCGGCACAGTGCACATTTCCGTGTCCGTGTGAGTCCTTAAACAACTGGCCAGGTTCTTCGAATTCGAATTCATTTCTGGAATGACAGTCCCCACACTTAGGCTCGTCGACCCAGGGCCTCCGAGCCGGACTGCCCACATCGCTCATTCCACCATGGCAGTCAGTACAGAAGATTCCTTTCGCATAATGCACGTCTCGTTGGCAATTGGTCTCATAACCAGGGTGGCAGGCGTAGCAGGTATTGGTCATGCCCTGGTTTTGAAGCACTTCAACACGACTCGCATGAGAACTGTGCATCGCATGCGACATCGCAGATACGTCCGGCAAACCGGGTGCTCCCAAAGCGGGGTCAGCATGACAAGCGGCACAAAGCACCGAACCGTTGCCCAATAGACTAGTGCCGTGTGCCTGGTCGTGTTTCGCCAGGATGTCGGCGTCAACCGCAGGTCCCGGCTGGCCGGGGGCATGGCACAGGTTGCAGGCGATTTCCCACGATACAGGTACTACCGCACGAGTCGTCGCGACGGTGTTGCCCTGCACTTTAGCTTCAATCGTGGCAAGAGGATAAGCATTCAAAAAACCGCCGTCATCAATCGGCGTGATTGGTATGCCGGTCGCCGCCCAATCGTTGTGGCCCGTCAGAGCCATGGTTCCCGCCAAGCTGTTGCCGGTGAGTCCCACGTCGGGCGGGAGATCGACTCCAAACAACGCTTGGTCGTACTGCCAGAAGTTTGTCTTATTCACCGAGGTCGTGTTATTGGGAATTCTGTATTCAACACTTACGTTTTCATCTTCTTCGACGATTTCTGGCTCGATCCCGCGGCGTATCAACTGCGCGTGGAGCGAATTGAAGGGAGGCAAGATACAAAGCTGGGAAAAGTCTGCGTTCATGCAATGCATTCCCAGATCGTTGTACCCCAGGACCACATAGCTGTCCAAAACGGGCTGCTGTTGTTGGGCCGGAGGCGGTTGGGGGCCTCCCGGCGGCTGCGGTTGAGGACGTTGCTGCCACCGCCGGGAACGGCGCTCGGGACCAGTTTGGACAACTTGCCCAGGCGGGACTGGCAGAGCAGCGCCACCTTCTTGCCGCCGCGGAGGGCCTTGTTTTCTTCGCGGACTTCCTTGCGACAATTCCGTGTGAAGTACCACACATGTGCCGAGAGCCACGACTCCAATAAACCAACGCTTCCGTCTGATACGAGCGTTGCTGGCTTTAGTGCGGGGATTCGGATGTAGACCCATTTCTCGCCCTTTTAGAATCGCATGAGGACTTACTTGATGCGAATTTCGCGGCATCAACTTCACTCCGGGGAGACAAACATTGCGCTCTGGCCACCAGCTTGTCTGTCTTCCTTCCGACAATAGCGCTTCACCGAGTGAAGTCGAAACGAGCGGCCCTGAATGCCAAGTTTTTTCCAGAAATCCTAAAGAAGTTAAGGGGGATCTGACGCGGCTCAGCCATGCCCTACCCCCACCCGCCAGAGGGGAGGCGAGCGTGGCCTCGAATTCTCGGTTTCGTTTCTTGGCGGTTTTGGGGTCCCGATTCGGCTTTACACTTTGAGTCGGCTAGTCCGTCTTGTGGGACGAATTGAGACAGTTTTCGTTCCGCTTTTCTCAATTCAACTTCGAAATAGGCGAAGAGATGGGCACGATGACTGATCGAGTAGGCTTGGTTGTAAAACGATTGGTATCTCGAGTCGCGTTTTGCGTCGCATGGGCATCTCTCTGCACCGCCGCCGGCAATGCCTTCGGAGCGATCCACTACTACTATGGAGATCTCTCCGTGCCCCTAGGCTTCTCTCAGACCGTGGACATTAATTTCGAGAATGACGATTTCGACGACGTCGTCTTCGAAAACTATGCCTATCCCGAGGGGAATTACCAAGGTCTCTACGTGCCCTATAGCCCAGGCAGAATTGTCGGATTTCAAGCTGCCAGCGTAGAATACGTGACGAACCTATCCCTCGGTGCGACCATCGATGCTACGACACTCGGCTCATCGTACTATGGGGCTTTGTCATTCGCTGCCGAGTATCCACAAGCGCAATTCACGTCGGCCACCGACGCCTTCGTTGGGCTGGCTTTTCCAGTGGGGCTCGATCTGCATTATTCGTGGGTACGCGTTTCTGTCGACAACGCTGCGGGTACGTTGCTCGTCAAAGACTGGGCCTTTGAAGACCAACCCGGGGTCGGCATCACGGCAGGCGACACGGGCACGCTGCCAATCTATGGTGATCTCGTCCCAGACCGCAATGTCAACGGCTTCGACTTCCTCGCTTGGCAAAGAGGCTATCCCACTACCTATACCATCTTCGACTATTGGCTATGGGAAGATAACTTCGGCGCGGGAGCTGGCCTGACGTCGCCAGGACTGGCTATGAGCGTGCCCGAACCGGTGGGTTTGTTCCCGCTTCTGCTAGGAAGCGCCGCGCTACTCCGCCGCCGCAAAAGGTGACCCTTTTTGACTCTTGATGCTGGGTTTTCCCTTGGCTGATAGGCGGTGACAGACCCACACCCGCCTGCCGGGGCGGCATGGCAGGGCGCCGCGTCGCATGCCCACGTCGGCGGATCCCCGTCAGCTTGGCTCCGGCGCTAAACCGGGTAGCGTAGACCAGCAACTTGGTGAGCCACCAGCCAAAGCCCAAGAAAAGGTCGCGAAATACTGCTACCCCGCCGGAACTGTCTGTCGGCATCGGGGTTGAATTGCCACTGTCTACCAATTGGGTGCCCATTCTGGCAAACTGGGGGCGGGGCGGCGTAGTCTAAACTGCCGGCTCGTTAAGCACTGCTAACTGCCGTAAGCGCTGCTAGTAGTCGACCTTTTTCTAAGGAGTTCGAGATGTCTAAGTTGTTGTTGGGGATCATGGCGGTGTGCGTGTGGAACTCCTCTGCCTTAGCGCAGCCTCCTCGCGACTTCGGCGACCAGGGTGGCTTCAACGACCGGGAGAACTCTTACGGCGAAGAGGAAGGTGGTCGCGGCGGGAGACGAGGCGGTTTTGGGCGGATGATGGGCGCGCCTCCCAACCCAATGTTTCAGGCCATCGATGCCGACGGCGACGGCGTGATCACCAGCAAAGAACTTCGCCGGGCGATAGTGGCACTTAAAAAGCTCGACACCGATGGCGATGGCAACATCACCATGGCCGAGGTCAGGCCGCAATCCGGCCCGGGTGGACCGATGGGCGACCCAGCACAGATAATCACAGAAAACGACAAAAACAACGACGGCAAGCTGCAGCAGGAAGAAATTCCTCCGTACTTGGCGCGGATGTTCGAAGGCGCTGACACCAACGGCGACGGAGCCATCGACCGCGATGAACTCGCCGCTCAAATGGAACAGATGCGTGGGCGGATGCGGGGCGGACGGGGCAATTTCGAAGGCGATCTGCAAGAGACCGTCAAACAGATGATGCAATTGGACCGCAACGGAGACGGCCTCCTCAGCACAAATGAGATACCTCAGCAAATGATGCCGATGCTCCAAGGTGCCGACAACAACCGCGATGGAGTACTCGATCCCCAGGAAGTGCAATCAGTAGCTGAGCGGATGGCACGGAGCCGCGGACGGCGCGGAGGCCCCCGCAGCGATCGTCAGCCCCAAGGACAAGGACAAAGCCAAGGACAGGGACAGGGTAGCCCATAAGCTTTACCTCATACAAACCAGCCGTGAGTGAAATAGATCACTACGTACAGAAACAATAAGAGCAGCGTCCCGGCATTTGTCTTGTCTATTGTTCTGGCAGCTGCTGCAGCTGCTGCGCTTGCCAATAATGCACTTGGTGTATTAGCACTGCTTGCAGCACCATTTTGGCTACCGTTATGTTGCAAGTTTGTTCATCCTATTGTAGCTATGGTTTATCTGGCTATATGTCTTGTCTGTTTGGTGGCTTACGTCCCAGTGACAGTCATCAATGAGTACCAGCCGCTACCTGAAGGCGTTACTTTCGTGCTTGGATTTGGAGCACTCATGGTGGCAATTGGCTTATCACTTGGTGTGCTCGTCGCCTATTCTAGCCAAGGTAAAGCGCAATAAGTGCGATAGCCCACGACTTTCGGGCACCGACGTTCACTGATTATCTCCGCTCTCTGCGACAATCCTCTGCAGCTCTCGGCGAACTCTGCATTTCAACCCAACACCCAGGTGGCCAAGAAAAGTGGTAGCTCCGCCACTTCGCAACTGCGATAATCACCCCAGCACGCTGATGCACTTGCTCATTGACAAATCGACTTTTTCACCACGATTGCGACTGCTGCAGTTTTGTCCCGCGCTCGCCGCGCGCAGAGACCAAAACTCAGCTCCTTTTGTCCCAGGCGATTCGCAGAACAGGCTTCGCTACCAGCCCCACCCGCAGAGACTGCGAGCCAAGAGAGCTCTTCCAGCAAAACGGCAGGGCCGTTTCGCGAGCCGTAGAAAAGCCGCACTGCCGACCATCGGCAGGTAACAGAAACTCTTGTTTCGGCAAGGTTTACAGCAAGGGTGGCTGATGGGATTCGAACCCACGACCTCCGGAATCACAATCCGGCGTTCTAACCAGCTGAACTACAGCCACCACAAGTCGATCGATCGTAGGCCAGCCACTTGGAATGGTCAAGCTAGCGGCGACGCGCCTCTGGCACTCAAGTAGTTCGCAAGTAGCGAACGGCCAGAGCGACGATTCCGCCCAGGACAACGCCCGCCGCGAATAACAGTAAACCGGCGGGGCCTTCCGAAATCGTAATGTGTGCGAGCGTGTTAGTAAGCATCGGAATAAGAACTCCTGTTAAGACGGTTACTCCGCCTGCCCTTCGGCAGAAGGCGACGGAAGCTTCGCGATGAACTCTTGATACTGGCGGTCTAGATCGGCGAAATCTTGACCTGTGAGCTCCTGCAAGCTCGTCGGCCGATCGTGGCCAGTATAGATCAGTTGCAGCAGTTTCACCAGGGCCGGGCGGTACTGGCCCTGGCGACCGTCGATCAGAAAAGTCGCCAGGCCGGCTGATTGGCTGTAAAGCCGAGGCAGGTCGTCCCGCTGTTGCAGGTCGGTCATTCCCAGGGCAGACAACTCGGCGAGCGGCACATAGTAGTCGTCGACCAGGCGGCGATGACGGGCTGCTGGCAACCGGCCCGCCTCGGGGGTGCCGAGCGTATAGAACGGTCCTGTCGAGGGGTCTTGATGGGCTTGGAGCGACTCGAAATAGCAGGCCACGCCTTCAAGAATCCAAGCATTGCGGTGTTTGGCCACATCGCGGGCCGACCGGCCTGACTCCTGGAACAATTGGTGGACTGCCTCGTGGTAGATCGTACCAGGGTCCTGATCGGGACCGGCGAAAAAGTGGGAGGTGCGAGTGGTATCGAAGTAAATGCCCAAGGTAATGTCGATCCTCGGCTGGAGGCGGCGGAGCGCCATGTTGTACTCCTCTCGCGATTGATGGTAAACGACGTGAAAGGGCTTGCTACGGTAGCCACTGCTTTCGTTGCCCTCAAACCGTTTGAGCAGCTGCGAGGGCTCGAGATAGAACCCTCCAAAAAGCTGCCGCCAGAGTTGGTAGAGCACCTCTAAACGGATAGCCAACCGACTGGCATCCTCGCGGTCGTGGTTGGTAACTACGCGAAAGTGATCCGTGCGAATCTGCCAGGCGTTGTCGATCGTCGCGTGGCGGCGAGCATCTTCTTCGGCCGAGATCCAGCGGTTGCCCGACCTTCTTTCGCCTGCCTCGTAGCGCGAGACATCTTCGGCAGCAATCCAGCCGAACTGGGGATGCCAAACCTCGCCAGTTTCAATTCTTCGTGCTGCGTAGGCTCCCGCCCAATGATCGCCGACGCGACGATATCCCAGCACCCGACGGGCTGCCTCGTGGTCTGGATTGAAAAAAACCGCCCGCGTCGCCCCGCGCAACGCTGCCGCCACGTCCCCCGCTTCGCATGCCTCGCGAGCTTGCCGAAAGCAAAACTCGGCTCGCTGTTGGCGCTGCGAAGTGAGCGTGTTGCGTTGCTGCTGTAGCGAGTCGGAGTAAATGTCGTTAACAACAAACAGCAGCTCGCCCGCCGGCATTTCAAGCGACAGCTCTGCCACTTGCTCGGCACTACTGGCAGCGACGACGAAGCAACTCGACCACATCAGCAGCAAGGCCAGACAGCGGAGGGGTTGGAGTTGCACGAAACGACACCGGCTAGAACATAGAAAGGTCACGCTCACCTACTATTGTAGCACGCGCTCAAACCAGGCTACTGCTGTCGAAAAAACTCGATTTCGACGTGGGCCGTTCCGGGCGAAGAGGAGGTAAGTTGTTGCGTGTCGTCATAGGCATGTTGCTCGGACGCAAGCAAAGCCATCATTTCTTCGACTTTTTGCTGGTGCTGCCCCTCGGACGCCAGATTGTGAAGCTCGTCAGGGTCCTCGCGCAGGTTGAAAAGTTGAGAATAGTTCACCTGGGGGTAACGGATCAATTTCCAGTCGCCCGAGTGCACGGCCCGCTGGCCATCTTCATAAGCGAGAAATACCGTATCGCGAACGCTCTGCTGGTCGCCTCGAATGATCTTCGCAAGCGACCGCCCGTCGAGCCCAGGCGGAACTTCTGTTTGGGTGAGTTCGCAGACTGTCGGGAAGATGTCGAACAGGTAAGCGAAACTCGCCGAGGATCCGCTCGGTATTCTCGGACCAGCGAAGATCAAAGGCGAGCCCATCGAATGCTCGTACAAATTCTGTTTGCCAAACAGGCCGTGACTGCCGATGGCCAGGCCATGGTCCGAGGAGAAAACGATGATCGTGTTTTCAAACTCGCCAAGCTCACGAAGTGTTTGCAGAATGCGGCCGATGTGATGGTCGATCGAGGAAATGCAGGCATAATAGTCGTGTAAATGTTGGCGGACGATTGCCGGCGTTCTTGGCCACGGAGCGAGAGCTTCGTCGCGGCCGGTCATCCAATGATTGTCGATCGGATGAAAGGGCTTGAAATTGGCAGGTAGTGGTATCGTGGCACGGTCGTACTTTTCGGTCCACTCCGGTGCTGCCACGCGGGGATCATGCGGGCCGGCAAAACCGAGATACATAAACAAGGGCTGCTGACGATCCCATTCGTCGTTCAAGAATGCAATGGCCCGATTCGCGGCAGTGCGGCCATGGTGCCCCGAGGTTCGCTCGGCGTGGTCTTGAAGATAGCCGCTATAGTTGAACGCTTTGTGATACTCGAGCGCAGTGTTTCCTTTCTTCGAGAGATGGTAGGTGACGTAGCCTGCCTTTCGCATGACGTCGCCAAAAGATCCGTCTCGCTTTTTTGGATCGTATCGATAGAGGCTCATCCCACTATGGAGCATGTGACGCGAGGGGTTGCACACCGCCCCCATGGTGGAACCCATACAGTAGGCATTCTCGAACACGAAGCCAGAGCGCGCAAGTTGGTCGAGGTTAGGGGTCTGAACGACCGAATTACCCAGCGCACCGATCGTATCGGCACGTTGATCGTCGGTAAGCAGGAATAGGACGTTCGGACGCTTTGGCGCATTCGCGGCCCACGCAACATGGCCAGCCGAGGCCGCCAATTGCCATGCGGCAACGACACACACAATTAACCGACGCGCATGCAACACACAAACTCCACAAAGCTGGGTAATCCGGTACACCGTTTCTCGCACTTCGCTAGTTTTCGGAGAATGCGGCGTCAAAAGCAACGTTGGCTGGCTTGAAGTCGAGTTTCTTGACGAACTCGCACGACTCGCGGGCGCCATGCTCTCTGTCCATACGGGCGTCTTCCCATTCGACGCTTAGCGGTCCGACGTAGCCAATGTCGTTCAGAGCACGGATGATCTCCTCGAAGTTCACACCACCCCGACCGACCGAACGGAAGTCCCAACCACGTCGTGCATCGCCAAAATTCAAGTGGCTGGAAAGAATTCCTGAAGTCCCATTGAGCGTGACGATGGCGTCTTTCATATGAACGTGGTAGATGCGATCGGAGAACGCACGAATGAATTCGACCGGATCGATCCCTTGCCAAATGAGATGGCTGGGATCGAAATTGAAGCCGAACTCTTCTCGATGGCCAATCGCCTCGAGGGCCCGTTTGGTTGTATGAATGTCGAAAGCAATCTCGGTCGGGTGTACTTCGAGTGCAAAACGGACGCCACACTCGGCAAAGACGTCGAGAATAGGATTCCATGCAGCGGCGAAATCGGCGAAGCCTTTCTCGATCGAGCTTTCGGGGACCGGCGGAAAGGAATAGAGCAAGGGCCAGATGCTCGATCCAGTGAATCCATTGACCACGTCGACGCCGAACTTCTGAGCAGCCCGAGCGGTGTTTTTCATCTCCTCGGCTGCGCGCTCTCTGACGCCTGCCGGATTGCCGTCTCCCCAAACGTAGTCCGGCAATATTGACTTGTGGCGGTCGTCGATATTGTCGCAAACCGCCTGGCCGACCAGATGGGCGCTGATGGCATGGCACTGCATGTCGTGCTTTTCCAGTAACTCGCGCTTCGCTTTGACGTAGCCGTCGTCGGCCATTGCCTTATCGACTTCAAAGTGATCGCCCCAGCAAGCCAGTTCGAGGCCGTCAAACCCCAACTCACGGGCTAGCCGGGCTAAATCTGCTACCGGAAGATCGGCCCATTGGCCGGTACAAAGTGTGACGGGTCGCGACATGTTGGTCGAAGCTCCTAACGCAAAAACAAGGGCAAAATCCTGCCAAGGCTATGGATTAATCGAAAGCCGCATTTTTGCAGATTCCCCCAAGTTAGCAACCGACTGGCTGCAGAACGCCTATGAGCTGAAAGGCAGCCATTCTCCGGGTGCTATAATTTTGTGGTAAAGCTGTTCGGAATATGCACTTCATGGGAAATAGCATGGGTTTAAGGATGGCAAATCGTCGCGGTCTCGTTCTGATCACCTGGGTTTTCTTTGGTTTTTCGGGGTCTCTGCTGTCTGGAGCCGCGCCGGTGGAGATCCAAGTGGCCATGGAGCCAGGTGCTCCGATAACCGCTCCGCAAGAGTGGGCCAAGATGCTCGGAAAGTTGGGGCTCGAGCGAGTACAGATCAGAAGTCAACGCCCGAACGAGCTACCTGAAATAACCGCGGAGGAAACGGTCGGCAGTTCTCACATCAAAGTGGTAGCGATCCTCAGTCGGCGCAATGAGTTGGTACTGCCAGACCGGCGGTTCAAACCACACGATCTGACTGCACTGCGAGACTACTTCGAGAAGCTTCCTCTCACCGCTGCCGAAGGGAATGCCCCTCGGGGAAAGTTCGCTCTCACCGATGCGCAGTTTCAATCGGTCTTTGGAGAACTTTCCACTCCAATCGACTTCTCCACGGTGGGCCTAACACGATTGGAACTGGTACAGCGTTTAGGCAAGAGCTTTTCTACGCCAGTTGAGCGAAACAACTCGACCGATGAGTTGTTGAGCGACTCGCAGCTGGTTATTGAAATGCGCGGGATGGCGGCTGGGACTGCGCTGGCACTGGCACTGCGGGAGAAGGGCATGGCATTGAAACCAGAGAAACTACTCGGCGAGCCGTTGCAGATACGGTTGGTGCGTTATGATCGCGACATCGAAACTTGGCCCGTAGGCTGGCAATCGCAGGCGAGTCCTCGGCAGTTGGCTCCCAGACTTTTTGAGTATCTCAATATAGAAATCGACGGCTACTCCTTAGCGAAAGCGCTCGAAGCCCTGAAGCCGCGGTTGGAGGTACCGGTACTGATGGACCAGTGGATCTTGAAACGCGAGGGCATCGAACCAGGCGAGGTGCAAGTGAAACTGCCACACGGCAGGACTTATCTCAAAAAGGCGGTCGATCGGATCCTCAGCCAAGCGCGACTACAAGGTGAGTTGCGCGTCGATGAATTGGGACAACCATTTTATTGGGTGACACAGTTCGGGAAAGACAGCTTGCATGCGGAGTAGCGTAGAGAGCCCTGAAAAGTTCTGACGATTGAGCAATTGCCGTCTCAGTCGTCGGCGACTTGTTTCCAGCCAGCCGCAGAGCTGACTTCGATCTTCAGCGAATTGTCTTCGTTTGCTGCGACTTCAATGACGAAGTCTTTGGGAGGCTCCCAAGTAATGCGAGGCTGGTTTTCTTCGATCTTAGTGTCGTCGATCACCAGAACGCGGTGTTGGCCGGGTTTGGCGCCGTCGTTCATGCTGTAGGTCGAAAGCGAGAAAGTTCCGTCGGCTTGGATCATGCCGGCCGACGGTTTCCCTTTTCCGTAAGGAGTCAGCAGAATCTTTCCGCCTGGCATGGGTGCGCCCTCAATCAGCACGACGCCCTCGACAGGCACCAAGCCCTTGCTATCGCCGCAGCCAAGCGCGGAAAGCACGAGTATTACAAACAAGAGGCAGCCTGACGGGAAGAGCCGCCTAAGTTCGAGAGCATTCCTGAAGGTCATCCGCGTTACTCGTACCCGTTAGTCAACTTCCCGTCATTCTTGGTTCCCAAATTGTAATAGGTCTCGGGATCAATATCATCGGAGAGCCAGTGTACAGAACCGTCGGCGAAAGAAAACAGAGCTCCACCGTAATGCCAGCTATACGCACAGTCATCGTCGATGGCTGTATAGAAGTTATCGATCGACTTGACCACAATGCCGCAGTTAATAGGCGCCATGGGGTCCGTCTTGAACAATGCAGCTTCGTCGGATCCAGAAGCTCCCAGCCAGATTGGCCAGTTCGAAGTGCCCAGGTAATAGGCGGACTCGCCGAACGCAATTGTATTACTCAGACCGTCGGTCACATCGGCAACACGGACCCGCGAGTAACCGGCGCGCTCTCCGTCGTAAGTTTTGTAAAACAAACCGGAGTCGCCCAGACCGGTCGACGCTTTGTAGTCGCTGGTTGCATAGCCGTTGGCATCGGGAAAGAGGGGTACACGATTTGAGGGAAGAACCGAGGTCGGACAACGAAAGACGCTGAGCACGACGTCGCCTCCTGGAATCTCTCTTCTGTCAAAGCCGTGGGACTTTCTGAACGGGCCGGGCTCGAAGTCGGGATTCACCCGATCGTAAAGAGCCTGTTGCTCCAAGTGAGGCAGAAGAGCAAGACCCCAGCCGTACCCATCGTCGACCGGGCCAGTAGTACGGCGACCACCAGTAGCAGCCGTCTCACCAGCCCCGGCAACGCCCACAGGGAACTCTTTGTGAATGTCATGATAATTCAGCAATGCCAACCCGTGCTGCTTGAGATTGTTCTTACATGTGTTCAAACGAGCCGCCTCTCGGGCAGCTTGGATGGCTGGAAGCAGCAGGGCCACCAGCACCCCGATGATCGCAATGACGACAAGTAGCTCAACCAGTGTGAAGCCTTTGGAAGCTTGGTTTTGGTTTCGAATCCGCATGTTGCCTCCCGAGTTGAAGGTGGGCAGCGATTGAGATGAGAGCGACTGGGTGAACGAACGAGGCGTATACGGCAGGCCTCGAGTATCTGAAAAAAATGAAAAATACGTAGTTCAATTAGAACCTACAAGAAACAGCAGTAACAGGCCCCGTCTCGCACAGGCATTCTAAACTGTGAGTCAATCTGAAGCAATCGATTATCGGGCCGCATTCTCAGTGATTGCGCCCAGCGGAAGGCGAAAGAAGCCGTCTAAACCTTGGAGAACAAGGCCACCGGAGAGAGTTGGGAATTCTTTTCTCTGCCGCACAGCTCATAAGATCCTTGTTTTATGGCCCAGATTGAGGAGACGATGTCCGACTCCTTTGCTTGCTGCAATCATTCTACGGAGTTCCTGGCAGGGGTAGATGAAGGGATTAACGAGACTGGCACATTGGGTTCTCATACCAAAAGACCCCAAGGCCTGGGCCTCCTTCTTGCTCTTCGCAGGTCAGTAAGTCGAGATCTCCGTCGGCGTCGAGATCCAAGAGCTCAAGGCGATCAAACTTGATTCCTTTCTCGGTTCCACTAATGGGATGTGGACGCCAAGAATCGACAAGCACATTGCCGGTGTTCTCGAGCCACATGACTCCATGAATCCCAGCGGCCCCCCAAGTAGTAAATGCAATGTCCTTTCTACCGTCACAATTGAGATCCCCCACTGCAACAGCGCGAGTTTTGCCTGCTCCATAATCGGCAGAGATTTCGTGGGTCTCCCAGCGCAAGCCGCTTTTGTCGAGCCTCCGCAGAAAGAGAATCTTGAAATCAACGACCGCAACCAGTGCGTCTTCCAGTCCGTCGAGGTCGAGGTCGGTCAAGACCATACTGAGGACTACATTATCCCTGCCGCCCATAAAATGATTTCGCCAGGGCTGAGATTGTGCGGGACCGGGGCCTGGGTTTTCCAGCCAGCGGCATCCTGAAAGCTGGCCATAGCGATCGGAAACCACCACATCGATATCGTTGTCGCCGTCCATGTCGCGATTCCAGATTGACATGGTCCAACCAACGGGCGAGATGGGGTGCCAACGAAACGCCTCTAACTCACGTGGGTTGGCGGGGGCTTCGAACCAGCCAATTTCTCCACCAGCGTTCTTGCCGCCGGCAATCAGGTCAACACCATATCGCCCGTCGACCTGCATCGGCCAGGCGAACATCCATTGCATACGGTCTCGTGATTGGGGAATAGCAGCTTGACTCCAGGCTTCGGGATCGAGCACTGACTCAACTTGCTTCGGACCCCAGTGAACAAACATCGTACGAGTCTTTCCTTCGCAGCAGCTAACGACGTCGGTTGCTCCATCGGCATCCAAATCAACGAATACCGCATCTTCAACCTGAGGAGTCTTGCCAACGGTTACCGCAGGCCATTTCTGCTTAGAGCTTGCACCGCCTGGATTGAGATAGACTCGCGTGATGTCGCCCTCTTCCCAGCCGGTGGCGACATCCATCAAACCGTCACCGTTGATGTCGGCGAGTTTCACCCCATCGGCGCCACGGGAAGAATCGTCGACGACATGGAGTTCCCACCATGGCCCTTCAGGAGAGATCGACAGTACAGCAGTAGAGGAACTAAGGGTGAGGAGCAGGGCTTGCACAAATAATGAGAAGCTTCGCATGGCGTGCCCCGCTGAGTAGGCTACAGTAACTCGTCCAATTGGGCGACAAGCGACTCAAAATGGTCTAGCGCAGTTTGCACCGGCTCCGGCTTGGCTATATCGACTCCTGCATCGCGAAGCAACTCCAGCGGATATTTTGAGCAGCCTCCCTTGAGGAAGGAGAGGTAGTCGTTCAGTTCTGGTTGGCCTCCGCCCAGGACTCGTTGGCTCAGCGCTATTGCCGCGGAAAGCCCCGTAGCGTATTTGTAAACGTAAAAGGCACGATAGAAGTGCGGAATTCGTAAGCATTCGAGCTTCAATTGCTCGTCGATTGCAAAATCGGGACCGAAGTACGCTTCGAGCAACTTGCCGTATTCTTGTTTGAAGCAGTCGATTGTCAACGGTTCGCCCGACTCGGCGAGAGCGTGAATGGTTTTTTCGAACTCGGCAAACATCGTCTGACGAATAATCGTGCCGCGAATCGCATCGATATCGCGATTGATCAGATAGGCACGCTCTTCATCAGAACTAGCCTGCTCCATCAAATGTCGGCTGAGCAGTTGTTCGTTAAAGGTGCTGGCCACTTCGGCAACAAAGATCGTGTAATTGTAGTACTGGTACGGCTGGCTTTTGGCTGAGTAGTAACTGTGCATCGAGTGCCCAGCTTCGTGTGCCAGGGTGAAAACGTGATCGAGCACCTTGGGTTGGTAATTCATCATGATGAATGGCGCGCCGTCGAACGTCCCTGCGCTAAACGCACCGCTCTGCTTGCCCCGGTTGGGATAGCGATCGCACCAGCGATTTGTGGTCAGTCCCTGCTGAAGCACGTCGCCATACTCGCTACCCAAGGGTTGCAGGGAAGCCAATACGGTGTCGACTGCCTGCTTCCAGGTGCGATGCTGGTCGAGTTCGCTGAGAATCGGCACATAGGTGTCGTAGTGATGAATCTCCTTCAGCTTCATCTTGCGACGGCGCAAGTCGAAATACCGATAGACCGCGGGCAAGCGGCTACGTACAGCCGAGATGAGGCTGTCGTAAACGCTTTGCGGCACATTGTCGGGAAAGAGTGCAGCCTCGATCGCGGAATCGTATCCCCTCGCTTTGGCATAGTAGATGTCGCGTTGCACCGAGCCGTTCAGCGTCGCAGCGAGGGCGTTTTCATGATTCTGAAAGACCTCGTAATACTGCTCGAAGGCCTTGAGACGAACTGACCGTTTAGGAGAATGCAGCAGTGCCGAATAGGAAGAGTGAGAAAGTTCGAGCTCCTCGCCAGTTTCATCTGTGATCATGCCGAACTTGAAGTCGGCATCGGTCAATTGTCCGAAAGCATGATGCGAAACGTCTGCCATTTGGCTTTGCATGGCCAACAGGCGCTCTTCGGCATCGCTTAGCGTGTACGGTCTGTAACGCACGAGCCGATCTAGCATCAGCTGGTAAGGCTTGAGTTCTTTGGATTTCAAGAACTTCTGGAACTTGCTGGCAGGAATTGCAAGCACTTCAGGCCGTATAAAGCTACCAGCCTGGCCGGCCTCGCTGGCGGCATGCTGAAAGCGGCCCATCATCCGCTGATAGGCGCTGTCGGCAGTGTCTTCCGTCGTTTTAAGAAAAGCGTAAGTCCCAAGCCGCTCCGCGAGGCGATCAAACTTGATGTCAAACTTGAGGCATTCGGCCAACTGGGCGGCGCTGTTGCCGAGAGTTCCACGGAAGGTTTCGTACCGTTTGACTTGCTTCTCCCACTTCGTGAAGGCTGTCTCCCAAGCGTCGTCGTCGTGGTACAAACTGGAGAGGTCCCAGGTGTCAGCTTGCTTAACTTTCTTTCGAACCGGGAGGGTAGATTGTGGTTTCTTGTTAGCAGCCATCGATTGTTCAAATCCGTTATTCTCGGTGGAAGTTCCTTTACGAAAGTTGCCGCTACGTGAATCGCTTACCAGCGCCAGACAGTTGTTCCCCAAGTAAGGCCAGCGCCAAAACCAGACATGAGCAGTAATTGCCCGCGATTGATTTTCCCAGCTTGTAGCATTTCGTCCAGCGCAAGCGGGATACTCCCGGCAGATGTGTTTCCATAGCGGTCGAGGTGCACAACTACTTTGTCCCGATCGATGCCGAGCGAGTCGACCGCTGCGTCGAGAATGCGAACATTGGCCTGATGGAGAAACCACCAATCGACCTGATCGAGTGAAAGGTCGGCTGCGCGGATCACATCCTGCGAACATTGCTCAACCAACCGGACAGCCCATTTGAAGACCGCTCGCCCATCCATGCTGACAAGCCACTCGCCATCGTTGCCGGCAGCAGGGTCGAACGGCTTGCTAGATCCTCCGACAATTCGACCGAGCAAATCAGTTCCCGATCCATCGGACCCAAGTGTGTAGGCCAGGGCTCCCTGCTCTTGACTACCCGGCGCCAAAACAACAGCTCCAGCGGCATCGCCAAAAAGCGGATAGGTTTTCTTATCGTTAGGGTTGATAACGCGCGAGTTGGCATCAGAGCCGATAACCAGCGCTCGGCGGCAGCCGCCGGTAGCAACAAACTGCATTGCCGTGACGAGCGCGTAAACAAACCCGGAGCAAGCAGCAGAAAGATCCATGGCCCCACAAGAGAGGCCTAGCTGATGTTGTACCGTGGTTGCCGTGGCCGGCATCAGTCGGTCGGGCGAGAGAGTTGCCAACAGCAGCAGGTCGATTTCATCGCGATCGACACCACTTTCTTTTAGCGCGCGCTCGGCAGCAACGACCGCCATATCGCTAGTCGACATTCCGGCAGGAGCGTGTCGTCGCTCGCGGATGCCGGTGCGCTGGACGATCCAATCGGAGTCGCAGCCGAGTGATTCGAGGTCCTTATTCGCGACAACATTGTCGGGTACAAAACTGCCAGTGCCAACGATCTGGACGCCCATGAGTTTTCGCAGCGGCGATCTGAATTTCAGTCCGCTTCGCTCGCTCATGATCTGTGACCTTCCCCGAAAAAAAGTTCGTGCTTAAGGAGAACTACATCGGGAACCACGAATCGCCTCTCTTGTCCAGAATCCCGAAGCTAGCAGGGTACGCGTTCGCTCGCCAAGTCGCAAGCCCGACGCTTTGGCGTGCTGTGATACTACCCGCTAGGCGGCTGCTCTCTTGCGGCGGCTGTAGAGGACCGCATTGCCCTGTTTGCCTACCGGATGGATAGCTCCGGTTTCACGCATGCAGTAGGCGATCTTTTGGGCGACGTGCCGCTGAATCCCCAATGATTCGGCAAGCTGGCCGGTGTGGAAAGTCGCCGACAAACTACGGGGCAACAACTTGCGAAGATCGCCTAGAGTACGAAAACGGTGAGTTTCGACGATTTCCAAGAGCCGCTGGTCTTGGACCTGGAAATCGTTTTCTCGACGACGTCGGCGACGACCATGTCCTGGGAAACGGAGTTCTTCCACCTCGACCAGCGCCACTTCGAGTGTAAGTCGGCGGTGAGGGAAGACGCGAGTAAAGTAGACTAACTCGTCGAAGAGATTCAACAGGTCGCCGCGTTTGGGGCTTAAGCGGCGTTGAAGGACTTTTCCGTCGCGCTTGTCAAGCTTGACGAGTTGCTTGCGGGCCACGATGGGTTTGACAACCGTGATTCGATAATTGGCAAGCAGCGCGGCAATCTTATCTCGAATCGCAGCGAGTGACCCGTGTTGGACCTCAACGAGTTCATCTCCACGGACGGCATCAATGCGGTAGCCCTCGCAATTGACTTCCTGTAGGTGGGAGCTTGCGGCGTAGTGCTCTTTAAGCTGGCGATGCAGCGAAGTTTCCATCGTTTGAAATCGGAATCGGGATTAGAGGCGAAAACGGCATGCGACTCAATGACTTCGCATTCCGCAATCTGTGTTTTGTAATTACTCGATGCCGAGGTCTTTGATCGTTAGTAGTGTGGTAAGTTCGTAGCCGCGTTCGGCAAAGGCTTCTTTGCCACCCGAGAGGCGATCGACGATTGCGAGGACTCGTTTTACTTTCAGCCCGACGGCTTCGCAGCGCTCGATCGCCTTGAGCGAAGAACCGCCGGTGGTGACGACGTCTTCCACGATGACAAGCTCTTCTCCCGATTCGTACGGTCCTTCAACAAATCGACCGGTGCCGTGTTCTTTGGATTCTTTACGAACAATGACGCCCCGCAGGGGGATGTCTTGGGCGCCTGCCAGCGTGAGGATCGAAGCGGTGATCGGATCGGCTCCAATGGCCATGCCGCCGACCAGCGGCGGCAAGTCGTCGGCCAGAAGTTCCAACATGCCTGCGCCAATGAGCCGGGCTCCACGCGAGTCGAGGGTTACCTTGCGGCAATCGAGGTAGAAGCTGGCCTTTTTTCCTGAGGCAAGAGTGAAATCGCCAAACTGGAGAGCCTGCTGGCGGATGAGTTCGATGAGTGCCTGTCGATCGTACATTAGTAGCTGTGCCCCCGAGGAGTTTTTCGATGAATCTAAAACTTCAGGAGCATACCACGACCTCGCTTGAGGGATAAGTATTGCGGCATCTCATTCGCTGCAGAAGGGGATGCGCCTACCTTCTGATGACAACACGAGAGCCCAGCGACAAGATGTCGTAAACATCTCCGACCTCTTGTGAATTGAGGCGAATGACCCGTCCTGCAGGTTCGGCGGAATTTGAAGCAGACGAGCTGGAGCCTCGAAGAATTGCCAATTGATTTGTGCTGCTATCCGGATTGGAAAGCATGAGACTAGGCTCTTCGGTGGCAATACCCGATGAAGCGCCAAAACCAACATTACCCGGTGTGAGTAGCTTCTGATTGACTGTCCAATGCCCTGCTTCTACGGTGATTCCAGGGTCGACTTCGAGCGCGAACTGGCCAGCGTAGCGCCGATCGAGCATGAGTGTCATTTTGCGTCTTCCCAAATCGATCAAAGCGGAAAACGGTCCGCGCACAACCTTCAAATGTTGGCCTGGCTGAGGCTGTTCACCCGGCGCGATGCCGTTGATTTTGGCCAACAGTTGCCAGGGTACCTGGTACTTCTGGGCAATGTCTGCCAACTGTTCGCCCGCCTGTACCATGTAGGGCGGTTCGAGGCGGTGCTCGGTAGAATAGATGACCGTCCCGGCAAGTTGACGCAGCAACTCGTTAACTTCTTGAGCTTCTTCGGCTGAGAGCGATGGATCGTCGTACCAATCGGAGAGCAATAACAAAGCCTGAGACAACTCGCCACGATCCAAAGCTGCCTCGACAGCCAGGCGAGTTGCTGAGAATAAGGAAGCTTGCGTGTCAGCCGCAGTCCTGCCCGGCGTGGTCTCCGCCTGCTGCGGAGATACTTCCGCTGTCGGAGAATAATCAGGAGTCGTCGGCGGGGCAAATTCACTCATGGCCGGGGGAGGGCTAAGATCTTGAGTTTGGCCAAGCGTCGAGGTGTCGCTGGTTGACTCAACTCCGGCTGACTCAACGTCTGTGGGGGGGATGTCCGAACCCGATGCGCTCACCGCAGGAGGAATAGCCGGCAGCGGAGGCAGGTTGGAAGTGTCGGCGGTTGGAGCGTACTGGGGGGCAGCTTCCGCTGCGACAGAAGCGTCCGGGGGCGATACAGTCGCTTGGGCCTCACTCCATGCTGGTGCAGATGCAGTCGCGGTCGAGGAAGCAGGGTTGGGATTGAAAGCCGGCGCCTGTTCGCCAGGCGGAGAAACGCCGAACTTAGGTGCAGAATCAAACGAAGGCGCAGCGCTGTCAGCGGGTGCTGCGGCAAACTGAGATGCACCTCCTGCTGCGGACGGCTGTTCGTCGAACTGGATGTTGCCAATCTCGAAGTCTGCCACTTCCGGTGGAAGAACAGGCTCGACCTCGTTGATCTTCATATAAAGAACAATGCCGATACCGGCTAATAACGTGATGGTGGCAAGAGATCGGATCGAACTCACGGCTCGCACTCCCAAACGAAAAGGAATTGATTTCGCGCTTGCGCGATGTTGATCGGCAGACGCTGTATTTGCTGTGCAGAATTGGAAAACGAAGCGGCCTTCGAGACTGCAACCGGCGAGATAATAGGCAAAGCCGATTCTGCCGGCTACCTCAGTCTGATCTGAAGAGCACGTGCTGAGATGCAGTGCTAGCACTCACGTCGAGCGTCGTTGTCAACAATCCCCGAAGCGGGCAACATATTGTGTAGCGGGCACTGATCGCAGCGCGGTGTTTTTCTACAATGATGGTGCCCGACATTCACTAGCAAAGCGTGCAATTCGTTGTAGATGGCCGTGTCAATCGGCAATTCGTCAACCAGGTGCTGTTGTAGTTGGTGATAGTCGGCGCTGTAGTCTATCCAGCCGTGGCGGGCAAACACGCGATGGGTATACGTATCGACGACCAATACTGGCTTATCGAGTGCATAAAGCAAAATCGAATCTGCGGTTTCGGGGCCAATGCCATGCAATGCCAGAAGTTGCTTGCGTAGTTGCAGGAAGTCTGCAGTGCGAAGCTTTTCAATTTCTCCCTGGTACTCTTGAAGCATGAATTCGACCAAACCGCGTAAGCGCCTGGTTTTTTGACGAAAATACCCGGCAGGACGAATGAGGTCTTCAAGTTCGTCGATAGTAGCACTCGAAAAACTCTGGAGCGTAAGCAGTTTGGCATCGCGCAGATTGTCAATTGCTCGCTCGACGTTTTTCCACGCAGTGTTCTGAACCAAAACCGCACCAACCATAACCTCGAACGGCGTCTCGCCAGGCCACCAATGTTGAGGGCCTAGCGACTCTTGCAGCCTCTTGAATACCTGGTGTGTGATACTGGACAAATCAAAGCTCAATCAATTGGAGAAGAAGTGGGCGAATCCGCTCGCTGCTAGCAAGAAGGGCGATCGTAGAGTTACGAGACTGTTGGTTGTCAAGATCGAAACTCGACAAACCGTCAGGTTGATGAAACTCCCTTTGTGATGGTTGCTTGGGGTAAGTATAATTGGCACATCCAATGAATGTCAGCTTCACTCCTAACCGAGATTCATACCGTGCTCTCAGTACGACCCAAAATTGCAGAACTTGTGTTCCAACTTTATGGAAGATCTTTGCATCCGGAATTGTTCGAGATTTGCCAGTCTCGCACAATAACGCGCGGCGGTTACCAGGCAACCATCCAGATAACCAACGCCGGTCATCTCGTAGCTTGGAAGTATGGTGACATTATTCTGACCGAGGTCGCAGCGGCAACTCATCATCCTTTGCCGCAAAAACGAAGGCTGATGTCTTACCGATTGAAAGGCGATCGAAGCGATCAACTAGAATGTCGCGGAGGGGTGTGCTACGAGATGGCGTTTTCGCTCGAACCAACCAAGCCCGAACGATTCATCTCTTATCAGAAGGAACTCACGCTGCAAGCCACTCGTCACGGCATGCTGCAAAAATTTGACTCAAGTGGCCGTTTTGAAGCAGGAGCCATGAGTTACGTGAGCGTCGATTCGCGCGACAAAGTTTTCCGCGTGCAGGCGTTTCATACTTTTCCGAGTGATTGCGCTGTGCTGAAGATTCAGTCTTCTTATCGACTTCCATGAGCCACGTTGCTGCACAGGAAGCCGCCTAACGCAGGGCCTGGAACTTCGAGTTCCGAGAATATCGCACTATCCGAGCGATTCGGCAAAGAGGGCCAGGGCGCCGTTCACTGCGGCCGGATTCTCCAGCGTAGTCATGTGACCTGCGTCCGCGATTTCCTTGAATTCGGCTCGAGGTAACAACGCGGCAATCTCGCGCATCTCTGCCGGCTGACTGATAGCGTCTGCGGCGCCCGCGAGCAGCAAGGATGGGAGGTTGATGCTGGGGAGACGACTTCTAACATCTTCGCGACATGCCATTCCTCGCAGCGCAGCCGCAACTGCGCCTGGATCGGCAGTGCGCATCATGGCGCCCACATGCTGCACGACATGGGTATTTCCAGCCAATGTCTGAGGGGCTAACAGTTTTGGCAGCATTCCCTCGGCCAAGCCTGCTACTCCGGAATGTAATACCTCGTTTGCCGAATCAAGCCGTGCTGCACTGGCTTCAGCCGAATCGGCTGCTGCGCGAGTGTCGCAAAGCACTAGGGCCTTGATTCGCTCGGAGTGGTGGAGCACCAGTTGCCACAGCACGTAGCCTCCCATAGAAAAACCACACATGATGGCCGGCTGGTCGACTTGCAGATAGTCGAGCGTTGCTACGACATCAGCGGCGTAACGTTCCATTGCGACTCCCTCGACTACATCGGATGGCAAGAGGCTTGATTTGCCGAAACCACGAAGGTCGGGGGCAATGACGCGAAATCTTTTGCTAAACGCAGCGATTTGAGGCTGCCACATCGAGTAATCGAAAGGAAAGCCATGAATCAAGACGAGGGGCGTGCCGCCCCCCTGATCGAGACAAGCAATCTCGATGCCCTGGTACGAGAACGCTATCTGTGTCATACGTTTTTCCTAGTGACTCCCGCTCAGTCCTTAGCAAATACCCATCCAGTACGCCGCTAGAGCCGTGCTATGGACTTTTGTTTTGCTCAGCTAGTTCACGTTCGAACAACTCGAGCTGGCGGCGCATGACCATCAGGTGGGGATGGCCCTCGACTGCCTGTCGCTGAGTCTTGACGGCATTCTCTAGCTCGCCGGCCGCATAGTAACAGCGGCCAAGGGTATCAAGATAACTGGGGCTACCCGGACTGAGTTCCAGCGATCGCTGGGAGAACTCAACCGCTTTTGCATAGTCGCCTTCGGTGTTACTTACCAACCAGGCCCAATGGTTATACCAATTCGGCTGATCGGGGCTTTGTTGAATGTTGCCCTCCAGCCATTCGCAGGAGCGTCGGATGAGTGTCAATGTTTTTTTGCGATATGCATCGTCTGCATTCTGCAGTCGGTACATTGCGATGGCGATGTCCGCGTTGAGCGGATGGGCTTTGATTGCCAGATCCAGGTATTTCCGCTGCTGATCGAAATCGCCTTGTTCCTCGGCATGGCAGGCGAAGAAGTAATCTCGCTGGGCCGCAATGCTTTGATAGACGCCGCGCTGGTATTGATCTACTACAAACCCTTTGTTGGCCGCGGCTTGGCGCTCGAATTCATCGCAATAAACGGCCAACAATTCTGCCGCAGCTTGGTGTTCTCCACGATCGTGGAGTCGCAACGTGGCGAGCGACTCACGCGCGTTTCTCGAAGCGTCGTCTAACACCGGGAGCGTTTCGACCAAGTACTTCCATTCCCGCTCGGCCCAGTCATGATGTCCCAGGTTGGCGATTTCAGATGCAGCCTGATATCGACTTTCGGCATCATCGTCGGGCAAGCGAAACGCTTGTTCGGCAAACTCCTCTGCTTCTGGTTGTTTGCTTTGCTTCGACCTTGCAATTGCCGCCAGATAGAGCAGCTGCCTACTGGAGCGGATCTGTTCGGCATAGTGGGCTTCGAGCAATTCGAGGGCTTTCCACTGCTGGTTATCGATCAACCAACGCAGCGCAGAGACCAGTCCTTCAGCATCCAGAGTGTCGTAGTCGACGAAGTTCGCCATCTCGACCCAATGCTGCAGCGTCTTGAAGGCAAGTTCATGCTCGGCATAATGGGCACATAGCTCGAGGTGGAACTGAATCAGATTGATTGCGATCGAGGCGTCGGTCTCTTCGCTTTGTTGCTTGATGAGCTCGACTTCCGCAGCGATCAAGGGCAGCCAGTCCGCAGCAATTCTGTCTGGCTGTTTCAACTGTACCGCGTACTGCAATATCCATGCGGCGGGCACACGTTTGCTATCTTCAAGTTCGGCTAACAGCGTAGCCGCGTCGGCAGCTGATTGCGGCGCCTTGTGATTCAAGGACCTGAGAACCACCAAGGCCGCCTGGCGAGCGAGGAGTGGCGAAGGATCGTAGCGGGCGATGCGGCACAACGGTCCCCAGCTTGCAGGAGCGCCCAACTGCTGCAACTGATCGATCCGGTCCAGCCGTTCGTCGAACGAAAGGTCTTCGTAGAGATGCATGATCGCTTGCACCTCAGCTGAATCATCGGGACGAACCCACTGAATGCGGATACGATGGAGTATGTATCGAGCGCGCGTGGCAATCTCCAAATCAGGGTGTGTTTCTGCTGCCTGAAGTTGATCGAAGGCGTCCGCACTCAATTCGATGAGTCGCAGTTCCGCGCTGCGGCGTTTAAGATACTGCTCGTCGCCCAATTGGGTTATCAGTCTTTCGACTTCTTGCTTGCGAGACGGTTCAACCGCTGTGTTGGTCTGAGGCTTTCTGGCGGGCTCTCGACGGACGTTCTCGTCGCGGGCAGCTTGCAGAGAAGTCCCTTCGCCTAGCCAGACGATCGTCAGCATCATCAGCGCTGTTGGAAAGGCTCGATACACGGAACCCTTTCAAATCGAGATTAGCGTGCAGCTTCCATCTGCTCGATGTATTTGCGGAGCCGCTCGAGTTCGTCGCTTTCGCCGCGCAGCCGAAGCATATTGTTCACTCGCAAGACTAATTCAAACTTGTTGACCGGCTTGGAGAGAAAATCATCGGTTCCTGCTTCTACTGCCCGCTCGATGTCGCCCAGTTCATTGAGGGCGGTAACCATCAAGATCATGATGCCGCTGGTCGCCGAATCGCTCTTCAGACGTTGGCAAACCTCGAAGCCGCTCAACTTGGGCATCATGATATCGAGCAGAATGAGATCGGGCTGAAACGATTGGACCTTATCGAGCGTATCTTGGCCATCGACTGCGATGGCCGTTTCGACCTCCAGACCGCTCAAATACGCTTCGAGAAGCTCGACATTCGCTTCGTTATCATCAGCAATCAGAATACGGCTTGGTTTGTCAGGCATGATGCTTTGCGGGGCCCGTCGAAGTCTATTTTCTAAATTACGAAAGTCAGAACAGTAAGAATTGCTTTGCTTGAACCGAGAAGCGATCGCAACATCCAAACCGTCGCGCGTCGCTTAGCAAATCACTCCGAATTATATCTCATTGGGCTGTTGCTGTCTCTGCAGCGCAGGTAGCCGCGGCAGGAACGGGAAAATGCTGGCACAGATCGCTCACTTCTTTACGAATACGCTGGTGTATTGTTGCATCTTCTGGGGCGCGAAGGGCTTCCAGCATCCAGCGGCCGACTGCTCGCATCTCGTCGGTACCCATCCCCCGCGAGGTTAATGCCGGGGTGCCAATTCGGATACCGGAAGGATCGACCGGCTTGCGCTCGTCGAATGGGATCATGTTCTTGTTGACCGTGATGCCGCAAGCATCTAGTGCTGCTTCGGCCAGTTTGCCGCCGACCCCCAGCGGTGTGACATCGACAAGCACCAGATGATTGTCGGTACCTCCGCTCACCAGGCTCAGGCCCCCCGCGGCGAGCGATTCGGCCAGGGTGCTGGCGTTTTCGATCACATGCTGTATGTAAACTTTGAATTCCGGCTTAAGTGCTTCGCCGAAGCAAACCGCCTTGGCGGCGATAATGTGCATGAGCGGGCCGCCCTGAATGCCAGGAAAAACACGGCTGTTGACGGTCTTAGCGTAAACTTCCTTCGAGAGACAAATGCCGCCCCGTGGTCCTCGAAGCGTCTTGTGGGTCGTCGAAGTGACAAAGTCGGCCACCCGCACAGGATTGTCGTGCAGCCCCGCCGCGACCAGGCCAGCATAATGGGCCATGTCGACCATGAGCTTGGCGCCCACATCTGCCGCGATTTCAGCAAAACGCGCATGGGGGATCTCGCGCGGATAGGCGCTAGCTCCGGCGATAATCATTTTGGGTTTATGCTCTTTGGCCAGTTTGGCAATCTGGTCGAAGTCGAGCCGATGGTCATCGCGACGGACGCCATAGCTGACGATGTTGTAGAGCATGCCTGAAAAGTTGATCTTCATACCGTGCGTCAGGTGACCGCCATGGGCCAGGTCGAGCCCTAGCACGGTATCGCCCGGTTCGAGCGCGGAGAGATAGACAGCCATGTTGGCTTGGGAACCCGAGTGCGGCTGCACGTTGGCTGCTTCGGCCCCGAATAATTGCTTTGCACGATCGCGAGCGAGGTCTTCGACGACGTCGACGTGCTCGCAGCCGCCGTAGTAGCGGCGACCTGGATAGCCTTCGGCGTACTTGTTGGTCAACACGCTGCCGGCTGCTTGCATCACCGCAGGGCTGGTATAGTTTTCGCTGGCAATCAGTTCCAGACCGTCGTGCTGCCGCTTGATTTCGTCGGCAACGGCAGACCAAACTTCGGGGTCATTGGCAGCAAGAAAGTTGGTCATCAAGTCCTCGTCGCTCTCGTGGTTTCGAGTAGATCAGGGGTTATTCGCGGAAGACCCAAGGAGTGCGATTCCTGGGCTTACGGGTGAGTGGTCATTGTTGAGCGGCCAGTTGGGAGTGTCAATCTCCGCTAGCGGTTTTCAGCTTTCGGAGCGATAGTCGCCTGAAGGCTACCCTGATTATCTGACAACTGGGCCGGAGAATCGTTCACTCGAAGATAAAGCTGGCCGTCGCGCTCGGCCTCGAACGTCCGCTCGGTTCCCAAAGCCAGAGGCTTCGAAAACGCATTATCGACAGGCGAATGTATCGCTCCGAGAAGCATTCCCAACGGATGGCCAGCGTGGTAGCGGAGCGTGACACCGCCCGGTTCACAGGGCCAAGGCCCTTGGTCGAAAGCGATTTGGTAACGACCCTCGGCAGTGATCGTGTATTGTTTGCCACCCTCAAGCTGCCAGCCGGTGGCTTGCCAGCCACGATCAGCGGCAATGGTGACCGCATCTTGACGTCCGACAATGCGAGTAGCCTTATGAACCATGGCCATGTGCTCAGGTTCGTAGCCATAGTCGAGCGCAGCCACAAAGGCGTTCCACTCTGTCTGCAACATCGCTCTGTCAAAAGTTTCTAGGAATCGCTGGTTAAAATCTCGCTCGGCAACATGCAGCTTGAGCTGTCGAAACTTGGTTTGCCAGTGAGGGTGCGTATCGAGGAACTTACACAGCGCCCAACACCAGGCGTATTGATCTGTGGTAAGCGCTGTCCGCTGCCCCAGGCCCAACACGGCTTCAAGCTCCAAGGGCTCGCCGTTCTGGTTGGCATCTCGGATCAGCTTGATGCGTCCCCACATCGGTACTTGCTTGCGATCTGAGGGCATATAGCCAAGCTGCAATTGCGCATCTTTCCAGCGATGGGTGCCTAAGAGTTCGGCCATCCCCTCGGAGTACCAACCCGGCCCGGCAGCGCCCAAGAACGCATGCATGAAACCGTGGGTTCCTTCGTGTAGCAGCAAGTGCCGGCGGTAGTACTCGCTGGGCTGCTCGTTGAGCCACAACTCGTAGCCTTGGGCGTATCCGTTGACGAAATCGGACTTGGTCTCGGGCAACAGGTTGAGAGTTGCAAACTTGGCGCGGTCTTGCATGAGGAATCCCTGCATCTGCCAGTGGGCAACGCGGAGCGGAGGGATGCCAAAATAGTCAGCCCACTGCTCCACGGCCTTGTCAAACACCAGCGGCAGTTCGTCGACCGCGTTGCTTGCCGGCAAATCGGTGTAGAGCCACAAATGGCGACCGACGATCTTTCTAATCCCCACCTGCCCGACACGACGGTCGTCGACCTGACGGTACTTTGGGGTAGCTGCATTGCAGTTACTAAAAGCAAGGGCAAGGCATGTGGACAAGAGCAGCAGTGTAAGACGCATGACTGATCTACTTCAATAGATTGGTGCTGCTTGCCATCGATCGATTTCGCGCGCTGACTTTTGCGATCTGTCAGATCGCGGTTCTATGGCGAGAAACCAAAGTGATCGCCTGCTACCGTGACTTAAAAAGCTTCTCCAGTGCGCGGTTGATTTCGCCGCCAATGGCTTCGGTGGCGACGCCCTGTAGCATTTGGCGGGAAAGCTCGGCGACGGCGCGCTGGTCGATCTGTGGTTTGGCAAGCGTACCCTGGATGGGAAGCTTGATTGTTTGTCCTGCCAGCGATTGCAATGCACTTTGGCGATCGATCCATTTGTCTTGAATCGGGATTTCTATCTCCAAGGCGAGTGTTTGGTCGAAACCTACCGATCCGTAAGACCGAACAGGGACATCGTCGACCATGAACTCCAGGTTCCGATGATACACGCGGCCGCGGTCGATCTGGAAATCGATACGGCGATTGTCGATCGTAAGCGCATTGCTACTGCGAGGCGTCGAAGCGGCCTGGAACAGTTGTTTGCCCTTGGTAAGCGCGTCGATTTGCTCCAGTAGCGCGATCAGCTCGGCAACCAGCGGCCCCGGGGCAACGCGCAGTTGGTGAACCTCGAGTTGGCCGGCAACTTGGGCCTGTTTCGGATCGGCAAAGGGAATCTGGGTACGATCTAAAGCGACAGAAAACTCGCCTTCGGAGCGTGTGGCGCCGGCGACAATCGGGGCAACATACTTGAGCATGTTTTCGCTCACTTGCTGCGAAATCTGCACTCGGGTCACAAGTGGTCCCGAGGGCAGAATCAGCCGTTGGGGAAGAGGATCGAAGATCACCAGCGGGCTGGCCGTCAGCCGCCCCTGCCCAACGGCGATGTCGAAAGGAGCAAATTGGAGTTGCCCATCGCGTAGCGTGCTTTGCACCCGGGCAGCGCTGAGTGGCAAGCCGTAGGCGCTGGCGCTGGACCAACCGGCATCGGTCGTAAAGTTCCAGCGTCGCGACCAATGCGTGGGCGCCTCGGACGACTGCGAGTCGGCCAATTGGCCAGAAATCTGGAACCGGACGTGCCGATCACCGCGGACACGTACTTCAGGACCTAAGTAGCTTGCCAGCAACTGGTCGAGAGCCGCCTCTTGGTATTCCAGTGTGCCGCCCGCTTGGAGCGTACCCTCGTCGGTCAGTTTATCCAAGGTAGCCGTGGTGTTGAAACGGACCGTTTGGCCAGTGACTTGTAAGTCCTGGAGCTGAAGCCGATCCGCGGCAATCGTGTAGTTGGCTTTTCCCGAGGCCTCGAGTTGGGGTTCAGCCCAGATCACTTCGGGTCGGCGCTGAGGGGCTACGTCGGGCCCGGCATTGCGGACGACTTGAAGCTGGTCGGCGGTTGCACTGAAGTTTGCTTCGAGTCGCTGGGCATTGCTCGACAATTGCAAATTGCCAGCCGTCGTGCCGCGCGGCCAGATGGAATCAGGCGGTCCCACCATGCCTACAGCAGAAGCTAGCCGCTCCAGATTGGCACGAAAGGCCACGTCTCCTTTAGTAGTAGGCACACTCGATGGCCCCAACTCGACTGACAGATTGCGAGATCGGAAAGCGAGTGAACTACTGACGAGTTGCAGTTCGCGACTGCTAAGACTGTTTGCCGCGGAGTCCCAACGGCAGTCGCCGGCGAACTGTAACTGGGGCTCGTCGATCGCAATGGCCGCATCGCGCACGCGGAGCCCGGTGATGCTTCCTTCTGACTCGAGGAGATGAACCTTACCTGCGGCTAGATTCAACTTTGCCTTCAACTGGGCCTGGCCAGCAACTTCTGCAGGAACGCTATTAGTCCACGGACGCAAGCGGTCGGCCCACGAGTCCAAAGGTCCATTGCCCTGCACCTGCAGGCGCCAATCCTTTTCAACTGCAGTCAGGTCTACCTCTTGCAGTAGTTCAAGATCAAGATTGTCGCGTGGACCACGCAATTTGATCGTTCCAGCAGCCAAACGTTGGGGTTGGAGATCCGCTTCCTGCCCGCTCGCATCAAGGTGTACTAGCAATTGCGGTTCGGCCCAAATCTGGCGACTCTCGTGTGCAACTTTGAGATCGGTCAGATGGATCTCTGCGGAAGCCTCGAAATGGTTGCCGGTGCCACGGGTAAGTGCAAGTTTGCCGGCGCCGCTGCCAGCGAACTGCCAGGCGTCGAGGTCGACGAATTGACCCAACTCTTGAGACAACCTCCCCAAGTCGAGCTGAAAGTCCCCCGACACTTCGTTTGCCGCGGTCTTCAAGTCTGCGCCAGCAAAGGGAGAATTCAGCAAGAATTGTTTCACCTGGGGGCCCTGGTCTGAGTCGGCTAGTTCGACTTGAGCCTCGATCGGCTGTTCCCAGCGAATGGCCCGACGTCCGTCGGTGCCGACAACGTCTCGCACTTTGGCCGAAGCAGACCACCTGAGTCCCTGATCGCTGGGTTTGCTCTCGGCATGAAACTCCATGGTTCCCGAGTCGACCTGCACTCCTTCGCGCAGCTGCAAGGTACGTGGCACCATGACGGCAAGCCGATCAAGTTGGAGCTCGCCGGCCAGGTTAAGCCCGCGCTTGGGCAAACTGGTCATGCTGAGCGACTCGAGCTCGGCAAGTGTTACCGAGCCATTTACTTGCAACCTGGCCCAACCGGCATCGACAGCTAATTGCCCGACGGTAATCTCGTCTCCGGCAAAACTGACCTCCCAGGGAGCAGAAACCGTCTGACAAGTCAAACGATCGCCCTGCAGGGCATCGGCGGTCAAGTCAAATTGATGGGCATCCAGGCGGCCGCTCGTCTGAACGACTAGCTCGCCCTGGAGGCTGCGTGTCCAGCGAATATGCGCGTTAGACGAAACCGTACCCGCCACACGGCAGCCCGGCAGAGTACGAGACAGAAAAGGTTCGAGCGGTGCGAGAGGCAACGTTTCGGCCAACAGATCGAGTTGACTCTGATGTTCAGCGATCTGCTGGAACCGTACCTGAACTCGGCCGGGCGCCCCGCCTTGTGCTGAACTAAGATTCATATTGCCGCTGAGCGCAATCCCTCCGGCAGTCGCGCTGCCCAAGCCGACCAGCAGATTAGCCTCGTCGATGCGCCATTGCTGTTGAGATGGCTGGTCGTAGCCTTGCACGATGCCAGAGACAATCTCCACAGAGATATTTGGAGCATTCTTAGCCGAGGAGGCGTTCTGATCTTCTTTAGCCGTCGTATCCGCATCCAAGGCCGCGAGAAAATCTTCGAGATTGCTGCCATCGGCACGGGTGACCATATTGAGGGCTGGTCTGACGATTCTCAGCTTTCCCAGGCTGGATTGATTTGTCGCGAGAGCAAATAACGAGCGCTCGAGTGAAATCGCCTCTGCCGTGACCAACGTCTGGCCGGCGGAATCGAGGATAGAAACACCTGCGAGCATCTGCTCGCCAGTCCAGGCGAAGGCGGCATGCTCGGTCTTGATCTGCCATCCCGGGGCAGACACTGCTCTTGCCAGCAGCAGGTTTCGCAACGGCGTGTTGGCCACGATCGTTGGCGCCGCACCAACGAGCGCCACAATCAGCAACAAGAAAAGCAGCAAGCGGCGCTTTGCTCTGCGAGGAGCCGGCAACTCGGATGCAGGGCGGCGTTTGGGATGGGATGCCATGGGAGAATCCGTTTGTAACTTCACAACGGCAAACGACGAGCATTTGTTCGCCACCAACGCCAGAGATTCTAGGGAGCTACCCGGATCGATCCTAGGCGAGTCGCCTCCGCAAGAAGTGCTAGCACCCAACCAGACCCTAAAGATCGAAATTGAATGTGCGGCCAAGGTAGCGGCTCAGCCGACTAGCGAGAGTTCGGGGCCTAGTCTTGATACGTGCCTGACCGACAAGTCCGTTGCGAAACAGACCGCGGGAGTTATCAAGCCGAACGACCGCCTGATAGGAAGTGCTCAAAGGGCGGATGGTACCGTCAGGATCGGCTTGAGCAGGCACGGGACCGCCAGAAGTACTTGCCAATCGGGGCGAGAGGGCCTCCAGTTCGTCGAGTGCCAAATAGTCAATCGTGCTAACAAAAACATGGCTGCTGGATTCATTGAACATCAGTCGAACTTCTTGTCCCTCGGCTACGAGATCTTGCTCGCGCTGATCGATCACCAGCACGGCGTCCCACTGGTTGGGATCGCCAATCTTGCAGAAAAGATTGTGCGGACCATCGGGCAGGAGCGTTGCTCCCAGATTCTCCACTTCCAATGGAGAGCCCGACCAGCTAGCTAACTCGACTTGCTGGTCGGAGCGAGGATCGTTTCGACGAGGTGGGGGAATGACCGTGCCCGACACGGGGGCAAGTAATACCAAACGTTGGGCATCGCGTAGCTTTTGCTGCAACTGCTCCTCAAGTGCTGCCAGCTGTTCGCGGACCACACTGATTTGGCCACCCTGCCGTTCGTCGCGAAAACGAATCTGTTGTAAGCTGGTCAATTGCGCCTGAGCAGCGTTGCGTTGACCTTGTAGTTGTTCGATTTCGATCGTCAACTCGCTGTTACCCAGGCGGGCGAGCACATCGCCTGCTTCGACTTGTTGGCCAGGTTCGACGAGTATCTCATCGAGTGTTCCCTCGACCTCGATGTAGACCGAAGCAGCGCCACGAGGCTGCAATTCGAATTCGCATAGTACACTGGAAGGGAACGGAATGAGCAACAGTGCGCCAACCGACGCACCGAGCAGCAACAAAGTTGCGTACATTCGCACTTTTTTCACTTTACTCAGCCTCCCAGGTATTCGGAAAAACTTGACCACTTTGATAACGGGCATTGCAATCAGCCCATAGAGCGAAGCAACTGCTATCAATTGCCCCAAGACCTTCAGCCCGTAGGGTTCAAAAACCTTGTTCAAAAAATACAGAATCGAAAGCAAGATGACCCAGCGATAGAAGAACGAGGCAACCGTGTAGAGAGCAAAAAGTCCTTGATTTCGCTTTGGCAAAAAAGGATCTTCGGGTTCTTCGAGGCCGAGGCACCAGCTCCCGAGTTTGCGGCTAAGAATCGTGCTGGCCTTCTGGCGGAGATTGGGGATCTCCATGATGTCGCTGAGAATGTAATAGCCGTCGTAGCGCAGCAGCGGATTGGCATTGAAGAGAATCGTACTGACCGAGCTGACGAACATGACGTTGAGGCAAACATAGTTCAGGAAGCCAGGCTCGCTAAACCACCAGATAAACGTGGCAATCGAGGCGATGACGACTTCGACGTACATGCCGGCAGCCCCAATTGCGGCACGATGCCAACGATTGGGAAGCATCCAGGAATCGGAGACGTTGCAATAGAGACAGGGCGTGAGCACCAGGAACATGACGCCCATCTCGTGACATTCGCCGCCGAAATGCTTGCACGAGAGGCCATGACCAAACTCGTGGATCACCTTGGTGACTGCCAGCACGCCGGCAATAAGCAGCCAATTCTGGGCTGCGAAGAAGGATTGAAAAGAAGGCAACCGCGACTGGAAAACATCGAACTGAACGATAACCAACGTCAGGGCAATTGTGGCCATCAAGAGGCCAAGGGCTGTGGCGAGCGGCGAGAAAAACCATCGACAGTAGGGGTAAATTGCATTGAGGAGACGCTCCGGATCAAATCCCTTGAACCGAAAAGCGAGAATGTTGCTGAGCGCGCCGATCGTCTCTTTGCGTTTGCGTTCATCTCGTCGGGTTTTAAGCTGCACCCCCTGCCCCGGCACGTCCGAAAGGATAAGGCCACTGCGATAGAGCATGCCGATGAAGTTCTGCAATTCCTCGACGCGGATCGTCTGGGGCGGGAACTCGGCTTCGAACCGTTCGGCAATCTCATCGAGGCTCGATTGGCCGTCGAGCATCTGAAGGATGGCAAATTCCTCTTCTTCGAAGCGGAAGTACTGCAAACCGACAGGATCTTTGACCACCCAGTAGATGCGGCCCTGATAACGCTGCCGCCGCGCCTTGAGATCAGGCCTGACGAGAACGGCCAGCTTGCGCGACGAACTGGAGACAATCGTGTCGGCAAGAGTAGCCATGGGAGAAGATTTGCGAGGTTGGAGTAGCTTGTTGCGAGCAGGAAACCGTAAGGGGGGCGTTTACTTTCTTTCAGGCGCTCGACCCTGGACCCTGGACTCCAGCCCCTGACCACTAAGATGGACGGTCATGCGGGCTCTTAGGCCGGGTTGAATCAACCAGTTTTCGCCGACTTTCTTGTTCTGGACCTCGGCTCGTACCACGTAACTGCCATCGCCTTGAACAAGTTGGCTAACATGAGCAATGGTACCTTCCACCGAAACCTCACGGCCACGAGATTTGGCGATGCGAACCGTCACCGTCCGGCCCATCAGTTCTTCTCGATCAAACTCTTTGGCATAGGCATAGCCTTCGACATAGAGCGCATCGAATCGAACCAACTTGAGAATAGGATCGCCCGGATTGACCCACTCGGATTGTTCTCGGTAGGTGTCGACCACTTCGCCATCGAAGGGGGCGTGGATCGATCGCATTTCGAGTGCCATTTTGGCGGCATCGACCTCCGCTTCCTTGGTTCGGAAATCCAAGATGGCAAGTTCGCGGTCTTTTTGCGCCTTTTCGATTTGCAAATCGGATCGCTGCCAGCCCAGCTTCTTCTGCCGGACTTCGATATCAGGAACTGCGTTAGGAGTTTCTTCGTTCGCTTGAACCGCCCTTTCCCAATCGAGCTTGGCAAACTCGGCAGCCTTGCTGGCATATCGTTCTTCGATTTTGTCCATTGCCCGCTTCTTGGCGGCTTCGCTGCCGTATTCGGCTACACGAAGCGCCATTTTCGCCTCACGGTCGTCGATGACGGCTAGGAGTTCTCCTTTGCCAACCCGAGAACCTTCCCGGACCGACATCTGAATGAGGACACCCGCCTCTTGGGCAGGGATGCGCACCTCGTCCTGGACTTTGACGATGCAAGGATCGAGCACCGGGTCGCCGCCTTGGGTGGTGTATGGATTGCCATCGCCCCCCACTTGGGAGAGAAGCGTCAAGACCAACAACAAACAAGTGGTAGCCATATGACTGACTCCTTGAAGTCTTATGAATTGAGCCCCTAGCGACAGAAACCCGCCTGCCGTCAGAACCGGAATAGTATCTTCGAGCGAATGAAATCAAGCAGATCGCTGAATAGCACAAAGCCCACAGCCCGTCGACCGCACTGGACTTTCGCTTTCACGTCGGCCCCAACTTTGAGCTCGGTAGCTGGATCGTCGACGAGTTGCTTCAGATCCTCTTGCGGAAAGGAAACCCGCATGCGGACCGTGTTGCCGCTGTCGCCGTGCACTTCGGCACTGGTGTCGATATGCTCAATGCGGCCCTCGAGACGGACCGCAGAATGGGTCGCCAGAATGAAGGTCGTATGGAGTTGAGCTTTCGGGTCCTCGGCGCGGCGCTGCTGCATGTACTCGACGATGTGGCCCATCTTGGCCTCGGGGACGTAGATTTCCAGTTCCCAACGACTGCTGGGATCAGCAATCTCCATGAGTCGTTGGCCTTTTCGCACAGGTCGGTTCTCGATCAGCTCGCGCACTTTCCAGGTAACCACTTTGCCATCAATGGGGCTCGTGACGGTGAGTTTCTCGCGTTTCTCTTCGAGCAATGCGAGTAGCTTTTCCAGGCTCGTGACGGTTTCGCGCAACTGCGCCATCCGGCCAGTGAGTTCTTCGATTTCAACCTCTTCGACCTGACCCCGATCGAGTTGCTGGCGGCGGCGTTCGGTCGAATCGATATCTTGCTGGGTCTCGGCAAGCTGACCCATCGTCTGGATGATTTGCTGCTCCAATTCAGCACTTCGCTGCCGAGCCAGCACCTGGCCAGCAGTTACAAGGTCACCATGGTTGACAGAGACCTCTTCGACCATGCCATCAAGATGAGCAAAGACATCGCGACGGATTTCCGGAAGCAATTTGCCGTCGGCCACCACATTGAAGTCGTACTGCACATAGCAAGCCGCGCAGATGAGGCCTATCAAGGCCGCCGTAGCAAGAATCGTCTTCGGAAGATGCCTCGCGGTAACAAGAACTTGAGTCTTTCCCAAGAATTTCCACACTGGCATGAGGAACAGCGATTCGTGCTCCTGGGCATTGGTCAGGGCGGTCGAAGAATGCCGTCGGACCACGTCGATGCGCTGCAACATTCCCTCGGGTTGACGGCTGTCGACGAGTTGCTCAATGATGATCGCGCCGAGAATATTCTCGCGGCGTTTCGTTTTTTTCTCGCCTGGCTGTTCGTCTTTCTCATCTTCTGCTTCACGCAGCGGAAGCACGGCGAGCTGTTTCGTATGAGATTCGTCGACGTATTCGTTGACCGCTTTTTCGACTTGAGGAGCCAGGTCCGAAGTGTCGCCGGCGAACCATAGGTCTTCGCCGGTGCGAGCCACCGTGGCCGCAAGTTTGCGCAACAGACGGACAACATTCGACCTCTTGTCAAACGTATCCTGGCCGCTGACTGCCTCGACTCGGTACTTCGAGCCCGTACGGAGCACAACGGTCACGCGGTCGCAGCCGATCAGGCGGCGCCCTTCATTGGCGATCGTGTAAGCGGTTTCCCGAGAATCGAGAGCCTTGTGTACCAAACCGGTAAAGGCTTCGAGCTGTTCCCAGAGCGTTTGCTTGGTGGCGAAATGGCGAAGTCGGCGCGTCTTGACGTACTCGCCGGCGAGTTCACAAATTTGGGATAAGAAACGCAAGTATCCGCGCTGGGTCGTGGGTCGGGCGCCAGGCCTTTGGAAGATTTCGACCAGCCCATCCACGCCGCGATCGCTTTTGATCGGGGCGATGACCAACAGAAAGTCGGTGGGATTCGCAGCCGCGTCTTCTTCCCCAGCATTTTCACCGTAGCCGGAGTGTGGTGGAATCAGAACGGGCTCACCTTTGGCGGTCACCTGCTGCAGAAGTCGACCGTGCTGAATCTGGGCAGCTTCGTTCTGCGCGAGCCCCGTCTCGCGAAGATTGACCTGATATTGGAGACTCAGCGGGGAACCTTCGTCTTGGATCCAGACCACCCCGCCGACCGCGGCCAGGGCAGTCACCGATTTGTCCAACAAGGCGGCGTAGAACTCAGCAGGCTCAATCTCGGAACGGGAGAGTTCGACTACCTCCTGAACGAGCCCCTGGATTTCCTGTTTGGCGCGATTGACAGCGCCTTCGTCGATAGGGCTGGCAGATGGCTGGCTCTCGGGAGACGGATTGGATGGCGAAGACGTGCTCACTGGATACCGTAGTAACTGATAGTGGCCCCTAGCAGGCCCGACTTGTGATACGCCGGAAGTCACCCCCCCGAGAGGAGAGCGGTCGATCGGGCACGGTGCCCTGAGCAATGCCCTAAGTCCCTTTCCTACATTGTCTTCCTTTCACGAGTTACGTCAAACTCGATCGGTCCAGGAAGCGAGGTAAAAGACCCTTTTTTCTCCTGCCCAATCCTCCTAATCGGACCTACGTGACGGGTCATAACGAAGATTGCAAGCTGTAAGAGGCTGCGAAGCGAGTCCGATCTGAAGGGCTGTCTGGATCGTATCGCCGCAATTGCTATGATATGATAGACTTGTGGGCTTGTACGGCGTCTTCGTGAAACGAAGATCAGCCGTTTATCACAGAATTGGCGTGGAGGATCTATGGCGAAGCAGAAAGAAGAAGCTCTTGAAGTTGAAGGCGTTGTTACGCAAGCCTTGGCAAATACTCGATTTCGGGTGGAAATCGAGGGCGGGCACATTGTCAATGCTCATGTTGCCGGCCGAATGCGGAAGCACTTTATCCGAATCGTACCTGGCGATAAGGTCCGAGTGGAGTTGTCTCCCTACGATTTGACGAAAGGTCGCATTACTTATCGCGAGCGGTAGTTTCCCGCCTGATCGACTGCCTTCCCCCCCATTGCCACCCTCCCGCATCTACGTACCTCGCCACAGGTGTCTTTCTGGTATTCTCGCCCGGCGATAGCACCCCCAGCTTTCGGGCTGGTTCTGGAAGGGTAGCCCTGTCTCGGGCCGCCTTTTTTGCCGAAAGTGGCCAAGAATCTCGTGCCAACGGGCGTATCACAGTATAACTACTTGCTCATTGGCCCAACTTTGCCGCCACGTCCTGCGGAACTTTAGGCTGGATGTTGGCGTAAGACTTCAGAAGCAAGGACCGTATTGGCATCGCCCAGGAAGAGTCTTTCCGACTTTTCAAGCCGCCGAGAAGCGGTTCCCCGCCTGACCAACCTGTTTCCCTGAAAAAATAGGAGAAGAGAACTGTGAATCCATTTAAGAACGATTGGATAACGAAGGTCAAATCTTTGACTGCCCTTGTCTCTGCTTGTGTCGCCCTGTGTGCCGGTCCGTGGAGCGGCACTGCGATTGCACAGTCGGAAGGCGGGGCGAAGCCCATGGCCATCATTGCACTGTCGGGCTACGACTCGCTGCTAGAGGACATCAACTTCATCGGGAGTTTGAGCGGCCAGGAGGCGCTTGGGCAGAATGTCGAGCAGATGATCATGCTGTTCACGCAAAACAAGGGATTAGTAGGTCTCGAAAAAGACAAGCCCGTAGGCCTGATGGTCCAATCGGATGGAATGAATTTCAGCGGAGCACTATGCATCCCCGTTTCCAGTCTTGAAGAACTGACGACCACACTTGCGCCATTTGGAGTCACAGCCAAAGACCAAGGCGACGGCATCACTCAGATAGCGACCAGCGGACAAACTTTGTTTGCTCGCGAATCCAACGGCTGGGCACTCGTATCGATGATGCCCCAGATGTTAGAGAATTTGCCTGAGGATCCAGGCCAGTATTTTGATTCGTTGACCGAAGAATACGACTTGGGGATCCAGGTCAACGTGCAAAACATCCCTGAACCATTTCGGCAAATGGCAGTTCAGCAGCTGCAGGCAGGGATGGAAAGCGGCATGCAGAAGCTACCGGACGAGAGTGACGAGCAGTACGAAGCTCGCAAGGAGCTGTCGGCTGCCCAGATCGAGCAGCTGCAACGCGCAATTAACGAGATCGACGAACTCACGATTGGCCTCGCACTCGATGGAGAACAACAGCGAGCTTACTTTGACTTTGCCTATACGGCAGTACCTAACACGCAGTTGGCTGATCAACTTGCCGAAAACAGCGATCCGAAAACTAACTTTGCCGGTTTCTTTCAGCCCGATGCGGCGATGATGATGTCGTTTGCCGGCAAGGTGACCGAAGCGGACATGGCTCAAGCCGAGCAGATGTTTGCAGCGCTGCGAAAGCAGATCAAGACGGCTATCGACGAAGAGAGCGATTTGCCAAGCGACGAAGCACGCGACGTATTGAAGAGCGCCGCTGACGACTTTATGGATGCCTTGAAGGCGACCCTACAGGCTGGTGTGATGGATGGCGGTGCGGTGCTGAACATGGCGCCGAGCTCAGTGACGCTGGTGGCTGGAGGTTTTGTGGGTGATCCCGGCAAGTTCGAAAGCGGCTTGAAAAAGCTCGCCGAGCTTGCTAAGGATGAGCCCAAGTTTCCCGGCATCAACTGGGATGCTGATTCGCATGCAGACATCCGTTTCCATACGCTCTCGATTCCGATTCCTGAAATCGAGGAACAACATCGAGAGATCTTTGGCGAAGCCATTGAGGTGGCCGTAGGCATTGGCAAGGACTCGGCGTACTTCGCTTTAGGTCGCAATTGCCTGGAAGCAGTGAAAGGGATCATCGACGACTCTGCCGCCAGTCCGCAGAAGTCGGTACCTCCGATGGAGATGACTTTCTCGCTGGGGCAAATTATGGAGTTTGCCGCGACGGTGGCCGAGGAAGAGGCTCAGCCGATGATTGAAATGATTAGCAATATGCTGGCCAGCGAAGCCAACGGGCGAGATCATGTGAGAATTGTTACGCAGCCAATTCCTAATGGGGCCCGCACTCGCATCGAGATCGAGGAAGGTGCGTTGCGCTCGATCGGCATGGCGGTGCAGCAAGCTCAAATGCAGGGCTCTGGTGCAGGATTCTGAGTCTTTGCAGTCGAACCAGACCGTTCGACTGATTGTCTGACTCTGAGTGTTAGAGCCCTCTGAATCTTAGAGCCGGGAGGTTGCGACCTCCCGGCTTTTCCCAATGGTCCTACGATGACAACCGAAACCGTGCCGTTTCCTACTTTAGTGCATGACGTCGCCGGCCAATCGGTCAGCGAATTGGCCAAGCAATTTGGCACCCCCTTGTATGTTTACGATGCGGGCACGATCGTCGAGCGGATTGGCGAGTTGGCCGCGTTCGATATTGTTCGATACGCTCAAAAGGCTTGTTCAAATTTGGCAATCCTCGACCTGGTGCGGCGTCACGGGGTGCTTGTCGATGCGGTAAGCGCGGGAGAGATTCGCCGGGCCCTGGCTGCCGGTTACGTCGCCGACGGGAGTGAGCCGCCGCCGATCGTTTATACGGCCGACATTTTCGACCGCGAAGCACTCGATTTGGTGGTCGAACACAAGATTCCAGTGAACTGCGGCTCGGCAGACATGATTGACCAGCTTGGCGCGCGTGCTGCTGGCCGAGAGATTACACTCCGCATCAATCCGGGCTTCGGCCACGGCCATAGCCAGAAGACGAATACAGGAGGCGACGGCTCGAAGCACGGCATCTGGCACGCGCAGCTAGACGAATGCGTCGAGCGAGCTCAGCGCAGCCAACTGACGGTCACGGGCCTGCACATGCACATCGGCTCGGGCACCGACATGGAGCACTTGAGCCAGGTCTGCGGCGCCATGGAAAAAGCGGCCCACTCCGTGGGGCCAACCTTGCGTTCGATCAGTGCCGGAGGCGGTTTGCCGACGCCCTATCGCGAAGG
>JAGQOW010000157.1 GCA_020427155.1 Planctomycetales bacterium | reverse complement strand
GGCAGCCAGACCGGCCAAATAAGCTGCCCCGAGGGCGGTCGTTTCGGTGACAGTCGGCCTGACGACAGGCGACTGAAGCACGTCGGCCTGGAACTGGAGCAGCAGGTCGTTGACACAAGCTCCGCCGTCAACTCGCATTTCTGGTAACTCGGCTCCGGAGTCGCCACTCATTGCCTGCGCCAAGTCGGCAACCTGCAGGGCGATGCTTTCCAGCGCTGCACGGGCAAGATGAGCCGAAGTGGTACCGCGAGTGACGCCTAGAATCGTGCCGCGAGCATACGGGTCCCAGTGCGGCGCCCCCAGACCCGTGAAGGCAGGAACCATAAAAACGCCATCGCTGTCAGGCACCGAGCGGGCCAATTCTTCGATGTCAGAAGAAGAACTGATCAGTCCCAAACCGTCGCGGAGCCAGCCGACAACTGCGCCGCCGATGAAGACGCTGCCTTCCAGCGCATACTCGGTTTTCTCACCAATCCGCCAGGCAACGGTTGTCAGCAATTTGTTATTTGAGGCAACTGCTACTTCGCCGGTGTTCATGAGCATGAAACACCCAGTGCCATAGGTGTTTTTAGTCATGCCACGGGCGAAGCAGGTTTGCCCAAAGAGAGCTGACTGCTGGTCGCCGGCGATGCCGCCGATCGAGATGCCTGCCAGCGGCAAGCTACTGTCAACTTCGCCGTAGATTTCGCTGGAAGGTTTGATAGCAGGCAGCAAACTGCGGGGTACGTGAAAGCATTCAAGCAGCTCGTCGTCCCA
Organism: Planctomycetales bacterium; assembly: GCA_020427155.1. GTDB lineage: Bacteria > Planctomycetota > Planctomycetia > Pirellulales > Lacipirellulaceae > Bythopirellula. Next base: position 8,913 of record JAGQOW010000157.1, on the reverse strand, counting down.
ATCGCCGGTATGGATATTCATCAGCAGGGTGCGCGAAGCGTTGGAAGCATCGGTTATGTGAAGCCGGCCCCCGGTCAGTTTGTAGATCAGCCAGGCGTCGACCGTTCCACAAGCAAGGCGACCGGCATTGGCCGCCTCGCGGGCGCCGGGCACATGATCCAGGAGCCAAGCGATCTTGGTGCCGCTGAAATAAGGGTCAAGCAACAAGCCGGTTTTTTCGCGAATGGAAGGCTCTTGCCCATCGCTGCGCAGTTGATCACAGACACCGGCAGTGCGACGGTCTTGCCAAACGATCGCGCGATGAATTGGCTCCCCTGTGGAACGATCCCAGACGACCACGGTTTCTCGCTGGTTGGTGATTCCTATGGCGGCAATGTCCGCCGGTTTGGCGTCGGCTGATTTGATCGCTTCTTCGGCAACAGCGAGTTGGGAGGACCAAATCTCGGCGGGATCGTGCTCGACCCAGCCTGGTTGAGGAAAAAACTGTTTGAATTCGCGCTGCGAAACAACGACGATTTCACCCCTCTCGTCAAATACAATCGCCCGCGAAGAGGTGGTTCCTTGATCCAACGCCAGCAGATAAGTCATAGCTCAGGCTCGCACAGTAGAGAAGTTTGCTGGCCGCATTTGAGCAAACGAGCAGTGAGTTGGCAATGCTCAGAGTGTCAACGAACACTGCTAGTTGAGCCGCAACGCTCCAACAAATGTCGGAGTTGATCGGCGGAGAAAGGTTTGACGAGGCAACCGTCGAGTGCATAGTCGTCAGCGTTCTCTAGATCGCCAGAACCTGACATGCCGATAATGAGCGGTGGTGTTCCGCCGGCGCGGTTGCGTATCTCGCCTGCCGACTCGAATCCGTCTTCTGAACCCAGGTGGTGATCAACGAGCACCGCATCGATCGACTCCGAGGTAAGACGCTCGAAAGCTTCGTTGAGAGAATTGGCCGTGAAGGGGGAATAGCCCAGGCTGCTAAGGAGTTTTGTCATCGCACGGAGAATCAATGGATCGTCGTCGATGATCAAGACCTGGGCGGGGGAAGTTTTGGGGCAGTCCGCAGGGGATGCGGGCGGCTTGGTTTTGGACGTTGCCAGGGGATCGAGACAATGTCGGATGGTACTGCCCAGCTTCTGAGAATTGATCGGTTTAATGAGAAACTCATTGATCCCGATTCGCCTCAGCTCTTCTTCATTCAAGAGTCCGGCAAAGCCCGTCATTAGTACGACCGGCACCTCGGCGCGAAGTTCGCGAATGCGGCGCAGGAGTTCGATGCCGCTGGTGCGCGGCATAGTCATGTCTGAAAGGACCATGTCGTAGTCTTCTGGATGAGCTGAAAAGTGGTTGAGAGCTTCGTTGGCCGACGAGCATGAGGTGACCCGATAGCCGAGTTGTTGCAGCATGAATTGGGTTGACTCGAGCACCGATTGTTCGTCGTCGACGAGCAGTATGCGTTCATCCCCACTGGAAAGCTGTTGTTGCAGTTTCGAACGCTCGCCCTCGACCGGTTGCTTGTCGGTACAAGGGAGGTAGACGACAAAGGTCGTTCCCTTGCCGATCTGGCTTTGCACCTCGATATTGCCGCCCAAGCTAGTGACGGTACCGTGGACCACCGAAAGCCCCAGCCCCGTTCCCTCGCCGAGCGATTTGGTAGTAAAGAACGGGTCGAAGATCTTGTCCAGGTTTTCTTGCGAGATACCGGCTCCCGTGTCTTGGACGATCAATTGCGTATAGAGCCCGTGCGGCAGTTCGGTGTGTTGTAGCATCACTTCACTGGCCGACATTGTAAGCGTTCCCCCTGCCGGCATTGCCTGGCAGGCATTGGTGCAGAGGTTAGAGAGGATCTGGTAGAGTTCGGTGGCGTCAGCTTCGACGACACCGCACTCGGTATCGATATTGATCTTGAAATCGATGTGAGTAGGAACCGAGGCGCGCACGAGCTGAATCGTGTCGTGAATAATCGGAGCGACGGCGGTGGGCTCGCGTCGAGACTCCTGTCCTTTGCGGCCAAAAGTAAGGATCTGGCGCACAAGTTCTTTGGCGCGGTTGGCGGCGGCCAGAATCTGCAAGACTTGGCTGCTTTCGACCGAACCGTCGGCGAAGTAGTTGCTCAAGCCCTCCGAGTAAATCAGGATGGGTGTCAACAGATTGTTGAAGTCGTGGGCGATGCCACTGGCCAGCACGGCGATCGACTCGAGCCGTTGGGCTTCGCGCAAGCGGGCTTCGGCCTCGCGTTGTTCGGTGACGTCTCGACCGATCGATTGAATCTCGTGGAGCACGCCCGCGTCGTCGAAAATCGCCCGGTCCAGCCACTCGTTGAGCGCCAGTTTGCCATCGGGGCGCAAGACACGGTGTTCGTAGATATTGACGGGATTGTGAGGGGTGAGTTTGGCAAAGCTTTCGCGGATTTTCTTGCGATCGCGTGGAGGAATATGCTCCCAGATGGCCGTTCCCAGCAATTCCTCGCGCGACTTGCCATGGTAGTGGCAATAGGCATCGTTCACAAATATGCGTGTGCCGTCGGGACGACAGCGGGAAATAAGGTCGGTTAGATCTTCGACCACGCTCCGATAGAGCTGTTCGCTCTGTTTCAGTTTTCGCTCAAACGCTACTCGTTGGGTTACGTCGGTCAGCAAAGCCAGCATCAGGTGTTCGCCATCTTGCTTTACGAAGCTGAGCGCGATCTCGACCGGGAAGATGCTGCCGTCTTTTTTCTGTGCAGTGAAATAGCGCCCGATACCGATTTCGCTTGAGGATCGAGAAAGAGTACCGTCTTGAATTTCTAAGGTATCGCCCGTAAGGCCCTCGGGGATAAGCTTCTCGAATTGTGTTCCCAAGAGTTCTTCGCGACGGTAGCCGAATACTTTTTCGATGAGCGAATTGACCAAGGTGATCTGGCCTGCTTCGTTGACTGCAATGACACCTTGGGCAGCCGACTCGAGTAGCGCCCGCATCGTACCCTGCGCGCGACGCATGTCTGAGGTGGCGAGCGACGCCGCAACGAGATCGCAGACGGATACTGCAAATCGCTCGTCGGCTTCGTCCCACGAACGTTGCTGGCCGATATGCTCGCAGCTTAAGACGCCGCGCAATTGCCCGCCAACGTGAATCGGCACATGCAGCACCGAGGTAATTCCTAGCGGAGTCAGGTGTGACTTTGCAAACTCGCTCGTACGCAAATCGGCCATGGCATCGACAGCAGCAATGACACGCGCACTCTGGAGCGAGTCGATGTACGTCGGGTATTCGCCAACCAGTAGATCCTTTTCCGCGGTGTGTTCGGCAGCGGCCCGATTGTACAGAGCATGACAGCGTAGGCGTTGTCGATCGCTACTGAATAGTCTTACGGCAACGCGCTGGGTCGAAAGAAACTGGGCGACTTCCTTTGTAAAGGTTTGGAGTTTTTCCTCCAAGCCCTGCTCCGACTGCTGCGCCAGAGCTAATCTCAGGAGAATGGCGTTGTGTTGTTTGAGCTGACGTTGGCTTTCGCGCAGTCGTTCCAACTCAGCTTGCAATTCGCCTGCAGGGCCATCCTTAGTTGAAGACATCCGCAAGACCCACTATGCCAGAAGCAAATCGCCTCGGCTTACCTATTGAAGATTGGTGGAAGAAATGGAATTCTACTCTGAATGGGCAGATGCGGGAAGCTTCCGGGCCAGGGAGGTTTTTTTGTCGGCGAGCTTCGGTATCCCATTTGGTGGAGGTTGCGTATACTCCAGGCCAAAGTCTTTGTCGGCGGCTGCAGAATTTCCGCTAACCGCAGGATAGTGCCCTTAGAACCTGCTCTGGCTCGGTGCCAGCTTTTGTAAAGAGAACTTCAGAACCTTTGCCAGCATTACATTAAAATCGGACCCTATGGCAGCTACAATTCTAGAAAAGATCGTCGCTACCAAACGACAGGAATTGGACCGTGCGCGCAAAGAGGTGCCTGTAGCACGGGTACAGTCGCAACTCGAATCTGCCCCTCCGCCGCGAGATTTCTTTCAAGCCCTTGCCGGTGCTGGGCCCATTCGACTGATCGCCGAAGTGAAGAAGGCAAGCCCCTCAGCTGGGATTATTCGCGAGAATTTCGACCCGGTTGCAATTGCCCAGATCTACGAATCGCATGGGGCATCGTGTATTAGCGTATTGACCGACGAGTCGTACTTCCAGGGTCGACTGGAGTACCTTCGGCAGGTCCGAGATGCCGTCGACTTGCCAGTGTTGCGCAAGGATTTCATCATTGATAGCTACCAGTTGCTCGAAGCACGTGCAGCAGGCGCCGATGCAGTTTTATTGATTGCCGAGTGTTTGGATGACTCGAGCCTGCGCGAACTCCACGCAGAAACTATCGAATTGGGCATGACGCCGTTGGTCGAACTCTACGAGCCGACGAACCTGGCTCGCGTACTGAAAGCGGGCGCTTCACTGATCGGAGTCAACAATCGCAACTTGCATACTTTCGAAGTCGACTTGGAGCATACGCTTCGCATGCGACGAGACGTACCCGAGCAATGCGTGCTCGTGGGCGAGAGCGGCATCAAGACCCGCGCAGACGTCCAGCGGCTCGAAGCCGCTGGAGTCGACGCGATACTTGTCGGTGAATCGCTCATGCGCGAGCAAGACATCGGTGCAGCCGTGGACTCGTTGCTGGGGCACTAAAGTTGCACTTGCCCCCCTCCCCCGCCACGATTTCCGAGGCAGGTTCTAGCGCAGGCGCCGTCTCATGCCACAGGCCAAACTCGCCCCCACTCCCAACAACAATGTGAAGGACGAAGGCTCAGGAATGATAGGCCTCTGGGTAAAGACTTGCTGAAATGTGGTGACTTCAGCCTTGTCGAATGGGTAATTTTCTCCGGCTTCGAGGTTGATGTCTTTAAGCACTCGCATGCTGCGGAAGCCGGTGACACCGAGAGCATCGGGAAACAAAATGTCGTCGGAGGTCTTGGAGGCGATCAACTCGCCATTCAGTCGCACTTCATAAATCGAAAGCGAAGGGACGTTGACCCCCGTGAAGCTTTCGACGATTTGTGCGTCGCCGGTGCCTCGTACGTTGATCGTTCCGTCCAGATGCACGTCGCTAATTACAAATGCAGGGTCCAGCGCCGTGACGGTGAAGGCGAGTCCCGCTTCGTACTTGAGCGGCGATGACAGTCCACCTGCCACAAAGTCACCACTGAAGAGCAGGCCGTATCCGTTGATCACGTTGTCATAGATGCCCGTGACCATGATATCCTGGGGCTGGAGGTTTCCTTTGGCGAGATTGTAGTCGAAATCGGAGAACCGCTTATCTCCAGCGACGATGAATCCGCCATCGAGCAATTCTGCCAGCGACACGCCTTGATCGATCCCATAGGAACCACTCGCGCTGCATAATGATGGGGCTACTAGAACTGCCAGCAACATCCAGCAGGAATACGCTGCAACAATTCTCACGAGGGGCTTACACATACTAGTTGGTCTCCTTAGTGCTCAAATCCTCTTGAGCAGGTGGTTGTCGAACGAAGTCTTTCGTTGTCACTGGGCACGGTTTAGGCGAGCGTACAACTCGCCATAAGAATTAACTGACGAAATGCGGAACTATTGCGATTACCAATTCGTCCGCTTATTTGCACGTTGGTGCATTCCTCCTACCTTGGTTCCTTTGCGCCTTGAAGTGCTGGTCTTGCGCCGACTCGTGGTGCGGCTGCGCGACGTGGCACTGCGTGCTTCGCGGCGAAGTCTCACCGGGCCCGCGGGCGATGTGTCTGCTTCAAAATCGAAATGTTCTTCTTCTCTTCTTTTGCTCATCGAATCGGTCCTTCCGGTAGGATTGATGTGTCGGTCGCGCATCTGCCCTTTCATCGCCCTTGCCAACAGGATGCTCATGTATTGCAGCCAGCTGGCACGCGCTTGTTTCACGCTCCACTAAGTCACAAATGCCCTGGAGGGGCAGTGTGATTGATCGATTGCCTGATCAGTGCCTTACGCGCCTCGCGAAATACCATTTCCAGGCCTGCTGGATCAGAGGATTCGGGGAGGTGCGACCAGACGCCCAACTGCCTGGCCCAAAGCTCGTCGGTTGTGTTGGACTCGGCGACAGATACGACCAGGAGAGAACTGCTCACCTCCCGCGAACGGGCGGCGGCTTCTCGAATTTCTTCGTAGCCCGACACCTCGGGGCGCGGCAGGTCGACAATGGTCAGCGGAACACTCGTCTGGAAGAGGCTTCGCATGAATTGCCCGACGTCTCGGCAAACGATCGCTTGCCAGGCCTCGCTTTCGGCAGCAACGCGGAACAGCTCCAGTCGTTGAGCCGACCAAGACACAACCAGACAACGAAACAAGCCTGGCGGCGCCAAGACCTTCTGAGGCATCTGCTTCTCGCCTTGAGGGGCGGTTAGCTTGGACGCGATCATTTGTGAAGAATTCAATGCCACGATGGTTTTACCCGGGAGATTTCAGTTCTGACTTACTTACTAAGCTGCTACGCCTGGACATAATTCCACCTCATCTGCAGACGTCGACTCAAAACTACACATGCCTTCCCTAACGAGTGCGCACGATTTGCCCACTGCAAACCACAGCGCACCTCAACTGCCAGACAGTTCAAATGTCGTAGCAGCCGCCTGGACGCGCAGGCCATTGCGCCGTTCCACGCCGATCTCCAAATACTCATTGTCAAGTAAGGGCGACTACGACCTCCGATCGCAGGCGTCCGCTGCATCCCACACATCCCAGGCGGTCTCGGCGCATTACATCGCGCGGACTGCTCTCGTAGAGCTACGCTTTAGACGGGGCTGACAGGCTCACCAGGAAATTTTTCGTCGTCGACGGCGATGAATGCCGTTGACCGATTGCGGAGACTTGCCACTACGGCCATGGGAAGGTCTGCGCTGCTTCGATGATTTGATTGCTGCCGTACGTCGAAAAGTATCTACTCCGTAGTCCGCTTCCATCGCTTCATAAGATTGCCTGTTACTCATTCACTCATCCCCCAAAAACGCAGGAACCAGCATTAGTCAAAACACCACACAGCAGGAAACGTCGAACTCCAGCCGTGGGCGCTACCGTCGTGCTCAGCGCTAAACACTTCTAGCGCGAACTCTCCGGCTCACGCGAATCAGCACGCGAGCCGATTTCGGGGCATGATGCTTTCACACACATGCCAACGAGCCTTTCCTTAAGCGATTGGCGTGCCCAAATTGAAAAGGCCCGCCCATGGCTACCCTAACTCATTGACTGCATAGGGTTTACGGCATGATCGGCAAGCAAGATTTTCGGCCGACCGCTTCACCGTTTTAGTGAGGACTTTTCGGTGCTAGCACGTTTTGGAGCTGGAATTACCGTCTCTAAATCTGTTTTCACCGAACTGGTGACGGTCCACCAGAATGGTGGAGAGGACAGTCGGGGCTGGGCCTATCGCTAGCCGGTTGGCTGTGGGTGTGCTGCCAGAGGCTGCTCTTATCCCGCGGCGCTCACCTTCTGGAGACGGCAGACGGTAGTAGCCCAGGCTTCTACCTCCGATCATACCAATCGAGCGGCGGCGACAATTCGATGTCGGCAAACTCAAAGTGTAGCACCCGCCGTCGACTCGGCCGCAAGGCTTTGGGAGAAGCATGGAGCAGCAGTGGCGACATCACCACAGCTCCTCCCCGATCTACTGTGCAAGAGCACTTCGCTGTTTCGCGAACACACTGTTGCATCACACTCGCTGGTATTATGCCACGGCGGTGGGAATCGGTAATTACGTGCAATGGACCTTCTTCGTTATTGCAGGGATCGAGGTGCAGCCTAACAGTAACCATTCGCTCGAGCACTTCTCGGGGCGGTCTTACATGCCAGATACCGTGCTTCTTCGACCAAGCATCGTATCCTGAGACCTCATGTTTCTCTTTGACCGAGATTGTCGTGTCTTGATGCCAGGTAACATACCAATTCGTCTCGGGCGTTTTGTCGAAGAAGATCGCCCGCACGGCGAATGCCTCCGCGCTGAGTAAGCTTTCGACGACAGAACGGATGGCACGGGTCCGAACCAGGCGGTTCAATTCTGGGCTGAGACGAAAGAGATCCCGGACGCCAGCTTTAAGGCTCCCTTGGAGCGGTAGCAACTTGTCGAGACGCGTGGCTAGGAGATTGCAATAGTCTGGCGAGAGCACACCCTCTAGGACCGAGAAGCCACGCAGCCAAAACTGATTCATGAAATCTCGATCGACCACAACAGCCAGGAACCACAAGAGCTACGGCGTCTGTGTGGCCGACCGCTCGCGTTGTGCCGCCTCGACGTATTCCTGCGCCCGCTGCAGATATGCGGGAGTTCGCAAGCCGACAGTTTGGGCTTCTTTTAAAGCTTCCTCAGGCAAGAGGCCGCCGTCGAGTACCCGGTAAGCGTACCAGATGGCGCCGACGCGGTTAGCCACGGCGCAGTGCAACACGACCGGTCGGAGCCTTTCGTTGCGCAAGTCATTCAGGACCTTCTCGAATACTTCTGACTTGAGCTGGTCAGCTCCCGAGAATGGGGCGTGAATAAACCGCATGCCGTTCATCTCGACAGATTTGGCCTCGTTCCAAGGAAGTTCTTTCGTATGTCGTAAGCTAATAACCGTCTTTACGCCTGCCGAGGAGAGGGCTCCCAGGTCCTCGGCTGCAGGCTGGCCCGTGAGATAAATGTCGCCAAATGCGTGAACGGGCTTGGTTGTACCTAGCTTTTTTTCCTTGAGTCTTACATTGTCGCGAGATTGCCCCTCGGCCCGCACGATACCGCTTGAAAACAGACATATCAGGATTGCAATTGCCGCCCAGGCAACTGCCAACTTTGTCGGATGAAACCTCATGATCTCTCCTCTTGTTCTGTGGAGATCGCCAGCAAGAGAGTAGCAGACTGCCAAAGAAGAGCCGTGTGCGGTATATTGTCTGGCTATCGAGCGTCGAAGGCAAGACGAACTTCGACGAGCGGTTGCT
>JAGQOW010000156.1 GCA_020427155.1 Planctomycetales bacterium | reverse complement strand
CGGTCGGCGGGCATCGACTGAGGATCGTCCGGACCCATGAACTACGCCAAAGTAGCGACTTTGAGAATCCCTGCAGTGGGCTAAACGAAGATTCAGTCTCCATCTCTGACGGTAGTACGATGCAATAGTTTATTTGCTGTTCGACTCTCAAGAGTTCGGCTTTCTACTTGACGTACTTCTGGCTAATCGTTCCCATCGACAATATCGTGATTGTATAGTTGCCTAGCACCGTCAGTGAGATCGACGACACCTCAAGTTGGGTCTCTTAGCGGTCGTCCTCGCGTCAGTTCACGACACATGAGGGGGCCTTTGCAAGTAAGCGGATCGTCATAACCTGCGTCGGAGTGAACCTCCTGACGCAGATAGGGGTATAGATTGAGCACTCAATGGCAGGTGACTTTCGAAGCTGGTGGTATTTCGGTCGAAATCCCGCATGTCATCGACGTTATTACGGAGAGTGGCAACCTAGGTCAAATCGGTTTTGGCAGTCCAAAATATGGTGCAACTGTGCTTGTTCGCGTTTCTCGTTACACAGGTCCAGAAAAGATGGCGAAGGGTGTTCTGCAATGCGAAGATGCAGAGTGGAAGCATACACTCACAGGAGCAGAGCTTAAGAAAGTTGAAGACATTAATGTAGGTGTTCTGCAACTGACTTTCGAGGCAGAAAGTGAAGATGGTATCAATAGTCCTCTCATCCATGGACCATCTGGGAGATAAGAGGACCGCCCACAATCGTGTGTTCTTTCTCGTTGGGCTACATCCTGGCTAGACTGGCAGGGGAATATCGAGCCTTTGCCAGTCGATAGGATTATGTTCGGGTGCTCGTTGCAATACGAGTTCAGCTACCTGAGCAAGATATCCGCCTTTGGGGATGGCGTCTTCCAGCCCCTCATAAAGCATCCGATAGCTTGCAGTGAGGCACCGAGTTGCCAACTGTTCAAGGGCAAAGAGGTGAGCAAAGACCTCGGCTTCAATAATGTTTGCCCGTTTATTCGGCACATCAAAGTTCTTTCCCTGCTCAATATCAGTCACATGTCCCAGTTCGTGAAGTAGTGCAGGGATTTTGAGTGTGTACTTGTACTCAGCAAGTCTAAAGCTGCACCGGATATCTTTCTTGATGAAGATCGCGGTATAAGTTTCGCCGTCATCACTCACAAAAGTGATAGCGGAACCTTGAAGGTTTGCATCGAGTGAGTTCTGCCCGTAGTCGGAAACGTCCGCCCCGATATCATAGAACACTTGGTTGAGGTGGCCGTAGCCGAGGTCATTCCATGAATGTTCTAAGTTGTGATAGACCTCACCTGATACCTCGTGAATACCAAGGAGAGAGGGGTGCTTTTTGAGGGCCTCTTCTTTGATGCGTGCAAATTCATGGGTATACGAATCAATGTAGTCGTAGAAGGGCAAATCGCAGCCGTGCTTTTTGAGGTGTGCTTTGTAAGTTGGGGCTATACGCTGAAACTCTTTGTACTGGTCGCGTTCTTGCTCCCACTGGCGACGGCTTCGTTCATGTTTTGAAATGCGTTTTTTCTTGGCCACAAATCTTTGTCCTGAATCCAGCTATTCTGACTACTAGGTGGAAAGAGCTGCGTGTAAGAGTTTGAGTACGTTAGGCGGCGTCTGGTGAGGTCGATTCTAGAAACTGATAAGTATATCGCAACCATTCGCACGCAATTTGGCCACTTGGAGTAGAATCGCAGTTCACACAGTATTTCTATTTCCTGTCGTCCTGCCTAAACATCCGGCAAGCGGAGGCGTTTGCCACAATCGTTGCAGGTTAGATTGGCTTCCCAAGTGGAAAAGACTTGGGAACGGCATTTGGGCGTGCGGCAGGAGTATTCGAGTAGTCCACTTTCGCCTAACAGCTTGTGAAGTTGAGAGCGGACGATTTTCTTGGTGTCCTTATCAGGGCGAACGGCAGCCATTGGGTTTCCTTCTCATTGCACCGTCATAGGCTTCAGCGTGAAGTAATGAAATTAACCCTGATTGGTCTCAAAGAGCAAGAATAAGTTATTCAGATGAACAATATATGCCTGCTTACGCTTGGCCGTACTTCTTCTATTGTGCCTCTCCTGGTTTCCAGATTGGAAGAAAAGTCTTGTTCTGAGGCAATCGTATTAGATCTGTATCTTTAACGACTACTCCCGCTCGTCTCTCTTTTCGGTCCTTGGAGAATACTTCAACTTCTCTGGCTCTTGATAATTCGCTGATCATCTTCGCAATCATCTCTTTTGTCGCAGGCGTCTCATTCACAACGGCATTGAAAAAATGCTTGAACGAAATAGGCCCTTTGAATTGGGACATGCGTGAGGGTATCTCCGCAAGCAGTGCTTGATGTGCAAGTTCTCTTGCGTCAGCATCGAATTCAAAAGTTCCCTGATTCGCCTCGCTAATCCGGTCTGGATCGTATCCAAGCAACATGCCGAAGCCTGCTTTTCCAAAGTGTTGAAAGTGATCGTGCATGTCCCAATGCAAGCTGACCATTGCATTTCTAGCTGTTGAATGCATCGAAAAATGAAGTAGCCAATAGGCTCGATGGGAGTCGGAAGAGTGAATGAAAAACGGTGTATAGCAGTCCCCCCCACTCTTCTCATAGAAATGTTGGTGAAGTAGATGCTGAATGGTGGGACGCCAATCACTTGCGTGCTCTTGCCGAATTCTCAGCAGTAAGTCTCTTTGATGTTCTAACTCGAGATTTCTCAACGCAGATTCAAAGCTGCCTGTTTCATTGATAAAGTCTGCCAGCCAGTCAATTGCGAAAGTTAGAATTACTTCGGCATTGGGAAGTTCATGGAAAATCTTCCTCATGTTTGCCAAAGTGACATCGGTATATCCATATTGGTCAAGCAAGAAGATTGCTCTATTGGCACGGCCTGTTGCCTTGATTGTGCTAATGACGGCGTCTAAGTGCTGGGAGAATTTGCCATGCAGTGTGTGAATCCTATCGCCTTTGCCATGGGCAGCCTTGCACGCAGAGAGTTCGTTTTCAAGGTAGTCAATTGTCAGTCGTTGCTCTTCGATGAAATAGAACTGAGTGTTGAGCTTGAATTCCTTCTTTTGACGAATACCGATTGCCTTAGCTTCGGCAAAATCCATTGCCTGAAGCATAAGAATTGGCGATCCAGGGATTCGTTCCCCAGTTTTCGGATGTCGATAAGCACCACCGCCTGAGAAACCATCGACGATTGAAAGATTTAGTTGCTCAACGACTGGGTTTGCAGCAAGAATGGAGACGTATTTTTCAAGGTACTCCTTGAGGATGCGATGTTTTGCCAAGCTGTGCTCGCCAAGTGTGGGTGGCTCTTCGCCTGGCAGCCACAGGTACTGAGAGTTCTTCTTGTTGTCACTCTGTTTCTTCGGTCTCAGGTCAACGAATGGCTTAAGCCCCGGAAGGAGTGGTTGCTTATCTTTCATGAGGCATTTCACTCCATAATTTGCCATCCAATTCACGACCGTTGGCTTTCTTAGAGCGGCGGATACCGTTGCTACTAAATGCTCCCCATTGCTTGAAAAAGAAAGGCACGTCTGCAGCAACGCAGCGGTCTCTGATTCTCCTTACCCATTCGATTTTCATCGGTCGTGAATTTGGTCCCGATTCCCCTCCAACGATCACCCAATGAATTCCCTTGAGCGGCAATCGAGCGATGGGTCCGAGTAGTGGTTCAACTGAAAGAAATCGAACCTTTGCAGGCACATTCTGTAGGGTACGAACGCGACTTACATACTTAGAAGTCTCGACGCTTGTTCCCAGCCAAATGTTCTTGCTCCACTCAACATCGCCAGATAGTTCCGCAGCACGTTCTGGTTTCTTGGTCAGAACTTGAAACTTGTGCTGAGAAGCTTTGTTCATGACTTTGAAGCAACGAATGATGAATTCGTCTGGAACATCTTTATGGAAGAGATCGCTCATGGAGTTCACGAAAATAATACGCGGCTTTTTCCATTTGAGCGGCAATTCAACTACGTCTTCCTGAAGAGTAAGTGTGAATCCATTTGCGTACCTCGGTTGTTCCATTGCCTTGAGACGGAACGCCATTCGTTCTGCATAGCAATTGGCGCAACCGGGACTAACTTTTGTACAGCCCGTGGTCGGATTCCATGTCGCTTCAGTCCATTCAATAGCTGAGTTTTGAGCCACCTCAGTTCCTTTCGAGTGGCGATAGTAATGTCTTACCTATCGAGTTCATTTAACTTCTCCTCAATCCATTCATTGACAGTTGCTGTCCGGTCAAGAATGAGGCCTTCTTCCTCTGCAAGCTTGAACTGTTTCCAAAGGTCTCGATTGATACGGAGCGTAACGGAAACTCGATCAGTTCGTGAGGTGCCTCTTGGTCGTCCTACACGCCGGTGTGGCATGCTTTCCCATGCTTTTCGAGCAGCGAGACTGAAATTGGTAAGATCGGCGTCAGAGAGCTTGGCTGTCTCACCATCCTCTAGTCGAACAAACAACGCCTTTCCTTTTATCCGTTCCACGAAACCTCGCCTAAGATCAGTTTTCACACGTATCTTGTCACCTACGATTGCTTTCATGGCTGAAAGTCTATGCGACGCTCTATTTAATTGCAATAATATAATTAGGCGGCTATTTGGGCCGAACCCTGCATTTCTCAGCTGCCGGACCTGCATGGCCCCAATATGTGGGTCAGCTCGGACTATGTGTTTGGGAACAAGAATGCAAGATTTGACACAATTGCAGTAATGCTCGCCGCTCCTGAACGCTCTGTGTCATGGCAAGCCAAACGAGCAAGAGTCCGGTCTGAAGTGCTGGGCGACAGGAGGAGAATGAGCTTCAAGTCTCTTGGAGACAGGGTGCGTCAGAAGGCTTTTGGCCTTTTCTTGAGCGCAGCTGATAGTATAGAGGGCGTAATTATTACGATTTCCATCGACAAGTCGCTCTCGGAGCCGGTCCTTTTTGATGGAGAACAGATCAAGAGTGCCAATAGCAGGTGGTGCAAGCAGAAATGGCATTTTAGCCAGCTACAGAGAATGCTGAGCGTAGCCCATTTCATCGCTTTCCTCGTAGCTGGAACAACTTCGGCTGGTCAAGACTTGTATTGGATTTCCGATCAAGATGACATCTTTGCTAACGACAAGTATTCCTACGATACAGGCATCGCATTTACAAAGTTCCTAAATGCCTACTCCAGACACGATTATGGCACAATCTCGATTGGCACAACGGCAATTGCGGAAGGAGATTTACTCGAAGAGGACCTCGCCGCTGTTACAGACATTGCTGCTGGTGGCACAGTTGAGCTACTGACGATGATCAAGAATACTTACGGCATAATTCCCTCTTTTGCTGTCGAAGTGCCCGACTTGCCTACTCGAACTGAATTGTTTTGGGAGTGGTTTCAGGATCAGTCTACAAATCTGAAGAAAATTGGCTGCGTCTTCGAACAACAGGCTAAGTCGTTGAGAGTGAAGACATGGCGGTAGAGCTAGCCTGCGATTGCAACCTTACCCTCATCACCAGAACCAAACACTGACTCTATTGCAGCCTTTCTCTGAGCCGGAAAGAGATGCCGGTAGCGTCGTCTCATCTCTTCGGTCTGGTGGCCCATAAACTCGTCGATGATGCGTTGATCCAGTCCGGCAGCAGCCAGATTAGAGGCAAACGAGTGTCTGAAAACATGAAAACCAGTGATGAAGGACCACTTCCCCTCCTTCGTTGTCTGCTTTAGATGATGTTGTGCCTGCCACAGAGTCAAAGGTGTAACGCAACGAAACCCTTTCAGTTGACAGAACGTGTGCTGACCACCTGGGTGCTGTTTCATCCAGTCCTGCATGACTTCGTGGAGCAAGGGACTCATGTCAACTCGACGATAGGTCATTGCCTTGGTACGGCTCTTTTTCTTCTCACGGAGCACGACTGTGCCAGAGCGAAAATCGATGTCCTCGATCATAGAGCGAACCATTTCACTGCGACGAGCAGAAGTATGGGCCACAAAGACCATCATGGGGTAGATGAAGGGGTGCTGAGCATTCTTGCGAACGTGCTCCAGGACTTGAGCCACTTCAGCGGACTCCAAGTAGACGGCCTCCCAAAGCCTGTTTTCGTCATCTTCCGTTAGCCCACCACGGGCGATGATCGCCTCGATTTCCTGGCGGGTCATAAACGGCGGCTTTTCATCGGTGAGGGGGAGTGCCACGTGCTTAGTCGGCGAAGGGCCCACCAGGAGCCCCTCCTCCACTCCCCAATTCCAAAGCATGCGAAACGTGACAAGTTCCTTACGCACCGTATCTGGCTGAATGGGCTTGCCGTGATACTTTTCTTTCAGGCGAGAGGATACATAGTTCTGTAAATCCGATTTAGTGATGGACTGCACCTTCCGGCTTGGTCCAAGATGCCGCTTGAGATGCTTGAGATGGATTTCTTCCCCATCGAGGGTAGAAGCCTCTTTACGTCCTGCGGGGAGCTTCTCTTTGTAGGTAGCGTGGAAAGCGGTCAGTCCCAGTGACTTTGCCTTGATCGGCTTCTTCTCCGGCTTCTTACCGTCAGCGAAGATGAAGTCGATGGGATCACTGCCGGTGGGAACCTCTATTCTGCCGGTCTCCAGCAAGTGAAGAGTTTCTTCAATACGCGAGCAGATACCAGTCGCTTTTCTCCTGTCGCCTGTACCAAGCGAGCGATGGATATTGCGACCCTGGAAGCGAAAGCGGATCGTGAATTTGGATGAGTTTTTCACTCTTTGGATGCTGGCCACTTTGGATTCTCCTACCGTACGCACCATCAGGGATGGGCAAGAGAATCCTATTGCCGTTGCTAACGCGAAACCATCGACGCAAGTGCCATACAAATGCAGAGCTGTTCCAAGTTTGTTCCAAGTGGCCTTTGCGTGAGCCAAGAGGAACGTTTTCGATTTGACGTAAGTCGTTACCTAGCAAGTAGCCGAGGCGGGACTCGAACCCGCACGGGGATTACTCCCCACTGGATTTTAAGTCCAGAGCGTCTGCCAATTCCGCCACTCGGCCTTTTGCAGTAGAGGAAAGTGAAAGTCGATCGTCTTGTGAGAATTGACCGGCCGGTCCCGTTGCTTGGATCTGGGCAGGGACCACTGCCTCGATCTGCCTGTTGTTAGGATTCTCCTGCTCATGGGATGCCTGCGCCGATTCCGCTTTTCATTTTCCGGCCTTAAGACTACTGTGTGGGGGCGAGGTCGCCAACCGAGGGTGTGGCAGTTTTTTCGTCCCCTAGTTCGTATTTCGGAGCAAGAACGTGAGTGACTTTCCGGGCTGGGACGGATTTCTGGGATCGCGGGCTTCGTTCATGTTGGACTTTGTCTGCCTGGCGATGGTGGCGGTCGTGTTTGTGTTAGGCTGGAGTATCTGGCAGGTCCGCCGCCACAGCCGCTATGCCCTGCATCGGCGGGTTCAGCTGGCGTTGGCCGCCGTACTGTTAGTCGTGTTGGTCGTGTTCGAAGTCGATGTGCGGCTTCACGGGTGGCAGGCCAGGGCCGTAGGCGAGATTGGCGGCAAAGCGTCTCGGCTGGTGATGGCTTCGTTGACGATTCATTTGTTCTTTGCCCTCACCACCGTGTTTTTGTGGATTCTGGTCATCGCGTCGGCATGGCGGCGTTTTCCCAATCCTCCCGTGCCCAACGAGCACAGTGCAATGCACCGCCGCTGGGGGCGTTTGGCGGCGTGGGACATGGTCCTAACGTCGGTGACAGGATGGGTGTTCTATGTGTTGGCGTTTGTCGTCTGAACGGGAGGCCAGCACTTTCATTCGAGAGGCTAACGTTCAAATCGCCTCGTTGCGGTCGCTTTCGCCTGCACCGACCTCGATTCGATTGATGACGTTGAGAAAGGCGCGCGTGCCTGCCTCGACGGTGTCGGTCGAAACGCCTCGGCCCCGGTACATGCGTCCGTTGAATTCCGCCTCGATGATCGACTCGCCCTGGGCGTCTTTGCCGCGAGTCGCGCTTTGAACGCGAAAGTCGCGGACCACGACGGCCTTCCCAGTGATTTCCTCGATGGCGCTGAACAATGCATCGAGAGGACCGTCGCCACAGCTTTTGGTTGCGGTGGTTTCTTGATCTCCATGCGACAACGTGATCGTTGCCGTCGGCGTATTGCCGCTAGTTGATTGGATTTCGTAGGTAACCAGCTTCCACTGGTCGACAATCGTGGTGTTCTGTTGCTCGATCAAGGCCGCGATGTCGCCGTCGTAGACGTCTTTCTTCTTATCAGCCAAGGACTTGAAAGCTTCGAAGACCGAAACCAACTGTTCGTCGTTGAGGTGATAGCCGAGGGCTTTCGCGCGATCGGCCAAGGCAGCCCGACCGCTGTGTTTTCCCAACACCAGATCGGTTCTCATGAATCCGACGTCCTGGGGGCGCATGATTTCGTAAGTGGTGCTTTCCTTGAGCATGCCATCCTGATGGATGCCGGCTTCATGGGCAAAGGCGTTGCGGCCGACAATGGCCTTGTTGCGCTGAACCAACATGCCAGTGATGTTGGAGACCAAGCGGCTGGTTGGCACAAGTCGGGGTGTATTGATACGCGTGTCGACTTTGTAGTAGTCGTTGCGAGTGCGCATCGCCATGACCACCTCTTCGAGCGAGCAGTTGCCTGCCCGTTCGCCAAGCCCGTTGACGGTGCACTCAATTTGCCCTGCCCCGCTTTCGACCGCAGCCAAGCTATTGGCAACGGCCAAACCGAGGTCGTTGTGGCAATGGACGCTAATGACGGCCTTGTCGATATTTGGCACCCGGTTGACGAGACTGCTAATCACGCTGCTGAAATGCGCGGGGGTGGCGTAGCCGACCGTGTCGGGAATGTTGACGGTCGTGGCTCCGGCGTCGATGGCAGCTTCGACGACCTGGCAGAGAAAGTCGACCTCGGTGCGAGCGGCATCTTCGGGCGAAAACTCGATGTTGTCGCAATAGCTCTTGGCACGTTTGACGCCGTCGACAGCACGCCGAATAATCTCCTCTTTTCCCATGCGGAGCTTGAATTCGCGATGGATGGCGCTGGTGGCCAAGAAGACGTGAATCCGTACGTCGTCGCCGCCTTGAAGTGCTTCCCAGGCCCGATCGATATCCGGCTCGCGACAGCGGGCCAAACCGCAAATGGTCGACCCGGTGACCGAGTTGGCGATTTCGCGAACTGCCTGAAAATCGCCAACCGAGGTGATCGGAAAACCGGCTTCGATGACGTCGACTCCCAAGTCGACGAGAGCTTGCGCTACCTCCAGCTTCTCGCTCAAATTCATGCTGCAGCCAGGCGATTGCTCGCCATCGCGAAGCGTGGTGTCGAAGATCGTGATTTGTCTTGTCGTATTTGAGGTAGACATGGCTTGGTCAACAAATAGCTAAACAGAGAAAGGTTGAAAAAGGTCGTTCACAGCTACAAAAAAACCCCGAAGCCGGCGGGCCTCAGGGTTTTGATTCTCGACATTACCAATACTCAAAGAAACCCTAAGTCCCGCACTTGGCGAGTGCTAATAGAAGCAGGGGTAGCAGGGTCTTGGTAGTCATGAATGTTCTATCTTGCTAGTAGGGCTGCCAGAAAGCCAGCCTGATGTTCTCAACTGTATCTGACCAGACAAGCCCGGTCAAGGTTCGCTCCGCGATGCTGAACTCTGGCGGGGTTGGGTGTCCGATCATGCGGATCAGGCGGGCTGAATTGGTATTTGGGCCCCGCATGCACCGAAATAGAATAACTGTCCCCCCGCCACGAGCACCCTATTGATCCCTGCGCTGCTAAAGAGCCCCCGCCAGAAACGTTTGCTGGTGGGGAGGAAGGCG
>JAGQOW010000155.1 GCA_020427155.1 Planctomycetales bacterium | reverse complement strand
CCTTCCTGCTCTTGTTGCGTTTTCTGTGCCACCAGAACCGACTTTTGCAGTACGCCAACTGCCTGTTTTACCTGAGCTGAAGTGTTAGCCTCGGTCGCAACAACTCTCGTTGCATTTCGATTGTTCGGAGGAGAATCCAGTGCCGTTACCACCTGGCGCCAAGACTTGATCTGGTCGGCTGTGCCGGATATCTGTGCTTCGCCCGTTTCCTTGTTTGCCCAAATGGTCACGGCTTTGCGGCCTTGTTGGTCGACGTTGAATCCGTCCCATTGGCCGGTGGCATCTTGTTGAATGGGCAGATTTCGCCCCAGCACATTCTCAAGTCGCGTATGCAATGTGCGAGCAGTCAACGACTGCAAGCGAAAAGTCCCTTCTTTGGACTGGCCATTGATCGCAGAGGGCGGCGCGGAAGTCGAGGGACGAGGTTTTACTTGTTCATCGACCGGTTGGAGATGTTTGGCGATTTGCTCGTGGATCTGCGGGGGCGCTACTACCACCCATTGGGATGTCGGACGATCGTGAATGTGTCGAAACTGGTTTTCGCCGGCAAACTGCTTGAGTAATTGCTGGATAATCGGTTCGTCCGCGGGAAGTACTCGGTAGCTGCGCACGAAGGGAATCTGCGCAGCGTCTCGTGTGGGCGCTGCCTGGCTCGGCGCTTGTGCATCTGCCAGACTGGCGATGCTAGCGGCTCCTGCGAGAGCAACGACAACGATCATCGTGACTCTCGCAATTCCAGTCACTGTCTCAAAGGCCGTCTTGAAGCGATGCATTGAACCGTTTCCAACTGTACTAAGCACTCCATCGCAAACCCGCACATCGGGCGCACTATAGTCCATACAATCGGTAGGATCGGCATAGCTTGCCAGTTTGCACCAGTCTTTCTGATCGAAGGCCGCAGTAATAGCTAGCGTTTGGTGCGTCGTCGAGAAGGCACCAGCAAAACGGCTATCCAGCCTGATCTGCTAGCGGCTGCGCTTGCGAGAGGTACTGGCCCAACCGGACCAAAACTCGCTGGTTCTTGAGGATCAGGACTGCATGACGTCCCTCCAACTCGGCAATCTGGCCTGAGAGACGGCCGATTTCGATGGGGTCGCCCGTACGGAAGAAAAGCAGGTCTCCTGAGTCTTCCATACGAATGGCCATTTGCCAGCCGCCTTGGCCATAAGTCATTCCAGTAAAGCGAGCTTGCGCCAGCACCGCATCTTGCTCAGAAATAAGTAGTTCGTCGTCAGGAGAAACGAGAGGCTGATAGACAGCAAAGATATTGCGGTCGACAATCGCCTGGCGGATTTCTTCGAGCGGCGGCAGTTTCAAGTCGCTTGGGCGTTCGGTCAAGCTGTCGGTTCGCTTGCAGTCTTGTAGCGACAGGGCGTCGATGCTTAGCGAAATGGAGAGAATATCCCCCTTCTTCGTAGGAGTCAGGTTCGCTTTGGAAATTCGATGCAGGTGTCCCGCCCGATAGAATTGGTAGAGAAAGTCGGACAGCTGGGCCAAGGAACCTTCGGCATTCATAATAAAACTGATTTCCTGGAATCGCTTGTTTCCGCTACCAGAAGACTTGTCCGCGAGTTCGGAGACATACAATCCCGAGGCGGTAAGTTCTTCTCGGAGCCAATCTTCATAAAGCGATTTGGCAACATCGAGATCGGTAGGCAGGGATTGGCGAGCCCAATCTTGAATTCTGCTTTGCGCTTTACGGCCTCGCGCGTCAGCCTCTTCAGCGAGGACTAACTCTTTCTTCACATTTTTGAGGGTGCGGTAGTTGGCCTCGCGCGCGTTGCGAAAGCCGTTGACGCCCATCGTCCCTGCCCACAGAACGGCCAAGGCGCCAACCCCGATAGCTAGAGTCTTTTCGCGTGAGTTCATGATTTAGGTTTTTCCTCTAGATCAACTTCGGCTTCAGGATTGAAGTCGACCGAAGCGCGGATCAGCCAAAGGTAATCTGGCGGGCTCTCGTTCTCTTCGGCGGTAGCGCGTTTCACTCGGCCAGTCCCGTCGCGGAGTCGAGCTTCGAGGCCGGCTAGCGCAGGGTAGGTCCTTAAAGCTGCTTCCATATCCAGCCGTTTGCCGCCAATCTCGAGCTTTTTCAAGACAACGTCTTGCTCTACGTCAAACTGTTCGGCATCAAGCGTCGAGGGGCGGATCTTCTTACTCAACTCCTGCAATTGTCCGAGAACATTGACCGAGCTATCCTGCCAGGTTTGAATTGCTTCGGCAAACAGTTCGTCTGCTTTGAGCTTTTCCTCCGAGGCGGTGAGCAGAGCGATTTGTGCACGGGCCACATCCGCCTTCTTGATTGGAGCGTTGAGTTCGGCGTAGCCGCGCGAACCACCGTAGGCAAGCAAGGCGACCAGAGCTGCTGCTGCCAGCGCATAAGTCCGCTTGCCTGCCCTGGGCGCCGGACGCTGCCGGGGATGCAGCAGATCGACCAGCGGTGCGTTCCCTGCCGCTTCGTTCAGTGCAATACCGGCCAGCGGAAGAATATCGGAAGTGGCGCTCTCTGTGCTCACCTTCGCCGACAGCAGGGCTGAATCTGCCGCAAAGTCCATTGGCTGCACTTCCAAGTCCAATTGCTCGTTAAGCATTTTGGCAAGCTGCGAAACATCGTTGGGTTTCTTACCCACAATCCAGGCCGCAGCGCCACCTTCGCCTGGGTACTGCTGAGTCAGCGCATGGAAGGTGCGGCGCAGCTCGGCACTGACAATCGTGCCTAGTTCAGGCAGGTTGTCGGCTGAAGGGAAATGGAGTTGGCGCAGGAGAACGAGCCGGCCTTCGTGGGTTGCCCAGATTGACGCTTCCTTTGCAAACGGAGCAACAAAGATCGCGATAGGTTGATCGTCGCCTCGCGTCGCCCGCTTTGCCACGGCAGGCCAGCCCAACAAGAGAGGTATGTAACGCTTGATCGACAAGTCCGCAGCTTCGCAGATGTCTTGTAGAAGATTCAGTTGATCGGCCTGCAGAGAAATTGCGATGATTTGGTGGGGCGTATTCTCGTTGCCGGAAAGTGGTAAGAAATCGAAACCAATGGCTTCGCCAGTACGCGTCGTGTCGAAACCTGCCTGCATATACACCAGGTCGGGCAACTCCTCTGCAGGGCAGGGGGGCAGATTGAGGTGCTTCCACTGCAAGAGGCCACGGCTAATAGCCAGTACTATCCTGGCGCGACTTGGCCGATGGGGGATCAGTGCCGTCTTCAAATGATGACCGATGGTCTTGGCATCGTCTGTTTCTTCGATGGGGATATCGATTACCGCGTCGACTTCCATGTACGCAACGCGACGACCGGCCACAACTGCTCGAAGCGACTGCTTATCCCAATGAAGTACGATTACTTGAGACATGTTGGCGGGCACACTGGGGGAGGAAGGGAAAACAACGGACACTGCTCGACGGCTGCGACAGTCTACTTTGGCTCGATCCCGGAGACCTGGGGCCGCAAATCGCCGGCCCCGGCTCTGCTCTTATTCTACACTGTCAGCATCTGAATGGAAAAACTACTTTCGATTCTCAAGTTCGTCTCCCAGCACGCTGCGGGCTACCCCGGGACCGAGTTGGCTAAGTTCCTGCCAACTGACAATTCGAGGGGTTTTTCCCGATCGATCCAGCACTACTTCGGCACGCGCTCGAGGGGTTGTTTCTTCAAAATAGCCAATGACTTGGGCACTAAATACGTCACCTCCCAGAGTAATATAGGGAGCAATCTGCTTCATTTCTTCCAGCGTGACGATACCTTCGGTTAACAGCCAGAGAGGGTGTTTGGAATCTTGGTCGTCGCGACGTTGCGTACCGTCGCGATGACTGAGGATCTGATCGACGATGATTTCGGTCATCCCCGGGATCGACTGCAGCACTGGGCGAGTCGCCTCGCCCAGGTTGACGCGTCCTGCAATTTGCTTGGCGCTGTTGATAGCCACGTAATCCAGCAGAGTAGAAAAGCTTTCGCTGTATGTGGCCTGATCATCTTGCCAGGGGGAGTCCAGCACCTGTGGAGGATCATTCTCTTTTTTTGCTGGCACCGAAACGCGCGCGCCGACGAGATCGAATAGGCTGGTAATCTTCGTCTGCGGTTCCTTTTTCCAGTCGAGTTTCACTGCAGAAATCGCTGCCGAATTGCCAGGCGCGCCGTCGGCAGCCGGCCCGTACTGCCGATACGCGACGATGAAGGTTGCTTCGTCCTTGCTAATCACCTTGCGCAGGCGGTTGAAAAGTTGTCGCATCTTTTCGTTGTTGACGTTGATCTTCCTCTTCCCCTCGGGAGTAACCAGCCGTTCCAAGCTATGGAGCGTGAGATAGGCTGAAATACCGCGGTTCAGTTCCCCCTCATTGTTCTCCAACTGCTCCAGAGCGCCACGTGCGGGAAGCTCCTGATCATCGACCAGGTAGCTGCGGTTTGTGTCGTAGCCGTAGAGCAACTCTGCGGTAACCCCTTTAACCATCAGCAACTCGTCCAACGCGACCAACGGGCCATTGCGAGTTCGATAAGCAGGACTGAGTTCACGATAGTGAGATTGCTCGGCGCCGAACTCTCGGGGCGAATCATCGCTGTCCAGCCAGTCGAGAATCGAATCTGCGACTTCTGAATCGATCCCTGGAATGGCCAGCAGACGTTCTCTGGCGGTGTCGTTTTCCTCGTCGTCGTCAGCTACCAGGGTGTTGAGGTTCAACTTTGCTGATTCGTTTTCCAATCCGTAGCGCAGATCGTGGTATTGCCCTTCTGATTGGTCATTCGCCAGGACAGTAAAACGGCCCCGAAAAGCGGGCGTTTTGTCGTCAGCGACGAGAATGCTCCGCATCAATTCTTCGTTGTCCAGCAAACTGCCGTCTGATTGGGTTTCTTCGGAATCTTGATCGAGAAGGGCCAGCAAGTACTCGACTCCCGACTCGACCAGCATGCGGGCTTGCAGACGTCGCCCGCCGTAGCGCGTCGCCGTGTGCTCGTTCTGCATCAAGGTCAGATACGAACCGATCGTCAGCGACATCATGGCAACGGCAATGAGTACCAGCAGCAGGATGCTGCCGAATCTCTTCGAATTGGAAGATGGTCGTACCATGAGTATTCAGGCTATTTGTTCGGCTGCTCCAGGCCACGTGGGCCCGCAACCTCGGGGCGGGGCCGCAGCCTTGGAATGCGGATGAACAACCGATACGTGTTAGCGTCTTCCACCTGGGGCAGAAGTGCCTCGGGATCGTCGATTGGGCTCTGGGAGGTTCTTGCCGCGCGTTCATTAGCGAGTTTCAGAGTGACTTCGATTGCTTGGGGAAGCCCCTCATTCTTGGCGGTATCCCACTCTTCTAGTAGTTCTTCGCCGTCGTAGTAGGCGAAACTGATTTCAAGCACTTCCGGAGCAAGCAGTTGGGGTTCCTTAGTTACGGCCTCAGAGCTATCCGCCTCGGACGAATCGGTTTGCGAGATCCAGGCGGCGGTCGACATCTGTTCTCGCGCTAACCCTGTGTAGTTCATGCTGGTGTCTTCTTGAATGCCCTCAGCCGCAAGGTTCTCTGCGAGTACGGTATCCCCCTCGTTGAGAAAGTATCGGATCGTCTGTGGCATCTGGTCTGCTGTGGCATCCTTTGCAGGCTTGGATTGATCACGCGAGAAGTGTTCCCACCGCCATACCGCCGCTCGGTCGATCCGAATCTGGCTCGTTGTGCCGTAGATACCCAGGATTTGCGAAACGGCTCCTTCGTTGTTAGCCTTCTCATTGTCCTGATCGGATTCTTGCTCGTCGCTTGTCTCACTGTTTGCTGGCACGTAGTAGTAGGTTGAACGCAGATCGCTTGCAATCTGATTCAGAATTCCTCGGGCGAGTTGTGATGCTTCGACCCGAGAGCGGCTCTTTTCGACCTGATTGACTAGCAAATCGAGAGCCGTGGCCAACAGCACGAGAACAACCGTCGACAGACTGATCGCCAGGATGACTTCGAGCAAGGTAAAGGCCCGGCGGTTGGCGCGAGAGTCATTCATTCCCGTCTCCCGCGGTTGTCGATTCGTCGGTCAAGTCGCCGGTCGAGTCCGCTTCCTCGGTCGGCAGTGGCACCTTGGGCAACCAGCGAATCAAACGATACTTCACGGGCCGAAACCGCTTTTCGATATCTTGCTCGACCACGACTTCGACGGATGTCAGTCCATCGATCTTGGTCCCCTCGAGCGATATCGAGTAGACCCAAGGCGTTGTATCCTCGACTTCGAGAGGCTCGCGCGACGCTTGGCGGGCTTCGGTCATGCCAACCACTATTTCGTCCATCAGTGAAACAGCTAAGAGTTGCGCGCGTGTTTCCGCTTCCGAATCGGCCGCATTCCTGCTGGTCAGGCTGATTAATTCGCCGATCATCGCGATAGCCCCTGCCAGGATAGCGAGTGCCAGGATTACCTCTAGCAGCGTAAATGCGGGCCGTAGTATGCGGGTACGCCCTCGGAATGCATCGGCGAATCTCGAGCTTTGCGGTTTTTCTGGTGAGGCAAACATCACAGAATCTTTGACCAGGGTCTATCTCGACTCTTGTTCTTCAATCTCTGTAGCAGAAAGCAACTTGCTTCCTCGTGCGGCGCCGGTAAGCGCGCGCAAGGTTGCTCGCTGATACCGATCGTTTTCGTTACGAAGCAAGATGCTGGCTTCTGAAGTCGTACCGTCGGGGAAAAAAAGAATCGGGGCGGACCAATCTTCCGATTCTTTGTCTTCGAGCGTTTTCACCTCGCGCTCGCCATCGCTATTGACCTGCGCTTGCTGGCCGCTGACGAACTCGACGGTCTCGTGGATCGAATCTTCCAGACGCCACTCGGTTTCTTCCGAATCTTCTGCAGGGTCGGCAAGATCGCTCAGCTGAACGGGCTCGTCCGCCGAGGGGGCTTGTCGGCTCGGTTCGTAATCCTCGTCGGGATACCAGCGATCGACACGATACTGATTGCCTTTCTCGGCAAAGCGGAACTGGTAAACGTGGCCTTCCTCAATTGCTCTGGTACGTACCTGGCTCCAGACGGCAAGCACTTTATCGGTGCCGCGGCGGAGCCTTACTGTCGCCAAGGTCCCCTTAAGGATCGGCATGGCAAGGCTAGCCATCACGACCAGGAGCACGAGGACCAACAGCACCTCGAATAGCGTCATGCCTACGCGGCGATCGTTCAAGTCGCGATCAGGCGATTGGCGCCAATCTGTCGGACGAGGCGAGCAATGCGAGCTCATAGCCTACTCTTCATCACTGTCCCAGTTTCCGATGTCATCCTCCGTGCCGTCTTCTCCATCGGGACCGACCGACCAGAAGTCGTACTTGTCAGGGTTCTTTTCTCCCTCGGCGAGGTACTCGTAGGGGTTACCCCAAGGGTCGTCATCGAGTTTTTCGACATAGGGGCCGCCCCACTTATCGGCGTCATCCGAATCAGTAGGTTCTTCCCACAGTTCTTCGAGCTCATCGGGGTAACGATTCATGTCCAGACGAAAGCGATCGATGGGGCCTTTTATGAGCCCGATCTGCGCGGTCGTCGCACTGATGCTCGCCTTGTCTTGGGTGCCGGTGAAAACATTGGCTGCCAGCGAACCGAGGATGACAAGAATAATCAGCACGAGCAGGACTTCGATCAAAGTAAAGGCAGCACGATGATTTGCCGCCAGGCTCATTTGAGAACGATTGCGCATGGGAGGTAAGCTCCTTTTACGAATTCTTACTTGGGGAGGGATATTTGAGGTGGGATAGTTGCCCGGGAAACTGCCCAGACGGGGGAACTGCATGGTAGCAAACAATCTGTTGCCAAGGCTTCACATCGCCATCGCTGATTTTAACATAGGCATGAGCAATGCCACAACTATAACTAGTACCAACGAGGCCATTACTAGCAGCATAATGGGCTCGATGAGGCGAACCAGCAGATCGAGACGCCGCCATGTCTGTTTTTCCAGCGATTCGGCGATGTCGGTCAAGACCGTTTCCAGGGTATTTGACTGTTCCGCGACAGCAATCATTTCAATAACGTCCGAAGGAAAGTGCCCGCTCGCCATCAGTGGGGCTGCAAGTGACTCTCCAGCAGTAATATTCTCCGACGCGTTATTAATCGTTTTGGAAAGGACGCGGTTACCGGTCGAGTCGGAACTAATCTTCAGGGCCAAGACAATCGGCACTCCTCCGTTCAGCAGGGTGCCCAGCACGCGACAGAAACGAGACACTGCCAGATTGCGGTAGATCAGCCCCGCTTGGGGAATCTGCAACCGCCAGCGGTCGAGAAACCAACGCCCTGCTTCGGTCGCCAGTTGGGCGCGCAGCAGCATCACCAGTCCTGCGATGGCAATCGCAATGAATATCCCATACCGAGTGACGCTATCGCTGAACCACAACAGCCAGTCGGTCAGCGCGGGCAGTTCGCCCCGCTCACGCAAACGGGCAAAGAGTGCCTCGAATTTAGGGACAAAGAAGACAATCAGAACACTTACGATAATGACGCTGAAAACGCAAAGAAAGATCGGATAGGCCATCGCACCCATCACACGGCTTTTTAATTCGGCTTGTTGATCGGTGAACTTGGCGACGCGCTCGAGGGCTTCTTCCATAAATCCGCCTTCGCCGCCAGCACGGACGATGCTGACTGCTAATTCGTCGAATGCCTTTGGATGGCGAGCCATCGCCTCGGCCAACGATTCGCCTTCTGTAATGCGGTTGTGTAGATCGTAAACCGTAAATGAAAGTGCAGGATTATTCGTTTGCTTGCCGAGCACTTCCAAAGACCGCAACAACGGTACGCCGCTGCGCAGCAATGAAGCCAACTGAACGTAGAACTGCGACATCGTCTGAGGTTTGACGTGCCGCTGAACAGAACGCTTCGATTGGCCAGTCGATACACTTAACTCGATGGGGAAGAGCTGTTGGCTGGTCAGCGTAGCGATAGCTTCACGCTGAGAACCCGCCGTGACGACTCCCTCGACGCATTGCCCTCCCAAGTTGCGAGCGGTATAGGTGTAGTCTGTCATAGATGCAATCGCAGAAAGCAACGTACGGAATCAGTAACCTGCGGAGTTAAACCTTGCAGAATCTGTCGCTGGCGAACAATGTTCTCTTTGGACTGGGCGACTTATTTACAGTGACAGGCGAGACGAATCGGCAGGTTCGAATTTGACTTTCTCTATCAGCTTTGATCACCCTTGGTCACGCGCAGCACTTCCTCGACCGTGGTGATGCCAGCCAAAACTTTTAGCCAGGCATCTTGCCTAAGGGTTCGCATGCCGTCGACCAGCGCAGCTTGCCGAATGTCCCAACTGCTGGATCGATCGTGTGCGAGTTGGCGCACTTTGTCGGTTGTCTTACACAATTCAAATATTCCTTGCCGGCCCGAGAAACCAAGCTCCTTGCACTCGCGGCATCCAGCAGCACGGTACATCGGCTTGCCGCCAGACCGGTAATCATCCCAGGGAAAATCGGCCGGCAAATCCTCGCGTCGGGGCTTATAGGGCTCGCGGCATTCTTGGCAAAGGGCACGTACTAGCCGCTGGGCAACGACTGCCTCGAGCGTGCTGGCAACCAGGAACGGCTCGATTCCCATGTCAACCAATCGCGTGTAAGCGCTGGTGGCATCGTTCGTATGGAGCGTACTGAAAACCAAGTGACCTGTCAGCGACGCTTGAATCGCGTTCTCGGCCGTTTCGTGGTCGCGAATTTCTCCCACTAAAACCACATCAGGATCGTGACGAAGAATCGAACGCAACGATTGAGCAAACGTCAGCCCAATTTTCGAATGCACTTGGATTTGATTGATCCCTTCCAACTGATACTCGACCGGGTCCTCAGTAGTAATGATCTTAGTATCTTCGCTTTTGATCTCCATCAGCGCACTGTAAAGCGAAGTGGTCTTTCCCT
>JAGQOW010000154.1 GCA_020427155.1 Planctomycetales bacterium | reverse complement strand
CATCCATACCCCAGCAGGAGCTGCATTCCCATGAAGGCGTTCTTCGCTTCCCTAGCGCTCCTGGCCAGTCTTTCGCTCGCTGCCCCAACCCTCGCCGACACCTTTGGTACCGGCGCAAACACCTTCAGTGTCGATTTCGTCACCATCGGCGACCCGGGCAACTCGGGCGACCTGACCGGCTCGCCCTACAACGGCGGGGCGGTCGCCTACGAATACCGCATCGGCAAGTACGAAATCTCGGAAGACGCCATCGACAAGGCCAACGCTCTGTCGGCACTGGAAGGCAACCCGCTGGGCATCACTCACGATGGTCGCGGCGCAAACAAGCCCGCCACCAGCATTTCCTGGTTCGAGGCGGCCCGGTTCGTCAACTGGCTCAACACCAGCACCGGCGGCATGCCGGCCTACAAGTTCGACATCAACGGCGACTTTCAACTCTGGGAGCCCGGCGACGCCGGTTACGATCCCAACAACCGCTACCGCAACAGCCAGGCCCAGTACGTGCTGCCCAGCGCCCACGAATGGTACAAAGCCGCCTACTTCGACCCCGTCACCGATACCTACTTCGATTACCCTACTGGCAGCGACACCGTCCCCGACGGCATCGACTTTGTCGGCGATCCCGTCTTCGACGCAGTGTATCGCGATCCAGACGCTAACGCGCAGCCGAACGATATCTCTAATGTTGGAGTGTTAAGTCCCTTTGGTACTGCTGGTCAAGGAGGGAATGTTTTCGAATGGCTTGAGACCGCCTTTGATCTTGTTAACGACCTGCCAGGAAAGCAACGCGGCCTACGGGGCGGAGGCTGGACCAGCACCTCCAGTGTGCTTCAAGCCCTGAACAGTGGCATTGGTACTCTTCCTGCTTTTACATCTGACAAAGCCGGATTTCGCGTCCTTCATATCCCTGAGCCGAGCTCTCTGGCTTTAACTGCTTTCGGGGCATTATCCCTGGCAGGTGTGCGGCGGAGTGGAAGGCGCGGGTGCCACCTATAGGAAGTCCAAAGTCAAGTCATACTTTTAGCGGTAGGGCGCCTACATGCCCACGTCGGCAGACCTCCGTGGGCATGGCACCGGCGCTCTCTGATTGTCTCCGCTCTCCGCATCGCTCCTCCGCGTTCTTGGCGGTGCCAACCTAAAAAGACCGTAGGCTGGGTTAGCCATAGGCGTAACCCAGCATCCCCTGCAGTCGGCCCCATACTTGCAGTTGTTGCCTGGAAGCTGAGTGAACCTGTCGGTGGTTTATCTTTCCAGTGCAGCGCAATTCGCCGACAGAACCACCCAGCCTACAGTTTGCCCAAGACGCAGCAGTGTCTTCGCTGAATTCTTGCGAATCCAGCTACAGGCGCCAGCACCGAAACTTGGATTCCTCCATCACCACCACTCTTCTCTGCGAACCGCCGCGACCCCTGCGTTTCAATCCCACACCGGCAGGTGGCCAAAAATGATCGTAGCCCCGCCGCTCCACAACTGCGTTAATCACCCCAGCACTTCGTTGCACTTGCTCTTTGGCAATCTAAGATTTCGCACCAATTGCAGCTGCTGCAGTTTTGTGCCGCGCTCGCTGCGCGCAGAGTCCTAAACTCACCCCCTTTTGTCCCAGACGATTCGCAGCACAGCCTTCCCTGCCAGGCCCAACCGCAAACACTGCGGGACAAAACGGCCTAGTTTTGTCCCAAAAGTTGGGACCCCGGCGGGCGGGACAAAAACCCAATCGAACGACTGCCGAGCGAACAGAGCACGGCCAGCAAGCCGACCGACAGGGCGGAGGGCTCGGGCGCCGCGTTGCTGACGACCAAAGGCCATAAGCTGGCTCCGGCTTCTTGCTGCCAGGTGAGAAAGTCGAAGCCGTCGACGTCTCGATCCAGATCGGCATCGCCATGATTCTTCTGGGCGTTTTGCCAGGCGCCGAATCCCGCTTCCCAGTTTGCGAAGTCGAGTTGATTCACACTCTGGTTGCCGTCGAAGTCGGCTGCATAGTGCGAGGCGACATCCAGCTCTTGAAAACCATTGACGAGCGAGCCCGGGATACTGGTGAGGCCAAGCAGTTCGAGGGCAAGGTTGCCGGTATCACCGTTGCGAATCGGCTGAGTGACGCCCGTGTATTCGGGTCGGCCAGCGCCTGGGTCCAATCGGAAGTAAGGATTCAGGGCGTACAAGTCGGCGCCTGGGGCGACTCCAGGTCCCCAAACCATGACGGGAACGGTGTAGTTTGCAGCAGTGGCCGCAGTTCCATGGCCTGTGCCGGTGCCCCCATGGTCGGCAGTGAGTACGATCGCCGTATCGCCTGCCAGGCCCGGGGTGTTTTCGATCAGTTGGAACAGATCGCCCAAATAGTCGTCGACATTTTGGACCGAAGTGTCCCAGGTGGCCGATCCCCAGCCCGCAGCGTGTCCGGCGGAATCAGGATCGCGATAATGCAAGAAAGTGTAGTTGTATTGGCTACTTACCATATCGGCCAAATAGGCCGCGTGCAGATTCGAGGCATTGGCCGGCGAACCTGTCGACATGTAGACGTAAGTGTCGATCTTGTCGTTGCCATTGTCGGGCCCAATCGTGTCGGGAGCCCCCGCCGTGGCGTTGTAGCTCTGCTCGTAGATGACGAACTTGTCCTTGCTGGCATAGAGGGCCGTCGAGAGGCCATGGTCGTGCGCCTGGTCGAAGGTGCTGGCAATGTACGCGACGTTCGGGTTGCCTGCATTGTGCAGCGTGTCCGAAGGACTCGGAGTGCCGTTGTTCGTGTAGCCGTGGTGCACGGTAGCGGGCGCACCGTTGGGCTGCAACACAGGGCGGCCGGTTAGCATCGAAGTATGGTTCGGTAGCGTCTCCGTATGCGTGTAGTCGGTTCGCGCGTTAAAGGTAGTCGCGCCTTCGTCGACAAATCGCTTGAAGTTCGAATAGAGCAGCGGATTGGAACTGATTCGCGATTCCAGATAATCTCCACGCAGCCCGTCGACGCTCACATGAATGACATGGCCAACCGTACCCGCGGCTGCCCATTGGCCGTATATCGCCGACAAGAAGACCAAGACAGCCACCTGCAGCGAACGCCGACAAGCTGACGTCCGCGCGCTGGAGCGATCTCCCGCGAGTTGTTCAGAGGTCTTCAGTGCGGCGGCCATCAACTTCGTGTGCATATTGTCGGAAGCTCCAAAGAACCGTGCCGCGCAACGCCTGGGTGTGGAGATACCGCTCGCACGGGCATCTAACTTAATTCTATCAAGCCAACCGCAAGAATTCGAGCAAAGAGCTGCCAGGGAGCGCTCGTGCGGGCGAGTCGAGCCAAACTGACGACGGTGCAAAACCCTGGCATCGGCGTGGGTGCTACTCGAAGTTGTCGCGCCGAACGGTTACTTGTTGCAGAAGAGATGTTTGCAGGAGAAATTGCCAGGTCAACGAAAAGAATGCCAACGAAAAAAGGCCGCCGCCTGTCGAATGACCAGGCCACGGCCTCTTTTCTTCTAAATCAAACTTCCGGTCCAATTGCGACGGTGTGGAGTCGCTGGAAGAAAGGCGCGTGTCGGACAGCGCTGCGCACTGCCACGTTATCGACTCGGGCCTATCCAAAAAATTGGTCCTCCCGACGGAATTATGACCGCGAAGTTTGGCTCCTTATGCCGCCTCGAACGAGGCCGGCTGTTATGTGCAAGATTGTGATTAGTCTCATCGGCCCTCGCAGGCCTACCGCTTCAGCTGAATCGCCAGCGGAGCAAGACATTACATGGTAATTGTACCTTGTGGAAGAGAGGACTGCAGCGAAATTATGAAGGTGCAAACGTCGTGCCGAACGCGATCGATAGTCGCCCACCCTGGTATCTGCTGCATTCTCGCAGAGAACAACTAGAGTGGCACAATACTAGCGTAGCGTCCCTGCCAATTGGGCTTGTCGCGACTAGGCCAGAAGACTACAAACCCCTCCCCAAAAAATGCAGGCCGCTCGCAGCAAGACTGGCCTGTACGTGCTTTTCACAGACGAATTGGTTTTGAGGGTCGCGATGGCCGAGCAGACCACAAGTAGCAACAGCTATTCTCGCCATGCCGCGGTTTGGGCAGCGCTGGTCGTGCTGGCTCAGCTGGGTGGGGCACTGTCGCCTACCACGGCACAGGAGTCGACGACTTCCGCGGCTCCTACGAGTAATCAAGGTCGCCAGGTTTCGCTATCCGACCAGCTGACCGCCGGCCTGAAGGCCACGACCAAGGGAGACAAGGCCTTCATTGCCCAAGTGGTGAACCTGGTCGAAGAGGGCAAGTTGCCACGGAAGCTTGTCGACGGCACGTTTCTTTGGGCCCGCGAGCGTGCAGCTCGCAAGTCACGCAGTCGCGAACTTCGGCCCATGGTCTACTTCAGGCCCGCCTTGGTGCTTAGGGCAAAGCGGATTGGGGTGAAGCTGTAGGCCAGTTGGTGCTCCTGGGCGGCTTGGAGAGGAGCTCAACCTGTGAGAAGCGCCTGCCGAGCGAGAGGTGTAGGCAGCCAGCCGGTTATCGGTTAAGATGACGCCTCCCAGCGGACCCTCCCCCCGAATTAGTGGTCATGGCCAAAAAGACTGCAAAAAAGAAGGCGCCTGCGAAGAAGGCCGCCCCGAAGACCAAGAAAGCCGTGAAAGCCAAGCAGGCAGCCCCGGCCAAGAAGAAGGCTGCGCCGGTCAAGAAAAAGGGGGTCAAAAAGAAAAAGGCGACCTCCCGCTCGCGAGCTGGCAAGGAGATTCGGCTCAAGGCCTATTGGGGAGTCTTCAACCAATCGCTCAAGCGCGTGGCGCTGTTCGAGTTCAACGAGCGAAAGCAGGCCGACAAGAAGGCGGCTGAATTGGGCAAGAGCGGCAAGTCGCCCCACTTTGTCCAGCCAGTCAAGGAAGCGATCGATTCCTAGGCTCTAGCTCCTAGGTTCAGACGGTACGCTGCATTGAAGCGAGAAGATGCTCTCTTCGTGACGTTCTTTCCTAGCTCAAGATCGGTTTCAACCGTTCAGCGGTGCCGCCGTCGAATTCTAGTTTGCCGAAGCCGCGCTCGGCGCCCAGCGCAACTGCTGCATCCTGGTGCTCGGCATAGTTGGTGACCAGCATGGTCGGCGTATGCCGCAACTCGGCGTCGGACTTGATCGCACGAATAATCTCAATGCCATCCGAATAGTCCTGGTCCAGTTTGCGGTTGACCAGCACCAGATCGAAGCAATTCTCGCGCAGCATCTGGAGCGTATCTTGCAGCCCATGGGCCTGCGCCAGCTGGCAATCGAAATGGGAAGTAAGAAAGCGACTGATGGAAGCAAAATCAGGGCCGCAATTGCCTACGTCCAGGACGCGTTTAGTCATTTCTCGGCAGCCTCGTCCTGCTCGACGATCGCAAACAAGTGGGTGCGATTACTGATGTAGAGCACGTTGTCGGCAACGATCGGAGTGCTGTAGACGCTGTTGTTCATGTCGCGCGTGCCATAGAACGGTACGAGCTCGCCGCCGTCGTCTTTCATCGCTTCGTCGCGGTTTGCCGAGTGGCGAAAGATGGCCACCTCGCCGTCTTCATCGCCGATGTACACTTTGTCTTCGACAATCAGCGGCGAGCCCCAAGCGGCAGCCAGCATGTCGTAGGTCCAGTTCACTTCGCCCGTTTCGGCGTTGAGACAGTGGAACAAACCACTGAAGTCTGCGATATAAAGCACGTCGTCGCGGATCGCCACGGTGCCGCAACTGCGGTGCATGGTTTCTTCGAAGTCGAATTCTCCATCTCCGTTCTGGTCGAACTCGCTGTAGTGCCAGATGGCTGCTGAATTGGGATTGGGGCGAGTCAGATCGCCTTCTTCGGGAATAACGGCTTGCACTCGTTTATGAGCGATCACTTTGCTGGGAGCCGAGGCGTTGTAAGCCAGATCGGGGCTCACATCGCCGCGCATGGTCGGATCGATGCACCAGAGGTGCCCGATCCCCTCGCCATGCTCGGGGTCTTGCCCCACAGCGACGTAAACCCGACCTTCGTACACCACTGGCGTAGCGATGATGTTGTTGCGCGTGCCGCGTCCGCCCAACTCCCAAACCGAAGTTTTGGGGTTTGCGTCAAACTTCCAGAGCAGCTTGGGCTTGCCGTCGGCTGTTCCGGCGGGATCAAAGCTGTAAACCCATCCGTCGCCGCCGGCGAAGATCACCTGCGGCTGCCCGCCCAGTACGCTATAGGTGGGCGAAGACCATTGGCCATGCAGAATGTTGAGCCCCGGGGAGTTGTCGGTCCACAGCACCTCGCCCGTGTGCTTGTTCATGGCAAAAAAGCTGGGCGCCTCGGGCGCCGGAATGTAGTTGTGTTCGACATCGACGCCGTTGGAGGTGTTGACCAGCAAAATATCGCCGGCGGAGGTGACCGAGCAACTGCACATGTTGTGCTGCGAGATTCCCATCTCGGCCATCATGTCGTAAACCCACACCACGTCGGCTTCTTGTTCGAGCTGATAGGGCTTTCCCGAGTCTTTGAGAAGTTTCTCTTCTTGATCGTAAGGGCCGTCGTTTTCGCCATCGCGAAAGCCCGCGGTATCGAGACAGCGGACTTCGCCCCGGCTGGTAACAAACCACAGCCGGTCGCCCTCGACCAGCGGCGCGCAGCAGATACCTTGCAGGGGCCAATCGTGGACTCGGCCGGATGGCAGCTTTTCGCTACTGTGTTGCCACAGGAAGTCGCCCGTCTTTGTGTCAAAGCATAGCAGGCAACCAAGGTCGACATTCGAGGGATAGCGCTCGAGCCAGCCGCCGCTGTTGTTCGTGCCGACATAAACCTGGCCACCGGCAACGACCGCATTGCCATAGGTCTGCGAGCCGAGTCGCGATACCCACTTGATGTTCTTGGCTTCGCTGGGGTCCCATTCGCCGGTACGATAGTCGAATCTGCCGGTGTTCCATTCGGTGGGGATATTGTGCCCGATGGGAGTGTTGTTGTGCTCTGAATCGCCCCCCCATTGAGGCCAATCGACATTGGGTTGCGCGCTGGCCGCCAGACGCGTAGCATCGCCGACAACGCGGTCGAGCGTAGCGCTGGTCCACCATCCCAGGGTCACAGCAATCACAAGGCAACTAATACGTCGGACTTTCTTCATTCGAGGTTCCCAAAGCTGAAGGGATTATTCGTTGGCCAGTACTGAAACATTGTCGATCGAGATCTCCGCTTCCTGGGAGTTGCCGTAGAAGCCGGGGCTGCCAAATAGATTGGGCGAGGCGTCGGTCATTTCCACGGTCCAGTCGTCGGGTTCCGATTGTTCGCGAGGCCAGAGCTTACCAAAGACGAGTGCTTTGTCGCCTGCCGGTTCGACTCGCAACTTCATCGTATACCAACGTCCCGGTTCAGGATCGAACTCGACGGATGCGTAAGTGCGGTAATCGTGCGGACTCCAGCTATAGATACGCAGCTCTCGGTTCGAGGAGCGAACCGCCATGGTGTAGCGACTGTTGATCAATCCGAAGTCCGACATTTTGCCAGACTCAGGCGATTTGGAGAGCGAAAAATCGGCCTGGATCGTGTAGTTGGCCATGTCGGTCGAGCCCATCCACATTTGGCTGCGTGTACCAAGCTTGTTGTTCGGATCTTTTGGCGTGGGAAGTACGCTAGGCTTGACGGCAACCTTCTCGCCCGCTTGTTCGCGGATGACGTAGCGCACCCGGCCACCGACCCAAGTGAGAGGAACTTTCTCGCCAGAGTTAAAATCAAACTTCCAGGGCAATGGGGGGACGATGCGTACACGTGCGGTGCCCTCCAGCGCACCCACGGTGCATACGATCAAAGCCGTTTCGTGGCCGTTGTCACTCGAAGCCGTGTAGACGCCGTCGGCACTCACTGAACCAGGGCCCTCGACGCGAAACTTGGCGTCCTTCGCAGCAACCTCTTCAAGCAGTTGGCCATGCGAATTGTACAGCCGAACTTGATAACCTTGCTGCTGACCTGGCGATAGCAATGCATCGTACGGCTCTACTTGCACGAGAGCCGGTTGAGGATCCTCGCTGACAGGGGCTTCTTGAACCGGCTCGGGCAGGGGATCGGACGACGGGGTCTGATCGGGCTTGCCGATACAGTAGAGCGCGCCTGAAAGGGGCAAGTAGATCCTGCCGTGAGCAACGATCGGCGAGCCGTCGCTGGCCTCGCTTTTTAGTCGAAGTTTCTGCAGCACCTTAACGCCTGACTCGCTGGGCTGTAGCACGTACCAGATTCCATTATTCGTGCAGAGATACACTTTTCCGTCTGCATAGAGCGGCGTACTCCGCATGACGGTTCCCAGGGCCTTCTTTGCAAGCTGTTTGCCGGTTTCAGTGTTGAAAACAGAGAGCTTGGCTCCATCGTCCACGACCCACAGCTGATCGCCGACCATGATCGGCGAACTCTTGCCGGCCATCACCTCAAACTGCTGCCACTTTTCACTGCCGGTAAGGTCTCCGGTGAGCGAACCATCGAGTTTGACCAGCGAGCCCATTGTATTGCCGACGATATTCTCTTCGCTCTGCGAAGCATAGACGACGTTTCCTACCACCAAGGGGTCGGTATTGATGCCGCGCCGCGAGAAGGGATAGTTCCAGATTCCCTCTCCTGTGCGGGGCTGCAATGCCCAGAGATTGCCATCTCCCGAACCAAAAACCATTGCCGCTTGACCTCCAAGAACCGCAATGGTCGGCATACTGTAGGTGGTGTCGTAGGGAGAGATGCCTGTGCCTTTGAGCCAGCGGAGCGACCCGGTCGCTTTATCAAACGAAAGAAAGCGGTGAGCCGGCTTGGCAAGGAATCCCCACTGAGGAGCGTCGCCCCAGCCGATGACCACTGCGCTGATAAGCACTTGGTCTTCGAAAATCAATGGGCTGTTCGTTCGACCGCCGTAGGTGCTCAGCAGCCCGAACTCCTCGTGCAAACTGCGCTCCCAGACCACCGAACCTGTGTCGCCCTCCAGGCAGCAAAAATAGCCCGAAACGCAAAGCGCGTAGACACGACCCGTTTCTGGGTCGCCGACGCAGGTCGACCAGCCGACGCGAGTGTCAGGCACGTCGGTCAGATAAACGTTGAACCGATGTTCCCAGATCTTCTCGCCGGTTGCAGCATCGACGCAGACGACCTTGGAGCCTTCGTCGGGGGTACTCGGTTTGTCGCGGACAATCGTGTAGAGCCGTCCGCGCATAACGATTGGCGTCGAGCGACCGCCAAGTTCTGCGTTTTTCCAGAGCAGATTGCTGCCAGGCCCCCCTTTGGGGTCCCAGCTGTCGACCAGATCGCGTTCGGGAGAGCTATGGTTTTGCAAGGGGCCTCGCTGACTGGTCCAATCAACTCCGCCTTGCTTGGCAAGGCTCGAATCGCTGCAAAAGAGCAGCAAGGCGGTACCGAGAAACATTGACAAGCAAGAGACCTGGGGGCGACTCATAGGGGCGCAGCTCACAATCGAGATTGCAGGAAAGCCAAATTGGCGGTGGGAGAGGCAGGGTTACCGGTGGGGAACTTCAGGCAGGCAGTCTATGGTA
Organism: Planctomycetales bacterium; assembly: GCA_020427155.1. Classification (GTDB taxonomy): domain Bacteria; phylum Planctomycetota; class Planctomycetia; order Pirellulales; family Lacipirellulaceae; genus Bythopirellula. Next base: position 411 of record JAGQOW010000154.1, on the reverse strand, counting down.
AGACTTGCCGGTTAGGCAGTGCTTGTTGGTATCGAAGTCCGTAGGAATTCTTCGGGGCGTCCAAGCCTTTGGCAACGCGTTATGTGCGAGATTTCCTCAGAATAGCAGATTCTAAACCCGTATGCCACGAGCCCGCGGCAATGTTTTTTGCAGCTACAATCGGTACGGACGTGAGAGCTTCTATGGGCGGTAAATCTTGCCTAACGATTGACCTAAACCACTTGTTGAAAATTACTTCCGGAGACTCAAGGGGTGTCTCACAGGGGGCCGATAGTTTCTGATGTCGCTGGCATGGCCTTCGAGGATTGACAGCGACAGACCCAAGTCTGATGCGTCGACAAACCGGCCTGTACTGAATCGAGTCATGGATTGGCTTGACTGGTGTTGACGCCTGACCACGGGGACACACGG
>JAGQOW010000153.1 GCA_020427155.1 Planctomycetales bacterium | reverse complement strand
TCGAGTCCCATGCCCTCCGCTTGACAACTAGAGTCAATCTAGAACAATCGGCGCCAACACATTCATCTGTAGCAGGATTTGTTTCTTTTCTTCAGCAAGACATCGATGTCGAAATGTGTCGTCAAGTGCTATGCCACGGCGAGACGATCGAGATCTAAAGTTGATATGAGGCCAGACGCTTCGCTATGAAAACCGCCTCACACCGACACCCGGGGTAGTTTTCCCACTGAGCATCGCAACGTCGGAACTATGGATGTACGGCCTCCTCAACTCGAACGTATACGGTCGGCCGACGTGGTTTAGAGAAGTGCCGAACTAGTATCCAAATGCTCCGGCGCTCTAAAGTATGATTTCAAACGGCAACTTTGCTGCTCCGCACCGGCCATGCGAGCGAGTGCAACAACAGCTAACGCTTGGTCAACACGTCGGTTCAGTACCGCCAGCCCATACCCGCATTGGAAAAGAAACCCGGAGCTTGATCATTCAGCCCCCAGCCAACTCGACAGCCAATCTCTAAATCCCTTGTTATCAAGTAGTGAGCACCCGGGCTGAAGAAGTGCTGGGACGACTTCTCCTGACGGCCGTCGGAGAAGATCCCAAAATACTCGGCATGAACTTTCCACCGCTCGCCAACAGGTATTTTTAATACCGTTGAGGGAGCCCAAACATTGAAGTTGTCTTCTTCGAGCGAACTCGTACTGAATCGGATCGCCGAATCCCAGACCTGTCCGTTCTCGCCAGTCCAGCCAAAGATGTAAGTTGCTGACATCTGAGTATCTGTGACTTCGCCGCCGGTAGGAGTAAACCCTTGGATCAGCACAGTACTCCCTGGACACAAACCGTGTTGGTCCATCAACATCACTTTCGCCCCGTAGAACACTCGCGATTCTTCTTCGAGTTCGGACTCTTCGCCGAAGTCGCCAGGGACATTGCCGGAAACCGGACTGCCCGCTCCGCCAACTTCGTAGTTCCAGCCCACTCGAAGCTCCAGCCAATCGTCGATACCCCGTCGTACCAAGAACTCGGGATAGCTGTGCGTCTCGGGAACCGACCGATTGTCGATAAAGGAATAGGCAGCTTCGACAATCCATCGTTTGTCGCCAGCGGTAGTCGTAGCGGGTGTAAACGAGTCTCGGTCTGTCTCTAGCTCTTCCTCTTCTTCAACGCTCGAGGACTCAGATCTGTGCGGATGTAGTCCAAACAGACTTTGAGCGGGCACGGCACTACTCAGTAGTAACTGCACTGCCAACGCAAACTGAATATGTAGGAGTCGACGCTCAAACATAGGTATTAAGGTGCAATCCATCCCATATTGACACTGTCGATATCGACGGTCGCAATGGTTCTGCTTAATGCCACCGTCGAATTCGTCGCGCGAAAACACAATGGCTGCCTCACCAACTGCACAATCGGCCAAACTGCTGAAATCGCTACATCTGCCCACATCGGATCATAGCGACTATGCCAAGATTAGCGATTCATTGCGAGCTACTGTCGATGCCGGTTGGTCCCGTCCGACCTATCATAACGAGACTGCGATTTTGGATGGGCAAGTCACTCGAATCTTCCACAGTCTCGATCTGTGAAAGCGGCGGAATCTGGCATTCGGGACAGGGAGGTCCTTAGTTATGCAGATGCGGCTACTATTGTTGGCGATGCTCATTGGTAGTTTGACCATCGTCGCTGACAGTCGCAAAGCGGCTGCACAGGCTTTTGGGGTGGAGTTGCATGCCACGGCAAATCCCGCTGCAGGCGGCATGGCCGGTGTAAGTATTGCTCGACCGCAAGATGTCCAGTCTGCCTTCACGGGCAACCCGGCTACGCTGACCCAATTCCACGGTACGCAATTCAGTTTTGGAAGTGCTTGGGTCGAACCGACAATCAACGTCGATAATGACGCTACGCTTCCCTTGGCTGGAATTTCGCCTTTTGAGGCAAGGTCAGGGCAACCTGGAAGTGCGCTAGCCAACATTGCTGCTACCCAAGACTTCTCGGCATTCGGCCTCCCTGTCACTTGGGGAATTGGCTTTCTCTCGGGCGCAGGTTTAGGCGTGAAATACACGACCGAACCGAATAGCAATGGTTCCACCGCCAGCCTGCTTGCGTTGAATGTGGCTTCCGGAGCTGGCGTGCAACTGACAGAGCGCATGTCGGTGGGTGCACAACTGGTTGCAACCACCAGTGTTCTTGATGGACCATTTTCCGGGCTAAGTTCTGCCACGACGGCCTACGGCATTCGAGGCCTTTTCGGTACCACCTATGATGCTACCGATCATACCACCTTGGGATGTTACTGGATGACCAAACAGAGCTTCCTGTTTCGAGATGCCATTCGGCTCAGTATCGGCGGCGGTGCATTCTCTGCAGTCCAGGACGTCCAGTTAGACCTTCCTGAGACGTTCGGCTGGGGGATTGCCAACGACCGTCTCCTGGATGGCCGTCTGCTGCTGGCTACCGACCTTCTCTACAAAAAATACTCTGAAACAGATTTCTTCAGAGCAATTTGGGACGACCAGTTCGTCCTCCAATCAGGACTACAGTATGCCTTAACAAGTAAGATAAAGGTACGCCTGGGATATTCGTTTGCTGAAAACATCATGCTCGATGCCACCTCGCTCAGCGCAGGCGGCATCGTGCCGCCTGACGGCTTGCCGGCCATACAGTACTTACAGTCTCAGTTTCCCGCTATTAACGAGCACAGGGTCTCGGGTGGATTCGGCGTTAAAGACTTCCTGCCAGGCGTAGACCTTGATGTGAACGCCGGAGGAATGTTCTTCGCTGAGGACCAGTTTGGCCAATCTTCTGCAGACGCCGAATCCTACTGGGTAGCCTTTGGAATCACCTGGAGGTTTGGCCGAGGTGCCTGCGAACGGCTGCCCGTGCCAGACAATTGGTGTCCCAACTGTGATGTCGGGCTAGGCTTGCAGTAATTTACTACTTTCTGAAACCAGCCGGAACTGGATGCTGATAACCCTGAAAGATCGAATTGGACTCGCGCCAACGCCGCGCAAGCATTAACACCATCCCTGGAAGCAGCGCAACTAAGGCCGAGGGCTCGGGCACTTTAACTGATGAGGATGCAAGGGGGGCGACCGTACCGAAGTTCTCTTCCCAATCGGCAAGCTGCACACTTCCATATCGTGAGCCAAACGATCTCTGCCATGTCAAGAAATCCGCAGCATCGGCATCGCGGTCCTTATCCAGGTCGCCAGGCAATCCGACCGAGTTGGTCACAAGATAGACCAGCCCGTTTCGCTTGCTCGAAATGTACATTTCGCCACGAAAGCCGCGGCCAAAGCGAATATCGTTGCGACTATCGTTCAACATCGAATTCAAGTCGTCATACAAGATTTCTGACGTCAGGTCGTTGTTATCATGATCCAATGCAAGATGAAGCCTGGAGATCGTCGCTTGGGTCAATGCCGACGGCGCTTCGCCATCGGCCAATTGCGTGTGAGCAGCCAGTAAATCGTTAAAGTTCGCGTGATAAACGTGGCCGCTTTTGGAACCGAAATCGGCAAAGATGTACTCGTTTTGAATTGCCGGATCGCTGCCATTGTCGATCACAAATCCGCCAGCAATCGCCGAGCCCACGAACCCCCAGCCCAAAGAAGTATTATGATCGTATTGAGCTGCCGGATAGACGTAGTCGTTCAACTGCCACTCGTTGGCAGGAAGGTTCGACACCCCATAGTCGAGACCATAGCCAGAACCCAATGGCCCGCCGTTATGATTGTGCACGAAGGTCCCTTCGCGATCCGACCAGCCGTAGTCGCCGCCTACCTGAAGCAGGTTCACCTCTTCGACATTGTCGCGACCTGCCTCGGCAACCAGCGAATGCGAACCGCCAAGGCCATCTTCGGCAAAGGAAATATGGTGGGGATTTCTATGCCCTAGCGTGTAGATTTCGTCGAGCGTTCCCGCGACGCCAACATACGGGTTGCCAGGCGTGGTATATGGGTCACCTCCGCTCTGCAGGGGATTCACGCGCAGAATTTTGCCCAAGGCGTCATCCGTATTCTGTCCGCCGCCGGCAATCGCCGACTGCACGCTCCCGTCGCCATGGGCGATATAGAGTAGTCCGTAGTCTTCATCTCCAGGCACGGCAAAGTTATTAAACGCCAGCTGCTTCACCGGATGATCAAACACGGGCATCGCCACGCGAAACAGTTCGCGATAAGACGCGCTGACCACTTGTTGAGTGATGTGGTCAAAAGTCCATTCGGCAACGACGCTCTCGGCGTCGAATCCACTGGTGGAATTCCCGAGATAATTCAGCCCGGAAACACCCGTTGGCCGATCGACCATCGCCGAGGTATAAAACTTGCCGTTATTAACAAAGTCGGGGTGGAATGCCAACGCTCGCAAGCCGCCGTGAGCATTCGTTACCGAATCCAAGACAAACCCATTGTTGGCATTGGTCACAGCGGCACTAACTGCCGTATTGTAGTTAAACCAAACGCTCGAACTCACACTACCCCCGCCGTTGTCGTGTATCGCATAGACGGTTCCCTCCTGGGTCGTGACAAACAGATCGGTATTCGATGAATTCCCCGGTTGGGTCGTCATCGAGATAATACGATTGTTTGCGCCCGGATCGACGTACGGCCTCAGATGCAACGTCCCCCCCGAAAAAGTAATATTGTCACCCAGCAGATCCTGGCCTTGAATGTTATCTAGTCCGAGACACAGAAGCACTGCGTAAGCTGCAATCAAGACGGCAATTGCGTGAAAGCGGAAAGGAAAAACTCGACTCACAGTAGTGCCTCAGAACAGTTGCTGGAGAATAGAACACAAAGCCACACAAACGCTGTTGCCCAATCTTGAAGAAGTATACCAAGCGGTTTCCTCGATTCCAAACTTATTGCCGCCTGGAGACCATGGGCCGGCATGTTACAATCATAAGTCCAGCACCGGGGATTCATCTCAACGTATTCGCCCGGCGTTGCCGCCTTCGATACTATATCCATTTGTGGTCTTCGAATCCTCATGCCACGTTGTTTCCTCTATCTCGCTCCAGTAAGAGTGCTCGCACTGTTAATTGCGCTGGCAAGCGAGGTAGCGGTGTGTGCAGATTCTCCAGCGGTCGACTTCGTCGATGATGTAGCCCCTATCCTGGAGCAGCACTGCTTGCAGTGCCACAAGACCTCCGATCCCAATGGCGAGCTTGATCTCTCGATAGCGGCGAACGTGATCAAGCGTGAGCCAGCAATCGTCGTCCCCGGCAACCCGGACGAAAGTCTGTTGTTCGCAATGATCTCGGGCGACGCACCCGAAATGCCCCAAGATGCTCCGCCGCTTTCCGCGCAACAAGTCGAGACAATCCGACGTTGGATCGCAGCCGGCGCCTCTTGGCCTACCGACCAGAAGCTTATTGACAAGACCTTGGCCGATGCCGATTGGTGGTCGCTCAAACCACTCCAGCTTCCCGACTTGCCGCTCCCCCGCGATGCCGATAGTGCCTGGGTGCGCACACCTGTCGACAATTTCGTAATAGCCAAGCTTAGCGAACAAGGTTTATCCCCATCGTCCGAGGCAAGTCGCCGAGTTCTAATTCGTCGACTCTACTTCGACCTCATTGGATTGCCACCCGAGCCGCAAGCAATCGAGGACTTCATTGCCGACCCCGACCCTCGGGCGTATGAAAAGTTGGTCGACCAGTTGCTGGCTTCCCCGCGCTACGGCGAGCGTTGGGCACGTCACTGGCTCGATGTGGTTCATTACGGCGATACCCACGGTTTCGACAAAGACAAAGTGCGCGAGCACGCCTGGCCTTATCGCGACTACGTAATCCGTGCCTTCAACAACGATGTGCCCTACGATCGCTTTGTCGGCGAGCAACTTGCCGGCGATGTGCTTTATCCGGGCGAAGACGACGGCATTGTGGCGCTCGGATTCATCGCCGCCGGTCCCTTCGACTGGGTGGGCCAGATCGAAGTCGCCGAAGGCTCGATGGAAAAGCAGCGCGTTCGCAATCTCGATCGCGACGACATGGTTCGCAATGTTATCGAAACTTTCTGCAGCGCAACCATCGGCTGCGCACGTTGCCACGACCACAAGTTCGATCCCTTCACCAGCGAAGACTACTATTCACTCCAGGCAGTGTTTGCATCGGTTGACCGGGCCGATCGTCTCTACGATGTTGATCCAGCAGTTGAGGCAAAACGAACCGAGTTGCAAGCGCGACTACAACAGTTGAAAACGCAAGTGGACCAACTCGAAGGAAAGCCAGACCAGCAACTCGCAACTGCGCTCGAAGAAGCCCGAGAGCAACTAGCTGTACTGCCGAAGCAGAAGTACGTCTTCGCCGCCGCGACGTCATTTGCCGCGCAGGGTCAGTTTCGCCCGACCCTGGGCCAACCGCGACCGGTATATCTACTGCAGCGCGGCAACGAATCGACTCCGATTCGCCAAGTGTCTCCTGGCGCCATGAGCTGCTTGTCTTATCTCGAATCAAGATTCTCAACCTCGAACGATGGCGAAAGCCGCGCCGCACTGGCGCGCTGGATATTGCACGAGCAAAATCCGCTCACCTGGCGATCGATCGTGAATCGCATCTGGCACTACCACTTCGGCCGCGGGATTGTCGACACGCCCAACGACTTGGGCCGCATGGGTTCGCTCCCCTCGCACCCCGAGTTGCTCGACTGGCTGGCGGCAACCTTCCGCGACGGCGACCGCTCGATAAAGTCACTGCACCGAATGATTGTCAACAGCGCCACGTACAGGCAAGCTTCGGCACACAACGAACAGCATGCCCGGTTGGACGGCGCCAACCGTTACCTCTGGCGCATGAACCGCCGCCGCCTCGAGGCGGAAGCGGTTCGCGATACCGTGCTTGCCGTCAGCGGCAAACTCGACCATACGATGTACGGCCCTGGCTTCCGCCCCTTCGGATTCGAAGACGACCATTCGCCCCGATACAAATACGAGGAGTACGATCCCGACCAGGCATCGTCTCATCGCCGCGCGATCTACCGCTTCATCGTCCGCTCGGCTCCCGATCCATTTCTGGAAACACTCGACTGTGCCGATCCTTCGACCATCGTGCCCAAACGCAATGAGACACTCACCGCCCTGCAATCCTTGGCACTTTTGAACAACCGTTTCATGATTCGCATGGCCGAATTGTTCGCCGAGCGAGTGCAGGGAACGGCGGAGACCGTATCGGATCAACTCGCCCAAGCCATTCGGCTTTCGCTCGGACGCGAGCCAACCGCAAGCGAACTGGAGTTGCTTGCCGGCATCGCAAACCAACACGGCCTGCCCAACGCCTGTCGCCTGATATTCAACACCAACGAATTTGTGTTCGTCGATTAGCCCTCGCAAAGCATCATGACCAACAGTATTTCGCCCCCCGCTCTGACTTCGCGTCGCAGTTTCCTCTGGAAGTACGGCGGCGGCTTGGGCGGCATTGCGCTCGCTGCTTTGCTCGACCGCGAAGGTTTGTTGCAAGCGAGCGAAACTGGACGACTCCACCACGCACCGAAAGCCAAACGCGTCGTGCAACTCTACATGTCTGGCGGCGCTAGCCAATGCGACACTTTCGACTACAAGCCGCTGCTTAACAAACAACATGGCGAACCCTGGGACCCTGGCAGCGAGGTCGAACTCTTCCAATCGAAACCGGGCCACACCATGCAAGCCCCGTGGAAGTGGCAACAATACGGCCAATCTGGAAAGTGGATCAACGATTGTGTCGCGCCGTTGGGCGCCTGCGTCGACGACATCGCGTTCGTCCACAACATGGTCTCGAAGTCCAATGTCCACGGCCCTGCCACTTTTATGCAAGCTTCGGGATTTATCCTGCCGGGTTTTCCGAGCATGGGGGCGTGGCTCAGCTATGGTATGGGTAGCGAGGCCGACGATCTGCCGACTTTTGTCGTCCTGCCCGACCCGCGCGGCTTTCCTCCCAACGGCCCAGCGAATTGGTCCTCCGGCTTTCTGCCCGCCGAACATCAAGGAACGGCCATTCGCCCCAGCGCCGCCAATCCCATTGCCGATCTTTTCGCGCCTGCCGACAGTTACGTCACCCCTCAAGGAGATCGCGACGTGCTGGCCGCGCTCGAGCAGATCAACCTTGCGCATCAATCTCAACGCGCAGGCGACACGCGGCTTGACGCCCGTATTCGCTCCTACGAATTGGCCGCGCAAATGCAGACCAGCGCGCCCGAGGTGCTCGATCTCGCCGACGAACCCGACCATGTTCTGAAGATGTATGGCGTCGATCCCGCGGTTGCCAATAACGCGGTGGAAGCGCGGATCGATGAAAAACAAGAGGTGCAATACTTCGGCAGAAACTGCCTGGTCGCCCGTCGGCTTCTCGAACGGGGTGTGCGTTTTGTCCAGATCTGGTCGGGTGCCGACAACGGCCACCCGCGGCGCAATTGGGATTCCCACGAAGATCTCCAGCGCGATCATGGCCCGCTGGGTCGCGGCATGGCGACCGGCGCTGCAGCGCTTATCCAGGATCTCAAGCAACGCGGGATGTTGGAAGACACCATCGTACTCTGGACAACCGAGTTCGGCCGCATGCCCTGTTCCCAAGGCAGCAGCGGCCGCGATCACAATCCTTTTGGCTTCACCAACTGGCTTGCCGGCGGCGGCATCCAAGGCGGCGTCACTTACGGACCCAGCGACGAATGGTCGTGGCGACCCGCCGACCCCAACCATATCACTTACTGCTACGATATCCACGCTACCATTCTTCATCTACTCGGCATCGATCACACCCGACTTACCTTCCGCAACAACGGCATCGATCGCCGTCTGACCGATGTCCACGGGCACGTTATCCAAGAGCTGCTTGCCTAAGTGGCAAGACCGGCATCATCTTTCCGCTTTCCGGTCTCCCCTTTCCGCTTTCGAACCATCCCCCTCTGCTGGGGTTTGACCGCTGTGCCGGGGTCCCAACTTTTGGGACAAAACTCGCTCAGCGAGCGCGGGACAAAACTGCAGTGAGTGCAATTGGAGTGAAAAAGTTGATTTGTCAAAGAACTCGCGCAACAGAGTGCTGGGGTGATTATCGCGGTTGTGGAGCGGCGAGGCTACGATCATTTTTGGCCACCTGCTAGTGCCAGTTTGCACTGCGGAGACTGGCGAGAAGCGTGGTGGTGATGGGGAAATCTAAGTTTCGGTGCTGGCGTCTGTAGCTGGATTCGCAAGAATTCAGCGGAACTGCCAGCTACGTTGGCGGGATGGAACCGCCAAGAGCGCGGAGGAGGGATGTAGAGAGCAGAGGATTTCACTGAACAACGGCGCCATGCTCACGGAGGTCTGCCGACGTGGGCATGTAGGCGACCGTCTACTTCATGCCCACCCCGGCGGACCGGTGTGGGCATGGCACCCGCGCATCGGTGAGTAGCAAACCGTTGATGGGTGAACCTGCCTGTGGCAACGTGCTCAAGGTCGAAGTTGATTGGCGATAGGACCACCCATCCTGCCAGCTAGTAAGATTACACCCATAGATGCGAGGTAAATAGTCGTAGGCTCTGGAAGTGCAACACTTGCCACTCGAAATCCTACATCTCCTATACCGTTTTGTGGCGAAGATTGGTTCCTAAAAGAAGACGAGAGGTCTAAGGTATTGCCACTAATCGTAAGCCAAGCAAAACCGCGTAAACCTCGCAATTCCTGAATACCATCGTTGATTAGATCAGACGCCGTCTCATCCCACTCCCAGACATTGCCAGCTTGAGCTACCGTTCCAAATGGGTTGGCCCCCCCAGCTAGCGTGACATCTGCTGGCCCCGTTTGTTCATACACCGCGGTATTCGAGACAGTCCCACTCGCTACGGGTAGCGGGGCGGTGTTGCTGCCATTGGGAAAATCAAAGAACTTGTCGCTGACCGGGTCGAAGAAGGCTGCTTTGTACCATTCGTCGGCACTGGGCAGAAAGTAACGCGCTTGGGTGTTGCGGAACTTGTTGGC
>JAGQOW010000152.1 GCA_020427155.1 Planctomycetales bacterium | reverse complement strand
TGTGTATCCGTTGTCGTGAAAGTTCGCGGAATTGCCGGTGTCGGCCGACGGGGGGTTATTGTTGGGTATGGCAAAAGTTGACAGTGGGTAGCCGTAATAAACGCCACTGCCGCCCCCGCCATTGGGGTCGTAATAGGCCGCCTTGTACCATTCGTCTTCGCTGGGAATCCAGTAGTTGGCGCTCGCTGAGCGGACTTCATTGGTACCGTTGCCAATTGTGTAAACACCTGATTCCGTGCCGCCGGATCCTTGGCCGTTTTCCAGCCAGTTTACGAACCGCATCGCAGAGAGGAACGACACGTAGACCACTGGCTTGTTGTCGTATGTGTAGTCGGAGCCACTGGGACCTTGACCGACCGCAGGCAGTTTTACTGCATAGGTATAGCTGCCCGCTAATCCGCTACGCGTGATTCCGCCTTGAGTGTTTAGACCCATTGCAGGGTGGTAGAGTCCATTGGCGTCGGTGGCAGCAACCGCGTTGAGGAACTCGGCATACTGCGCGTTGGAGACTTCGTGCTTGCTAATGCGGTAGGCGTGACCGACACGTCCGAAACCCCCATCGTATATGTCATCGGGGTTGTTTAGATCCTGTATAGTTGCCCAATCGAATGTGACTGCGCGGATCGGTGTGTAAAACAGGGAGGAAACGAGCAGGGCGATAGCGAGGTTGCGGGTCATTAGTCGGTCCATTCATGTTCTTGGGGCAGTGGGAAAGTATCTGACTCAAACTCTTTCGTGACGCCGCGAACATATCTCGCAGCGCGAGTTCGTCCAGCTGTAAATCATCAGCGAAACATATGTCTGTACGAGCCCCGCAAAACTAGTGAGAAGCCAACCATCAAGATCGTTAGCGTCGAGGGTTCGGGTACTGGAGCCGGGATCAACCAGTCTTTGCCGTTTTTGTCGAAGGCTGTGAAATCTGTAACGGGATTGCCATCGGCGTCCTCTGCCGAGACGATGCCACCCCAACGGATCGTATTGAAGAACAGAGCGGTTGCCGTGCTTGAAACCGTCTGATCTGGCCTAGCGGTCGGTTCGGTTGAGGCCGCCACGAGCGCATTCGGCCCGAGCGTCACTCGGTCGCCCCAATTGAACGAATGTTCTGAATAGATAACTGTTGAGTCGGATGTATACTCCTCTCCGTTCGCAATAGAAGCTATGAAGTTTACAGGTGAGTTCCACACCCAAAACCTGAAATAAGCAGAAGAATTCTGCGTTCCGGCACCAGAAAAGGAAGTAGTCAATGAGCCGTCGATATCCCATCTGGCAATAAACTTTCCGGGCGTATCCTTGAGTGGGCCCTCTGGGACATCCATGGTGAAAGCGATTTGCATATGTCCTTCGGCTTCTGCATAGCCATACGGCTTTCCTTGGTCATTTGCGATGGCAACGGCATTCGCGAATAGCTTCATCACTCCGTAACCGCCCATCACCGCATCTGCCTGTCCGCCGCCGTTTCCTTTCGGACCTTCTCCGGAGGTGTCGGCGTGCAGAGTGAGCAGGTCATCCTCGGCAAGTTCCGTGCCGAATCTTTGTGAACTGTCTCTCATCAAAGGCAGTATTGTTGAACCCTCAGCGGCGCCTCGTCCTCTTGCGATAGCTTCCAGGCTTGAGCTGATTACTTCTGCATATCCAGAGCTGACTATGCTAAGTAGCAAAAGGGTTGCCAGTGCCCCGAAAGTTCTTGTGTTTCGTGACATCGATTACCTTCCTTTCAAACTGGTTGGCCACGACTGGGCGAATAAGCCGAGCTGTGAATGCTGAACGCTAAATGGCGAGCCAACGTGAGTGCCACCGGGCCCACCCCCGCTATTACTCAGTGCGCCATCTAGGGGCGAGAATTCTCTCGATGCGGAGAAAAAAAGCAGAAATTCTTTGCCGACTCTTAAAACACCGAGAAAAGAGGCTGAGCAGCCGGCGTCGAACCACTAAGTGGCCCATTTATGGGCCCGGTCGGACCAGAGAGATCTGAGTACCCTACTCCGTTGGGGCAGGGCCAGGATTTGATTCCGCGTCGCCTTCGACCGCTTCAGTCGGCACGATGAGGGACTCTGCTTCGGCCCTGAGTAATTCCAACGTCATCTTGCGATTCCAAGCAGTCGTAGGGGCGGCCAATACGTCATCAATTTCCGGTCGAAGCTCAGCCAGAATATTGCGGGCTTCTTCCTGTTGCCCTTTCTGCCACTTCGTCATAGCACCGAATATCTTAGGATATAACGACGAACTGCGGCCGGATGTGTCATCCTCAAACGCAGCAATCGACTCTTCTAAGATCGTAGTCGCCTGTTCGTACTGGCCAGCTCGATAGAGTAGCGCTCCTAGCGTAGCAATGTAGCAAGCATTCTGTCGATGTTGTTCTACAATACTTTGTGCACGATGTAGCGGCAGGCTGTTTTCTTCAATCGCTTTGGCTCCTAGGCAACACGCCCAGTACGCCCGATCACAGTTGACCTCGTCAGCGTCGGCTACACACTTGTCGAGCAAGGTTCGACACGCATTTTGGTATCCCATCAAATCGCCGCACCACAGACGTAGCAGGGCGAGCTCATAGCTTCTCTGAATACTGAGGCCGGTGTCATCCGTAGGCTCTTCAAGTAGATCGAGTGCCTTTCGGTAGAAATCTGCCGCTCCGCTCTGCTCTGTGCGCTCCAAAACCGAAGCGAGTTGAAGACAGCACGACACAAGTAGACGCGATTGATCGAGACTGGAGACCTCCGGGTGGTCGTCGAACACACCGATCGCGCGGCGATACGCCTGGGCCGCTTCATTTTTCTTGTCGCTTTTTTCGAGCACTTGGCCAACGAGCCGGGATGAGTCGGCAAGCAGAAGCCAAGCGTCTAGATCACTTGGATTATCGCGTGTCCAGCGTTCATAAATCTTGGCGCGTTCCTTGAGCACCTGTTCCGCCGAGGGGAGGTATTCACCGCTCCAGGGTAATGCGTAGGCCCATATCCGCAACCGATAGTCGATGGACCCACGATAGTCTTTGTTGTGCGGAGACCGATCGAGCAACCCCTGAAGCAGTACGAGGAACTGCTCTTGCAGCACGCTCAGTTCTCTATCTCGATTCGGCGTAGCTGATAGGCGACCTGCCACATCTACGTAACGTAAGGCAACTCCCAATATTGCGTTAGCGTCGCGAGAATCCACCGACAACTCAAAGTACTCACTCGCTGTCCGACGCAACAACTGACATATGTTGTCGCATTGCACCTCGTCGCTGGGATCGCTTACAAGCAACCTTTCGAAAGCCGCTAGGAGCCGGGCTTCTACCAAAGCAAGCGAGGGCTCTTCTGCGTCTTCGGCAAGTTCCTCACAGTTCGCAACAGCGTCCATGGCGGTCTGTGTGGCTTCATCGGCAAGGACGAACTGCTCCGTATGTCGTAAGTACTGTGCAAGCTGGAATTCCGTGCGCGCGAATTCGGCCAAAGGAACGACCTCTTCCGGAATCCTCTTCACCAGTCGTTGCAGATTGCCGTGAGCGTCTGCAACGGCTTGTTTTGCTACTCCACGGTTGTTATTCTCTGCTACCTCACGGAGCGACAGACGCAGCAGACTCCAGTAGTCGGTTGTCCATGGCGATACAGCGCAGAGTGATTGTGCTTCGCTGAAGGCTTGGTGGTGGAGGGATACGGCTTCTTCGTACCTACCTCTTGATCCAATGCGATGAGCAAGCATCTCCCTTGCATGGGCTACTGCATACCGGGCCGAATTTGATTCGGGATCAACTTTCAGTGCCAACTCAGCAGCCTCAAGTGCCTGAGTAAACTGCGGTTCCCATTCTTTCGGTTGGTCACGCATTGTCTGCCATAGCAGCTGACCGAGACAGTGATGCGTCCAGCACAATTGCACCCACCTCGCAACAGAAGGAGTCCGCCGCACGACTGACTCGTCACGTGCAATGGCTTGACGGTAAAGTCGAATTGCTTCCTGAGGATTGTCTCGGCGAACCATGATGTCGGCGAGCCATCGCCAGCAGATGGCGACATCCTGCGGGTGATCTGGAAAATCTGCTTCAAGATCGACGTAGAGTTGCAGAGCCTTGCGTAGGTGCTCCTTAGCCTCGGCGTCGTTTGCGTCGTTGGGATCCGAAGAAAGTAGGTATGCAGCGAACGTGTGGGCACCTGCGAGTTGTTCTCGGTAGGAAGGATTTTCCGAATCGGAATCCACCAACCGTTGAAACAGGATTAGGCTCTTTTCTTGCGAATTGCGGGCATCATCATTTCGTCCCAACTCTCGTTGGATGTTACTCACACTATGAAGGACTTTGGCCAACTCAAAACGTACGGTGGGGTCTGAATCGGCACGATCTACGAATTCCTCGTAGAACCTCAATGCGTCCTTCAGGAGCGCCTCACGCAGCGGCTCGGCCATCGGGACGTTCAGAAGTTGCTCATCGGCGATCCGTGTGAGCATCTGGTCGACTGCCTGATGCGCGGTAGATAACGCAGCATCCTTCGCCTCTGATGCCTTGCGGATGCGTGCATTTGTGAGCGTCAGCAATACAACTGCCGCTACCAGCATTGCAGACACAAAGCCCGATACGCCAATTGCCATCTTATTGCGTCTTACAAACTTTCCAAGTCGATACCGAGCCGACGGTGGGCAGGCCGACACGGCTTCGTCTAGAAGGTAGTGCTGGACGTCTTCGGCAAGCTTACTGGCTGTGTCGTACCGTCGCGAGCGGTCTTTCTCCAGCGCCTTCATCACGATCCAATCCAGCTCGCCATGGACGAGTGTACTGAGTTGTCTTGGTTCGATATGCCGATTGGCTGCAATCGAAGGCAGCGATTCGCTAGTGCTCAGTCGCAGGCTGGGGCGAGGTGGGTCTTCCTCGCGAATGATCCGCAGCATTTCGTCAAAGGCTGCCGAGCGCAGTCGCTCTCGATCAAACGGGGTTTCTCCGGTGAGCAGCTCATACAAAAGTACGCCCAGCGAGTAGACATCGGTTCGCGTGTCGATATCCAGCTGGTTGAGCTGCGCTTGCTCGGGGCTCATGTACTCGACCGTTCCCACCACTTGGCCAAACTCGGTGAAGACAGTCTTTTCGGTGAGACGCTGCTCGATCGCCTTGGCTACGCCGAAGTCGATTACCTTAGGCACCGGCCGGTCGTCGTATTGGGCGATCAGGACATTGGAGGGTTTTAGGTCACGGTGGAGGATGCCCTTTTGATGGGCGTGTTGCACTGCCTGGCAGATCGGCATAAACAGTTCCAGACGCTGGCGAGTGGTAAGTTTTTGCTGGTCGCAGTACTCGGTAACCGGAACACCCTTCACCAGTTCCATGACGAAGTAAGGCCGGCCTGTTTCAGTCGTACCGGCATCCAGCACCTTGGCGATGTTCGGATAGTCCATCATCGCCAGGGCTTGGCGCTCGGCTTCAAAGCGAGCGATCACCTTGCGCGTATCCATGCCCGGCTTGATGATCTTTAGCGCTACCCGCCGTTCAACCGGCTGGGTCTGCTCGGCCATGTAGACCACGCCCATGCCCCCCTCGCCGATCTGCTGGAGCAGTTTGTAGGGGCCGATGGTCGTGCCAGCTTGCTCGACCAAGTGGAGCGCGGTTGGGGAAGCCGATGACTCGTCTTCGGTAAAGGTGCCCAGTTCCTGATGGGCGCGCAGCAGGCTTTCGACGTGACTACGCAACTCCTGATCGCCAGAACACGCCTGGTCAAGGTACGCAGGCCACTGGTCCGGCGCGTACTGTTCGATCGCCGTCAAAAAGACTTCGCGGGCATTCTTGGTAGGTGTAGATGACATAGAATTCTTTCACAGAACTGACGATGCTCTACCAACCAGTGCGATTTTTGGTGCCTCAAACTCTCAGTCTGGTAAAGAATTTTAGTGGATTCTTCCATCGTCTCCTGCAAGCAATGCATTGTGCAGCCAAGCCCGTGCGTAGGACCAGTGCCGATAGGCCGTGGAAGAGCTGATTCCCAGGGCTGCGGCGGCCTCTTTGACAGATAAGCCAGCAAAGTAGCGAAGCTCGACGAGTTGGGCAGCCGCCGAGTCTTCTGCTGCCAGCTTTTCTATCTGTTCGTTCAGTTCTAGAAGGTCGTCGCCGGCCAATTGCGATACAAGGTCCACCTGGTCCACATCGAGCCGACGGCATTTCCCGCCTCGCTTCAGTCGCGCCTTGCGACGAGCATTTTCTATGAGGATTCGACGAATGGCTTCTGCCGCTGCCGCGAAGAAATGTCCTCGGCTGTTCCAATGCTGAGCCTTTTTCACATCGACTAGTCGAATATAGGCATCATGAACCAGAGCAGTTGCTTGAAGTGTCTGGCCTGGTTTCTCATCGGCCATCCTGGCGGCTGCCAACCGCCGAAGCTCCTGGTAGACGAGAGGGAGTAGCTGCTCGGCAGCGGAGGGGTCTCCTTCTTCTATCTGGGACAGGATCTGAGTTACGTCGGCCATACTGTCGATTATAGCTGCCTTTTTGGCCAAGAGTGACGTCCGTTGGAAACCGGCAAAACGGCTCAGGATTTTAGGACTCTGCCGGGGTCCTATCGCAGACTGCCAAGCACAGATTGACCTATCGGCAAATGTTTGCCACTCGGCGCCGAGAGTATGGTCGAGGTACTTTCCTACGCAGGCGAGTCACTGACCTACTATTGATGCCTGCGCTGCTAAAGAACCCCCGCCAGAAACGTTTGCTGGTGGGGAGGAAGGCGTTTCCGGCGGGCCCCCTGGACCCATCCGAAGCGCGGGGATCAATAGAAAACAATTCAAGAGGAGTTTATGGCGGACTTCGAGCCGTAGTAGCAATGTCTTGGCGAACAGCCGATCATCACGTGTTACCGAGACGGCAAGGTAAAGCTGCGCACCCAGTTTGAGCGTAGTATCCAAACGGCGGGTCTCTAGCCGTGGCCGAAGTTGATTCCAAACCCTCGCAGCACGAGAAGGACTGAGCAAGTCGAAAAGTATCCTTGGCGGCGGATTGGCAACAGCCAAATGAAAGCCACCAAGCACCACCTGCGAATGAGAGATATGTATCTAAAGGACTCTTACACTTCGAGTGGGCGACACTGGACTCGAAACAATTGGCCTAAGTGATTTGCACCACAATGGGTTGCGTGACGAGCCAATTGAGCGCGGCGCAAAATCCGACGCGATCTCGGAAGTCGCCGCGCTGGCAGCGGAAATCGACCCTGGCTTGGCTGCTGTTGTTGATGCTTGGCCGATACTACCGCCGTCGGCTCAAATGGCGATTGAGACGATTGTTGAGGCTGCGCGGGTTACGGCATTTTCCGAGCGGGAGTAGAATCTGAGGGTCTCTTAACTCAAACCAACCTAGCCCGGTCGCTCCGGGCGCACGCCTAGCCGTCGGCGGTTCTCCACCTTGGACCGCCAGCGGCAAGGCGGGTTGGGAAAGGTGGTGCTACGCATGGATCGCAAAAGATTGCGGACATTGATTGAGGACTATTGGGATTTTGGCTATCGGCTGATATACGAGCATCAGGGCAATATCACTGATGCGATCAATAGCATGCCTGATGAATGGTGGCCCTGTGCACAAGAGATTGCCCTTGGCCTCCACCGCCACCATATAGACCCCTCACCGTTCTGGCATTTTCACCATTTGGTTTGGCATGATGACCTACTTGGATTTAGGGGCGGTGCTGCCAGTAGTGAGCTCCTAGAGAAGATTCGGACTGACTGGTCGCGTGCTCTTCTGCCATTCATCCTGTTCTTGGATCTGGAGAGTTCTGAACTGGCTGAATCAGAGTTTCCTGAAGTTGTCAGGATCCCTCCTGAGTTCCGAAGCAAACCACTCTCTAAGAAGGAAATTGCGACGATCCACATGGGTTGTTTGTGCACCAATCCAGCGCAGTACTTGAAGCGCAAGAGAATCACGGTTCAAGGAAGTCGAAACGCTAAGCTCTGGATTGTCGATGTAAGGCAGTTTCCTACGGCTATCCACCACAAGCTTCTACCAGAGAAAAACTAGAACGCTGTGTAACGCAGCGTAACATAGTCGAACAAGAACGACCTGCGCGATTGTCGCGCATTCTCTTTTGCGCCAAATTGCCCTCAACGCCGCACGGCGTGGCACTTCTGAGAAAATGAGGGCAAAAATGAGCACAAACGTCAGGACACTACTACGGCGGCGGGAAGCAGCCGAAGCGCTCGCGCTGAGTGAACGAACCGTGCAATCAATCCCCGTCGACCTGCTGCCGGTCGTGCGTATTGGGCGGGCAGTGCGGTACCGCGCCGTCGACCTAGAACGACTGGCTGAGCGATTAGCGGTAGGTGAGGTAACGATTGGCCCCGTTAACGGCTGAGGGGCACGACGATGGCCGTCGGTTGGTTCGCAATTTGGCGACAACTGCTTGAAAGCGAGCTCTGGCTTCAAGAGCCTTTCTCGCGCGGGCAGGCATGGGTTGATCTCATCGGTCTCGCGAGATTCGAGGCTGGCTCCGTGCGAATCAAGGGGAAGCGAATCGATCTCGAGCGGGGGCAGCTGGCGTGGTCCGAGGTCGGGTTGGCGGAACGCTGGAAGTGGTCGAGAGGCAAGGTCAGGCGCTTCTTGAACGAGCTCAAAAACGACCACCAGATAGTACAGCAAAAAAACAACGTAACTTCTGTAATCTCAATAACTAACTATGAGCGATACCAGACACCCGGTACAGCTGACGGTACAGCGAGCAGAACAGCGGATGATACAGCGGACGGTACACGAAAGAACAAGGGTAACAAAGAAAACAACCCTCCCCCTAACCCCCTCCCAGACGTGCAACCCGTTGCGGCTGATCCCTGGAGGGGGGTGGAGGAGGATTTGCTTCGCTTGGGGGTCAGTGCTGCGGGGCAAGCTGTGAACGGCGCTCGCGAGCGGGGGCTGTCGGTAGAAGCCGCGCGAGAGCTGCTCGCGGAGTTTCAGGCTCAGCCGGGGGCTTGGCAGCCTGGCGCGCTCTACCGACGCATAACCGGCGGGCTGACCGCCTGGCCACCACCAATCGAAAACCACCTGGCAGCGAGGCGCCGCGCTGATGAGGTTGATCGGTTTGAGCGGCAAAGAGCAGACGGTTCCGCGGCGATGCAAACTGCGGCAATTGAACGTCGCGAGCAAGCCGAGCGCGAGGAAAAGTACGGCCAGCGACTGGATGGAATGGGCGAAAACGAGCGGCGTCAGTTGAAGGAAGAGGCGGTGCCTGACGAGGCGGTAAGACGACACATGCCCGCCAAGATGATGCGGACTGAGTTGCTGAGAGTGTTAGACGAGCGAAACGGGAGGGCGGCGATATGAGGCGTGTTCGTACCAAACTTGGCGAGATACCAGTCGGTCAAATGGTGGCGCTGCCAAGGCAGTGCCGATGCGGGGCGACCTTGGGGAGATTGTTTGTGATTCACGCTGGGGCTTCGACCAGACTCGACTGTGAAAAGTGCGGAAAAACTGTTGATTTTCCGCAGTGGGAGCCCAGGGGGGCCTTGGGTCCTTCCAGGGCCTGTGAAAGCGCGCCATTTCCCGCTGACCGGGTCTTTCGGCTGGATATCGACCCCAAAAAGTAGCTTTACCATTACCAGCACGTGTGTTGACCCCATGCCGACAAAAGGGACAAAAAAGGCTGAAAGAATCCGTTGGGACGGCGTCCCAATCGTCTTCGTTCAGCGGGCGACGTGCCCGTCGTGCGGGGGCGCAAGATACATCCGCAGCAGGACCGTGGCTGGCGGGGATGGGAGCCGGACCAAGCTGGTGGTGTGCAAGATTTGCCGGCAGGCGTTCAAGATCTGCGAAGAGTTTCCCGAAACGGGAAATTCGGCAGGGGGTGTGTGGTAGAACACGGCGCGGCCGACGGGCGGCCGGTGAAGATCTCAAACGGGAGAGAAAACACGATGGAACTTGAACGGCGAATTTATGGCATCGGGGCTGTTTCAAGTTTGCTGCAGGTCATGCCGGATGAGTTCAAGCTCGTCGCCGGCGAGCTGGGCATCGGGCCGCAGCTGACGATCAACCAAATTCCCCACTACGGGGAGAAGGACATCGAGCGAGTTGCCGCTGT
>JAGQOW010000151.1 GCA_020427155.1 Planctomycetales bacterium | reverse complement strand
GAAGTGAAGGGCCGAGCCAAGGGCCAGAGCACAATTACGGTCAGTCGCAACGAGATCATCTACGCGCTAAACCAGACGGACAAGTTCCTGCTGGCCATCGTGATTGTGGATGGCGACAGCCACGAGGGGCCGCACTACATCCGCAACCCGTTCACGTCAGAACCGGATTTTGGCGTCGCGAGCATCAACTACAGCCTCGGGGAGCTTCTCTCAAAGGCGGTCAGGCCGGATGAGGCGATATTTTAGATGAAGATTTGCCGTTTTTGTGCAAATATTGACGGGAAAAACGATTCGAGAATCCGCCATGATCATTGAATTTTCCGTCAAAAACTTCCGCTCCATCCGCGATCAAGCGCTTTTTTCCATGGTCAAAGGCCCTGGAGATGAGCTGGAAGAGAACAATGTACTGCAGATTCCTGATGCCCCCGCCGCGCTGAATCCTCTGTTGCGTTCAGGGGTCATCTACGGTCCCAATGCGGCAGGGAAAACCAATCTCCTGCGAGCGCTTGTCGCCCTCCAGGCGCTGGTCATTGGATCTCACCAGAGGGCACCCAACGAGCCGCTACTGGTCGCTCCCTTTCTGTTCGGCAGTAAGGCACGTACCCAGCCATCCGAGTTCGAAATCCATTTCATCGTGGACAAGGTGCGCTACCAGTACGGCATCAGTGCCGACCAGCAACGCATCCACGAAGAATGGCTCTTTGCGTTCCCCAAGGGTAAGGCGCAAAAGTGGTTCCAACGTGAGTTGGAGCCAGAGGGGCAGACCTCGACGATCAAATTCGGCGACAAGCTCAAGGGCGAGAAAGAACTGTGGGAGCGTGTGACCCGGCCCAACGGTTCGTTGCTGGCGACTGCGGCGCAACTCAACAGCGAACAGCTCACCCCCATTTACAACTGGTTTGCCAACAAGCTGAAGATCGCCGTGGGCAAGCAGAGTTGGAATCAGCAGCCCATCGCTACCCTGAACCTGCTGGAGCAGCAACAGCAGGCCAAGGTCCTCAAGTTCATGCAGGCGGCCGACTTTGCCATCGCGGGTCTCAGCCTGCGCGAGATGGATGGCGATCACCTCGGCGCGCTCACCCGCAACATGCCGCCCGCGTTGCGCGACCTCCTGACCAGTCAACTGTCCCAATCCAAGAGCGTGCAAATCCTCACGCAACACCAGACCGAGGACGGTAAACGCATCGACATGGATCTGAGCGACGAATCCGACGGCACGCAAAAGCTGTTTTGCTACGCAGGCCCCTGGATGGACTCACTCGCTAACGGCCACGTCATGGTGGTGGACGAACTACATGACAACCTGCATCCCCTACTGGTGCAGTACCTGGTGGAGATGTTTCACAACCCCGAACTCAATCGGCACGGCGCGCAACTTATCTTCACCACCCACGAAACCTCGATCCTCAATCAGGACCTGTTCCGGCGCGATCAGGTCTGGTTCTGCGAACGGGAAGAGGATCAATCGACCCGGCTTTATCCGCTCAGTGACTTCGCGGTTCGCAAGGGCACGGAGAACATTGAACGCGGCTATCTCAGCGGTCGTTACGGCGCACTGCCTTTCCTGAAGGCCATCACGGAGGCGTTCGGATAGGGTCATGGCTCGACGCGCAAAGTCCACCCAACAGCAACGTCGCCGCCGACCGCGATTCGAGCCTCGCGATCGGATGCTGATCGTCTGCGAAGGGACGAAAACGGAAAAGCACTACTTCGAAGATGCCCGCCAAGCCATCGGCGTGTACCGGGGACAGGCCGTGGTGGAGGTGCAGCCGGGCGAAGGCAGCAATCCGAAGAACATCGTCGAGACCGCACGTAAGCTCAAGGCCGCCGCCGAAAAAGAGGGCAATGCCTTCTCGTCTGTGTATTGCGTCTTTGACCGGGACGAACACGCCCACTACCACGAATCCATCGAACGGGCCGAAAGGCTCAAGATGAGTGCCATAAAATCGGTTCCCTGCTTCGAATACTGGATCTTGCTCCACTTCCGCGACCATGCGGCCCCCTATACAAGAACCGGCGACCGTTCACCCGGTGCCTGCTGTCTTCGCGATGTCGAACACGCGTGGCCCGATTACAGCAAGGGACGCAAACAGGTTTATACAGAACTGCAAGACCGGCTCGCCGATGCTCAGCAACGCGCGGAACAGCGTCTCGCTGCGGCACATGCCGACGGCAGCGACAACCCCACGACCGAGATCCACCTGCTGCTCGATGCAATGGAAGCTCTAAAACAAACCAAAGCGATTGCGCCATGAACATCAAAGCCCCAAAGAAACTCATCGAGGTCGCGCTACCGCTGGACGACATCAACGCCGCTGCTGCACGCGAAAAGTCGATACGCCACGGTCACCCCAGCACGCTGCATCTCTGGTGGGCGCGCCGCCCGTTGGCCGCAGCCCGTGCAGTGTTGTTTGCTCAACTCGTCAACGACCCTGGCTACCAGCGCGAACTGGGTTTCGGCGTCAACAAGAAAGAGGCGGAGATCAAGCGTGAGAAGCTGTTCCAGATCATCCGCGACCTTGTGAAGTGGGAAAACACCAACAACGAGGAGGTGCTGAACCGGGCGCGTGAGGCTATCTGGGAGAGCTGGCGCGAGACCTGTTACCTTAATCGCAACCATCCGCAAGCCGCAGAGCTGTTTAACCCGGAAAAGCTACCCGCCTTTCATGATCCCTTTGCCGGTGGTGGCGCTATTCCTTTGGAGGCACAGCGGCTGGGGCTGGAGAGCTACGCCAGCGACCTCAATCCGGTGGCGGTGATGATCAATAAGGCGATGATCGAAATCCCCACCAAGTTCGCCGGACAAAAGCCTGTCGGTCCTTTGCCCGCTGGCGAAGAACAGGCGGACCTGATGGAAGACTGGTCCGGAGCCCGTGGCTTGGCGGAAGACGTGCGCCGCTACGGACATTGGATGCGCGAGGAAGCCGTCAAGCGCATCGGTCACCTGTACCCGAAAGTTAAGATTACGCCAGAGATGGTCGCCGAGCGACCGGACCTTAAAGGGTATGAAGGCCAAGAACTGACGGTGATTGCCTGGCTATGGGCGAGAACCGTTAAGAGCCCGAACCCTGCTTTTCGCCATGTGGAAGTTCCGCTCGCTTCCAGCTTCGTTCTCTCCAGCAAGAAGGGCAAGGAGGCATGGGTAGAACCGGTCGTGGAGCAGGATAGCTATCGGTTTGAGATTCGGGTGGGTACACCACCGGCGGAGGCAAAGGGCGGTACTACCGCTGGAAAGCGCAGTGCATTTCGTTGCCTGATGTCCGATGTGCCGCTTGATTACAACTACATCCGGGGCGAAGGCAAAGCGGGCCGAATGAGCCAACGGCTGATGGCCATTGTTGCCGAAGGTCAGCGTGGCCGCGTCTATCTCGCACCAACTGATGATGCCGAAGACGTCGCTGCCAAGGCACAGCCGAACTGGAAACCCGATACCGTTCTGCCCGATAACCCGCGGGACTTCAAGACGCCGAACTATGGAATGAAATCCTACGGCGACCTCTTTACCCCCCGCCAACTAGTGGCCTTGACCACCTTCTCCGATTTGGTTCACGAAGCCCGCGAAAATGCCATTGCTGATGCAAAAGTCGCTGGCGTGCCGGGTGACGGCCAAGGGCTGGACCAAGGCGGCTCAGGGGCGGAAGCTTATGGGGATGCTGTAGCTGTGTACCTCGCTCTTGCGATTAGCAAAATGACAGCATTTCACAATTCTACAGCTCGATGGAGAAGTGGAGAGGGGAAATCTGCTCCGGCTTTTGGAAGACAAGCTATTCCCATGGTCTGGGATTACGCGGAAGTTAATCCTTTCGCTGGGGCTGGCGGTGATTGGCTTGGAGTAATCGATGGGATCTTTCGTGCTTTCTCGAAATATTATTCGTCGGTTCCGGGTGAGGCCGCGCAGGTGGATGCGCAAACGCAGAGTATAAGTGATCGAAAAATTATATGTACCGATCCACCGTACTACGACAACATCGGCTACGCCGACCTTTCAGACTTCTTCTACGTCTGGTTGCGCCGATCCCTGCGCAATATTTACGCAAATCAGTTCGCCACTATGGCGGTTCCCAAGGCAGAAGAATTGGTGGCCACCCCCTACCGACATGGAAATAAGGAGAAGGCGGAAGCCTTCTTTATGAATGGCATGACCCGCGCTATCCACAATCTGGTTGCGAAGGCCCACCCCACATTTCCCGTCACCATCTACTATGCATTCAAGCAGTCGGAGACCACGGAAGGTAGCACCACCAGCACCGGTTGGGTCTCTTTCCTGGAAGCCGTGATCCAGGCGGGCTTTGCCATCGACGGCACTTGGCCTGTTCGTACTGAAAATGCTACGCGGCTAATTGGTTCCGGTACCAACGCTCTGGCTTCCTCGATTGTCCTCGTCTGCCGTAAACGCGAAACCAGCGCCGACTCCATCTCCCGCCGCGATTTCCAGCGTCAACTGCGGGAAGAAATGCCCGAGGCACTGGAAACCATGATCGGTGGCGAGACGGGGCAAACACCCATCGCACCCGTCGATCTCGCACAATCGGCTATCGGTCCTGGAATGGCTATTTTTTCGAAATACGAGGCCGTACTGAATCAGGATGGTTCACGAATGAGTGTGCACGATGCGCTCATACTGATTAATCGTTCCATCACCGATTACCTAAGCCCTGAGTCTGGCAGCTTCGACGCCGACACTCAGTTTTGCTCAAGCTGGTTTGATCAGTACGGTTGGAGCACTGGTCCCTTTGGTGAGGCCGATACGCTGTCTCGTGCCAAAGGCACCAGCGTTGATGGGGTGCGCGACGCGGGCGTAGTGGAATCTGGAGGCGGCAAGGTCCGCCTACTCAAATGGAGTGAGTACGAGGCGGATTGGGATCCGACTCAGGACCATCGCACGCCTATATGGGAAGCCTGCCATCAGATGATTCGCCGCCTCAACAACCAGGGCGAGTCAGCAGCGGGTGTGCTACTGGCCAAGATGCCAGAGAAAGGCGAACCGATCCGGCAGCTCGCTTACCACCTCTACACCCTCTGCGAGCGCAAGAAATGGGCGGAAGAGGCCCGTGCCTACAACGAACTGATCGGTTCCTGGCACGCCATCGTTGCCGCCTCGAACGAGGTCGGTCATCGCGGCACGCAAACCGAATTCGAACTGGATGTTTGAGGAGTAAGCCATGAGTTTGAAGCCTTGGCGAGAAATCGCCCGCCCGCACAAGGACGTACTGGAAGGTACTTTCAAACAGTCCGAGTTCGCCGCCGATATCACGCAGGTCGCCAACGGTACGGCAACCGACGAATACCAGGACGCGGAGAAGTTCTTTTCGCGGACCTATATCACCGAGGGCATGCGGCTGCTGCTGATCTCGGTCGCGCAGCGCTTGGCAGGCCATGGCGGCGACCCGGTCATCCAGCTCCAAACTGCGTTCGGCGGTGGTAAGACGCATACCTTGTTGGCCGTCTACCACCTCGCATCCAGAACGGTTGGTACGGATCGACTCACCGGTATCCCGCCAGTCTTGGACGAGGCGGGTATCCAGAGCCTGCCCCATGCCAAGGTCGCCGTGATCGACGGCATCAAGCTCTCGCCGAGCCAGCCCAGGCACTACAGAGGCGTAGCCGTGAACGCCTTGTGGGGTGAATTGGCTTGGCAGTTGCTCGGCGAGGAAGGCTATCGGATGGTCGCTGATAGCGATGTCGATGGCACGTCACCCGGTAAAGAGGTGCTGACCGACCTGATCCGCAAGGCCGCCCCCTGCGTGATCCTGATCGACGAGCTGGTCGCCTTCATCCGCCAACTAGAACTGGGCAGGCAGTTCAAGGCGGGCACATTCGACAGCAACATCAGCTTTGTCCAGGCCCTCACCGAATCCATGAAAACAGTGCCGAATGCAATCCTGCTGGCATCACTGCCGGAATCCGAGTTGGAAGTGGGCGGCACCATGGGCCAACGGGCACTCAACTCGCTGGAGAAGTACTTCGCCCGTGTTGAATCCGTGTGGAAACCGGTCGGAACGGAAGAAGCCTTCGAGATCGTGCGCCGTCGGCTGTTTGAAACGCCCGGCGAGCGCGCCGAGGTGGAGGGTATCAGTCGCCAGTTCTCCGACTTCTATCGCCACAACGCCGAGAAATTCCCGGTCGAAACCCAATCCAACGAGTATTTTGAGCGGCTTTGCCGTTCCTACCCGATCCACCCGGAGATCTTCGATCGGCTGTACGAAGACTGGTCCACGCTGGAGAAATTTCAGCGGACCCGTGGCGTGCTCCAGTACATGGCCATCGTAATCCACCGCCTTTGGAACTCCGATAACAAAGACGCGCTGATCATGCCGGGCTCGCTGCCGCTCGAAGACAGCAATGTGCGCAACAAGAGCATCCACTATCTGCCACAAGGCTGGGAGCCGGTGATCGAGCGGGAGGTCGACGGCACGCGCTCTGCGCCGCATGACATCGACGGTCACCATACGCTGTTTGGTGGCGTACAGGCCGCGCGGCGCACCGCTCGGACGATATTCCTTGGGAGTGCCCCGTCAACCGGGGCACAGATGATTCGTGGCATCCAGGCCGAACGCATCCTACTCGGTGCGGTGCAGCCCGGACAGGCGGTCGGCGTCTTCGAGGATGTGCTCAAGCGACTCCGTGATCGTCTGCATTACCTCTATTCCGACAAAGACCGGTACTGGCTGGATACCAAGCCCAACCTCCGTCGGGAGATGGAGAGCCGGAAGCAGAACGTCAACGAGCAAGAGGAGCTCCTGCCGTTGCTGAAGACCCGAGTCACCCAGGTCTTTGGGAAGAATCACCATTTTGGTGGCATCCACATCTTCACCCCGTCCGCCGATGTGCCCGATGACTATGGCACCGGCCCACGTTTGGTCGTGCTGCCGGTCAACGGAGCCTATAGCCGCAGCGAAACCAACCAGGCATTCATCACCGCAGAGGAAATCCTGCGCCAGCGTGGTGACCAGCCCCGGCAAAAGCAGAACCGGCTGATCTTCCTTGCGGCTGACTACGATGTCGTCAGCCGTCTCAAGGAGCAGGGGCGAATCTTTCTGGCCTGGAAATCCATCGTTGCCGACATTGAGAGCGGCACACTGAACCAGGACCTCTCGCACCTGAATCAGGCCAAGCGCAACCTCGACGGTGCCGACCAGTCCCTCTCGCAACTGGTGCGTGAGACCTACAAGTGGCTGATTGCCCCGCTTGAGGAGTTCGTCAAAGGCAAGCCCACCCTGAACTGGGAGGTAGTCTCGGTCTCACCGGCAGCGCCCAATCTAGTTCAGGCCGTTGAGGTGAAACTGCGGGAGGAGGAATGGCTCATCTACGAGTGGTCACCCATCCACCTGCGCAACGTGCTGAAGCAGTGGTACCTGAAAGACGGCGTCGAAGACGTGAGCGCCCTGAAGGTTTGGCAGGATAGCTGCCACTACCTCTACCTGCCGCGCCTGGTCAACGACACCGTCTTCCGCAATGCACTCAACCAAGGCGTGGAGAGCGAAGACTACTTTGCCTTCGCCTCAGGCAAGGAAGGAGACCGCTATCTGGGCTTCACCTTCGGGCATGGATCAATCGCCACACTCGACGATGCTTCACTGCTAATCGACCGCGAGGCCGCCATCGCGTACCGCGAGCACACCCAGAAACCGCCCGAGCCAGGCCCAGCACCCCGTGGCGACGACGGAGAACCCGGCGGCACCACGCCTCCAGGCGGCGGAACAGGCGGCACTGGCACACCACCCCCAACTCCGGGTGGGACAGGAGGCACTGGTACCCCGACGCCCGAAGTTACCAAGAAACAGTTCTACGGCACCGTATCGCTTGATCCGGTCAAAGCCAAAATGGACTTCGCCACCATCATTGATGAAGTCGTACAGCAGTTCACAGCCAAGCTAGGCGTTGATGTGACGATCTCGGTGGAGATCGAAGCAAAGAGCAAGGCGGGCTTTGATGAAGGGGTGCAGCGTACCGTGAAGGAGAACTGCAATGTGCTCAAGTTCAGCAGTGCGGAATTTGAGGCTGATGACTGGAGAACGAGTTGACGACGGCGAAAAGCAAGTTCCACGACCTCGCTGAAAACAATCAGTACCCACCGCATGCTGCGATTGACGGCGAATCCATATCCTGTCGTGCAGCAGCCTCAACCAAATGATCAAGATGTTTATTCGATATGAGTTACACCATCACTTCAGTAGCTGAAACGCTGAACCGGATCAATAAGGATCTCTTTATTCCCGGAATCCAGCGTCCTTACGTTTGGACGCAAGATCAAATCATTCGGCTTTTCGACTCTCTGATGAGGAAGTACCCCATTGGAACCTTGCTGCTTTGGGATCTGCCGAAGCAAAGTCGAGGCGACTGGGAGATCTATCGCTTTATTGAGAACTTCTGGGAAGGCGACATACACAATGAGCAGCTTGATGTCGGTCCGGATGCTCCGTGCACACTAGTGCTGGATGGCCAGCAGCGCCTGACATCGCTGCTGATTGGAATGAAGGGTACCTATGTGGTTCGGAAGAAGCGCAAACGGCGCAGCAATGCCGATGCATGGGATGAAGTTGCGCTCCATATCGATCTCGCCCACGCCCCGGAAGGGGAGGACGAAGTGGATGACGAAGATAGTCCACTGGCGGAACACTACCGGTTTGCTTTTTTCGACGTATCCAAGCGGCCGAAACAGAATCCGGGTGAACTCTGGTTTGAGATCTCTTTTATTCTTAGCGCAGAGGACGAACAATCTCTGGCAAGAATATCAAGAAGCTGGATCGACGATAACACCAGCCTAAATGAAAACCAGAAATCCGTCGCTCGCGCCAATTTGAGCCGACTATGGGAGATGGCGTGGAAAGATCAAGCCATCGCCTACTTCACCGAGTTCAGTAACTCGTATGATCGTGTCCTAGATATATTTATCCGAGCCAACGATGGTGGCACGAGGCTCAGCAGAAGCGACCTGCTGATGTCGGTGATAACCTTGCGTTGGGAACAATTCAACGCGCGTGAAGAAACCGAGAACCTGATAAAAGAGCTTTCGGAACTACTACAGCCTAAGCGTTCAATACAAAGGGAGTTTTTGCTTCGCTGTGCGCTTTTTCTTAACAATCTTAACTTTACGATTCAGGTAAAGAACTTTACGCCAAGCAACATTAGCCGCTTGGAGGAGAATTGGGACGAAGTCAAAAACAGTCTTCTTTTCGCAGCCAAATGGCTTCGATCAGTTGGGATCTATGGCGAAGCCTTGTCGGGCGTCAACACCGCCATGTTGCTGTCTTATTATTTTCACCATGTTGGCATCAGTACCGATCAAGCGACTTTGACAGAAGACAATGCGGAACGGATCAGGCAGTGGATCATAACGCTGCAGTTCCAACGCCTTCTTTCCCTCCAAATCAATAGCACTCTGAGCGACTTCAGGAATATGGTTCGACGACTGCCGACGGGTGAGGTCGATTTCCCCGTGACCGAAGCGGCACGCATGTTCTCCCGGAATGGCCGACAATTCGGCTTCAGTGCCGAGTGGGTTAACAGGTACTGCGACCTGGAAATGAAATCGGTGGAGTCAGAGAAGTTACTCTCGATATTGTACGAAGAAGACTTGGCAGCAAATCGACTTCGCCCGGTTCCTCTTGTTCAACCCCGTTATTTCATGCCTGAAGAGTTGCGTCGCGCTGGCATTCCAGATGCCTTACATCCGAGCTTACAGCAGCACTCCAACAAACTGGGGATTGCGCTTGCATTGTCTGAAGATGAGGCCAGCCAATATTATCAGTTGCCTTTTGAACAATGGGTTCAGACATTGACGCCAGATCAGGTGGCGCGCCATCGCTTGCCGACGGATATTGTCCAAGCTGGTGTTGGCGATCTACCCGAGATCATCCATCAAAGAAGGAAGCTTATCGCCGAGCATCTTGTTGGGCGGATGCCGGAAGTGAAAATAGCTTAGGAAGAAAGATCCAGCCAAGTTGTCAACGATTATCGATTTGGACTGGTGGCGATGCCTAGCTGAACAAGCATATCTTTGCAGTTCGGTGTAATGGGAAACGGCTTCTAGCATGCTCGGCGACAAAGCCACAGGCGCCAAGTCGAAGTAGTCACCATCGACCGCTACGAGCGCCTGGTCGGCCGGGTATTCCTCGATGGACGCAA
>JAGQOW010000150.1 GCA_020427155.1 Planctomycetales bacterium | reverse complement strand
GGTGCCGTTGGTCATCACCTTCCACGGCAGTGATTTGAATCCTGCGCCAGGCATGTCGTCACTAAGATCTCGAATAGGTCGCCTGTTTTCGCACCTTGCAGCCCGTCGTGCGGCACGGGTGATTTGTGTCAGTTCTCAACTATCGGAGCGAGTCGGCTACCTGAAGGACCGAGTGCACGTGGTTCCGTGTGGCGTGGATATCCAACGCTTTCGGCCCCTGTCGATCCGAGAGAGCCGTCGAACGCTCGGTTGGGACTTGGACGAGAAGATCGTATTGTTCAATGCCCGCACCGACCCGGTCGGAAAGCGACTCGATCTGGCCGAGGCAGCCGTCGAGGTGGCGAAGAAGCAGATTCCCGGTCTAAGATTGCATGTGTTTCGTGGCAAAACTCCTCCCGACGAAATGCCGGTGTACTACAGTGCAGCCGACGGCTTGTTGATGACCAGCGACTATGAAGGGTCGCCGATGGTCGTGAAGGAGGCGTTGGCCTGCAATCTTCCGGTTGTTTCAGTCGACGTTGGCGACGTCGTACAACGGCTAGCAGGGGTGGCGCCCTCTGTGGTCGTGAAGCGAGATGCAGCCGCGCTGGGCGCAGCGCTTGCAGAAGTGCTCCGAACGAGTGGCCGCTCGAACGGGCGAGAAGTGGCACAGGGTTTCAGTGAAGAAAGTGTTGCTCGCGAGGTTGTTTCGGTTTATCGGCTGGCCAACAAGAAAGAGAGGGCAGCATGACCAAAGTTCTCGTCACTGGAGCGGCTGGTTTCATCGGCTATCATGTCGCGCGAACTTTGCTGGACCAAGGAATTGCGGTATTCGGGGTTGACAATATGAACCCCTACTATCGTGTCGAACTTAAACAGAGCCGGATTGCTGAACTAGCCGCTGACGATCGGTTTGAGTTCTTGCAACTCGATCTGGCTGATCGCAGCAATACGGGCGAGTTCTTCAAAAAGCAGCAGTTTTCCCAGGTAATTCACATGGCAGCCCAGGCAGGAGTACGGTACTCACTGGAAAACCCCAATGCCTATATCGACAGCAATCTCGTAGGATTTAGCAACTTGTTGGAAGCTGGGCGTGAACAACAGTGGCAACACTTTGTGTTTGCATCCAGTAGTAGTGTTTATGGGGCGAATCAGAAGGTGCCTTTCTCTGAAAAGGATTTTACCGATCAGCCAATCAACCTCTATGCAGCAACAAAAAAAGCCAACGAATTGATGGCTCACGCTTACTCCCATCTGTTCAAGCTTCCTATGACCGGCTTGCGGTTCTTTACGGTTTATGGGCCTTGGGGACGGCCCGATATGGCGATCTGGAAATTCACCGAAGCTATTCTGGCAGGACGCCCGATCGATGTATATAACCGCGGAGTTATGGAGCGTGACTTCACATACATTGACGATATCGTGAAAGGGATTCTTAGTATCTTGGAATGTCCTCCCTCGTGCGGAGAGCCAGCTTCTGAGGTCCCCTTCAAAGTTTATAACATTGGCAACAATTCTCCGGAGCCCCTGGAAAAGGTCATTGCAACACTTGAAGAAGCGGTAGGCAAAAAGGCTCAGCGCAATCTATTACCTATGCAGCCGGGGGATATGCCGCAGACCTATGCCGACATCGACTCGCTAATGGCCGATGCAGGTTTTCGTCCTAGCACTCCGATTGAAGAGGGCATCCGTAAGTTTGTGGCTTGGTACCTTGAATACAACGGCTGAGGGCCTTAGTAGGCGTTGCTAGCAAGGCTCGCAGGGAGGCTAGGTTTGGCGCCATATAGGGTAATCGAGGTTCTCTTGACCCTCCAATGTCAGGCTGCTAGTTTCTCCCGGCTTCTCTCAGCCTGCCGCTTGTTGGTGTAAGGAATCACCTGATGCACATATCCTTTCTTCCTATTCTTTGCGATCCCAAAACGCAAGAAGGTTTTGAACTCGAGATTACCGAATCTCGGGGCGATGTTGTCGTCGAAGGCAGGCTGCGCTCCTCCTCGAACAGTTATCCCATTGTACGTGGGATTCCGCGGTTTGCCGGTTATGACGAGAAGAACTACTCTGCGTCCTTTGGATATCAATGGAACAAGTGGTCTCGCGTTCAATTTGAAAGCGAGAACCGGGGCGGCCCGATGGAAGGCCATACCCGTGGTATGTGGGAGAAGATCACAGGCATCCGAGACCGTGACCTTTCGGGATCGGTTTTTCTCGATTGCGGCTGCGGACCAGGACGTTTTTTGGATGTTGTGACAGCCAAGAATGGCCGTGCGATCGGCGTTGACATGAGCGATGCAGTCGAGGCGGCCGCTAGAAACTTTCGAGACAATCCCAACGTACTGATCTGCCAGGGCGACGTGCTGCACTTGCCCATTCGTCCGCATAGCGTAGACGGAGCTTTTTCAATAGGTGTCTTTCATCACACTCCTGATCCACGTCATGGTTTCGAACAGATGAGTCATGCTGTTCGGCCTGGGGGCGAGGTGGCTGTGTGCGTTTATGGAAAAGGTGGTTACTATGACTTTCCCTCGGTTACTTTTTACCGAAAGTTGTTTGGGCTGTTGAAGCCACTGCTGAGGAACTATCCTCCGCTCATCTATTCTTACTTCACTACCTATTGTCTCCGGCCATTTCATGGCGTGCCCGGCCTTGGCAAGCTGATGCGGCTCTTTTTTCCATACATTCCACTTGCTGACAAAACGTGGTCATTGTTGGACACATTTGACAGCGTTACTCCGACCTATCAATCCGCCCACGAATCTTATGAGGTCTACAGTTGGCTCAAAGATTCTGGATTGGTCGACATTGAGCCGAGCGACTGGGGATTTGCAGCCTACCATGGAAAACAGCCCCCGGAACTTGGCTTAGCGGCAGCCACTCTCGAAAAGGCAGCGTAACTATGTGCGGGATCGCCGGACTTGTTTCTCCCTCGAGTTGCGTTTCGGAAGAGGCAATTGCCTCGATGAATCGTCGGCTGGCACACCGAGGTCCTGACGGCCATGGTACGTATTGCGATCAAAAGGCGGGGGTGGGGCTCGGGCATCATCGGCTTTCGATCTTGGATTTGACTTCTGCAGGTCGACAGCCAATGTCGACCGACGATGGGCGTTTTACGATTGTTTTCAATGGTGAAATCTACAACTATCTCGAGTTACGGAAGGAACTCGAAGCGTCGGGAGAGTTCTTCTCTACAAATTGCGACACCGAGGTTCTGCTCAAAGGATATCGTCGGTGGCGGGAGAAAGTAGTCGATCGCCTGTTAGGCATGTTTGCCTTTGCGATTTGGGATCGTGATGCACGGCAACTTTTTCTTGTTCGCGACCGTGCTGGAAAGAAGCCACTGCTTTACTTCTGGAACGAAAAGACGTTTGCTTTTGCCTCGGAACTTAAATCGCTATTGACATTGCCTGAGTGCCAGCGTCGGCTGAACGCCGACGCGGTGGATGTCTATTTTGCACTGGGATACATTCCTGCCCCGCTTTCGATAATCCAGAATGTTCACAAGCTTCCGCCTGGCCATTGCCTGACGCTCCGTGGCGAGGCGATAACGATTCGCAGGTATTGGAGACCTGAACTCGCTACACCTCTAATGGCGGCCACACGCGAAGCTCGTATCGAGCAGTTCCGCGATTTGTTTGCCGACGCCGTGAGAATTCGGCTGCGCTCGGATGTGCCAGTCGGACTTTTTCTGAGCGGCGGAATCGACTCGTCCGCCATTGCGGCGGAGTGCCAGCGGCAATCGCAGTCGCTCAAAGCCTATACCGTTACGTTCGATCGCGACGACACCGATTTGCCATATGCCCTATCCGTAGCCAGGCACTTGCGGCTTGATCACAAGGTGATCGAAGCTTCGGGCACGGACGTGATAGAGGATATTCCGAAGATTATCGACTTTTATGACGAGCCTTTTGCTGATACCTCGAATGTCCCCTCGTATTACATTGCGCGCGAAACACGGGACCAATTGAAGGTGGTGTTTAACGGCGATGGAGGCGATGAAGTATTTGGCGGGTATCGGCATTACGAGCATGTTGGCGTCAAGCAGTGGCTGAAGCGTTTGGGAGCCATGACTGGCGCGGTTGATGGCGCGGCGAACCAACCCTGGCAGGTCTATTTCAAGGGCAAGGCATTGTTCAACGCGCGCCGGAGACAGTCGCTACTGCATGGCCGGATTGAGACTCAGGATGGGCTGACTCGCTTGATCTCCAGTGATCCCTTTCTGAATGCCTATCAACCTGAGAGCCCGTTAAAGATGGCCATGTGGGCTGACCGGCACGTCTATCTTGCGAACGACCTGCTGTACAAGATGGACATCGCTTTGATGTCTCAAGGAATCGAAGGACGTTCGCCATTCTTGGACCATCGTATCTTGGAATGGGCCCAGCATTTGCCGGCTAAGGATCTCGTTCGCGGTCGTTCAAAGAAGAATCTCTTGCGTGAAGCTTTTCGCAAAGAAATTCCTGGAAGCGTGCTCGATCGCGAAAAGCATGGTTTCGGCTCCCCGATACGATCGTGGTTGCAGGGCCCGCTTAAGCCACTCATCTCCGACATGTTGCCGTGCCCGTTGCTTGCAGATGAGCCTCAACGAGACGTCATGCAGCGGTTAGCCGCTGGCGAAGCGGGCAGCGAAAGCCGGGCCTGGACTTTGTTGATGTTTGCTCTTTGGGCACAGTCTTGGAGGGTAGCCTGGTGAGTGACAATTGTTCGCAAATTAGTGGCGACGGTGCAACACCTGCGTTATCGGTTTTGATGACAGTCTTCAATGACTCGCCAGTTTTTCTTAAGAAGGCGGTCGACTCGGTTCTTGGGCAAACGTTTGAAGATTTCGAATTCCTCATTCTTGACGATGGTTCTACGGAGCCACGGACGATCGAGGCATTGCATCGAATTGCTGAAATGGATGCCAGAATTCGTATGCAGTGGGAGCCGCATCGTGGCTTGACCAAGACCCTGAATGTCGGCCTGTCGCAATGTCGCGCACCATTGGTCTGTCGGCACGACGCCGACGATTGGTCGTCCCCGGATCGATTCTTACGACAGATAGACTTTTTGTCTGAAAACGATCACTTGGCACTCGTAGGTTCTGCCGTCGAGTTGTGTCAGGAAAACGGCGCAACGCTCTGGACGCAACAGCTGCCACACCGGTCTTGGGAAGTCCTTGAGGCTTTTCCGGATCGAAATCCGTTCTGCCACGGGGCGATCTGCTTTCGAACCGACGCGGCCCGCAAAATAGGTGGGTACAACGAAGCGTATAATTGTAGCCAGGATTATGATTTTACTTGGAGGCTTTCCGAGCGATTTGGTGGGGCGAATCTGGCAGAGGTGCTTTACTTCCACCGAAGAAACGTGGCTTCGATTTCAAGCCGTAAGAGCGTCGAACAAGCGCAGGCGCGATTCATGGCACAGTATTTGGCTGCCCAACGGGCGAAGGGAATTCCAGAGGATGCAGCCGCGGCACTGACTGCCGCTATAGCAAGCGTGTCTGCCAGCCGCGGCAACACCCTGCTGAGAGCAGGCGATCAAGAGTTGCTGTCAGGCCACTACGCAGCTGCGCTGAAGTGTTATCTGCTTTCTATTATTCGGACACCATTCTTGGCCCGGCCTTATCTCAAGGCACTGCGTTGGTTCGTTTTTGTGCTTTCGCCACGCAGGCGAGCAAGCTTATTCGGGCATTAGCAGGCGCACTTTTGCCCTGATTCGCAACCGACTAGCCGCGACTGCTAGCATTGCGCGATCGGCATAGACAAGCAGAGTTCGGGAGTCTTACACTCCGCGCAACTTCTGGTGCTGTGGAATGGCTCCGTGGCACTCAACTCTCCTTCGCACCTTCCGACGGCTACCGTATGGATACTTTCTTTTCAGACAAACGAGTCATCGTCTTGGCGCCGCATACCGACGATGGCGAGTTTGGTTGCGGCGGCACGATTGCCCGCTTCGTAGAGGCTGGGTCCGAGGTGTATTACATG
The DNA here is from genome assembly GCA_020427155.1 of Planctomycetales bacterium. GTDB lineage: Bacteria > Planctomycetota > Planctomycetia > Pirellulales > Lacipirellulaceae > Bythopirellula. The sequence goes on along the minus strand of JAGQOW010000150.1, from coordinate 4,384 downwards.
GCCTTCTCGGTGTGCGAGCAGTCGGTGCCCTACGGCTTTGCCAAAGATGAATTGGAAAACGAGCTGAAAGAAGCGATGAAGGTGTTGGGGCTGCCTGCCAAAAACACGCTGATTTATCGCTATCCGGTCCGACGGCTCCAGGAGAGCCGTCAGGAGATCCTGCAATTGATGATCGATGCCCGTAGCGAGATTCAGCCAGACATAGTCTTTATGCCATGTTTGAAAGACTGCCACCAGGACCATCAGACCGTCTCGGCTGAGGGGCTGCGTGCATTCAAGCATTCGACGATCTTCTCTTATGAGATGCCATGGAACAACCTTACACTGGAGACCTCATCGTTTGTAGTGCTTGAGGAGAGACATTTGCAGAAGAAGATTGATGCGTTGGCCTGCTACAAGACCCAGGCGTTCCGGCCTTATGCCGACGAGGAGTTTTTGCGAGGCCTCGGCCGCGTGCGCGGAGTGCAAATTGGCGGCCATTATGCCGAAGCGTTTGAACTAGTCAGGCTGGTGTTGGGCAAATCCAGGGTGGCGGTCGCCGGCGCACAGCAGGTTTCGCAAGCAGCTTGAGTAAGACAGATCACCAGGCGAATCAAGTGGCTTCCCCTCTCGCGAGATAGGCTATGCGTATTGCTTTTGCAGGATGCAAAACGACAACGTTCGAATGTATGCGAGAAGTGATAGCCGATGGGCACTCGATCGAGTTGCTCGTAACGCTTACTCCTGAACAGGGGCAGCGAGCGCAGGTGGCCGGTTACATGGACTTGCGGCCGTTTGCCTGTGAGCATGGCATTGAGGTTTATCATCCCAAGTGTTACAGCCTCAAGCCGGATGAAGATCGCAACCAATTGTTGCAGCGCGACATTGGCTGCCTGCTGGTCATCGGCTGGCAACGGTTGATTCCGTCGTGGTGGTTGGATGCTCTGCAGGCAGGAGCCTTCGGAATGCACGGCTCTCCGGAGCCGTTGCCGCGCGGACGAGGACGATCGCCGCTGAACTGGTCGCTCGCAGCGGGCAAAACCAGTTTTCTCACCCATTTGTTTCGTTACGACGCGGGAATCGACTCGGGAAAGATCCTGGCCGCTGAGAAGTTCGAGATCAACGCCTGGGACGATTGCGAGTCGCTGCACTTCAAGAACCGCATCGCTATGAATCGCCTGTTGCGGCAACACTTATCTCAGATTCTCGATGGGTCGGCAGTTTATCAGCCGCAGCCAGACGATGTCGAACCAACTTTTTTTCCCAAGCGAACTGCCGAGGACGGGCGAATCGAGTGGTTTGCGATGGACATGATCAGGCTGCACAATCACGTTCGTTGCCAGACGAAGCCGTTTCCTGGAGCGTTTTCGTTTCTAGAAGGTTCCAACGAGCGTTTTTACTTCTGGAAGGCGGCGCCCTTTGATGGCCATATGACCTATCCGGGGAAACTTCCCGGCACGGTAGTCGAACGGTTTTATGACGATTCGTTTGTCGTTGCAGTATGGGATGGATCGGTGCGGGTAACCGACTACACGTCGCCGAACCATGCGGTTCCAGAAATAGGTCAACGTTTTTTCGACAAACCATACCTGTGTGAGGCCAAATGTCAGGCAGAGGAAGCTGCGGTTGGTAGTGCGACTTGAGACTTCGATCTGTTGTGACTCGACTTGGAAGGTAGCTAAGTATGCGTATTTGGTTAATCACGGTAGCCGAACCCTTGCCAATCGATTCTGAGAATGCCCGACTGTTGCGGACGGGAATCTTGGCAGAGGCGCTTGCTGCCAAGGGGCATGAAGTGGTTTGGTGGACTTCGACGTTTGACCACTTCGCGAAAAAGAACCGATTCGGTGAGGATACCTGCGTAACCGTTCGAGATGGCTATGAAGTAAGAATGCTCTATGGCAACGAATACAAGAAGAACATTTCGTTGGCTCGAATCCGGAATCATCGACAGGTGGCAAAGGCGTTTTGGCGGCTGGCAAGCGAAGCGGAACCTCCCGAGGTGATTCTCTGTTCGATGCCAACCGTGGAACTGAGTCTGGCAGCAGCTCGGTTTGGTGGGCAGCGTAGTATTCCAGTGCTGCTCGACTTGCGCGACTTATGGCCCGACATTTTTGTCGATCATGTACCTCGGCTACTTCGTCCGGTTGTCAATTGGGCGACCGTCTCGATGCGCCGCGACCTGGCAGAAGCTTGTCGTAGCGCTTTCGGCCTGGTGGGGATGACGGAAGAGTTTTTGGATTGGGGGTTGGAGTACGCTGGGCGTCCCCGACATACCTACGACCAGGTAATCCCCTTGGCTTATCGTCGCGATCCTCCGCCGGTGGCGGCGCTCGACAAGGCAAATGCATTCTGGAAGGAGAAGAAGATAGGTATCGAACCAGAAGAGTTCGTGGTTTGTTTTTTCGGCAATCTGAGCAAACGTTACGAACTGCACAATGTCATTCATGCTGCCAAGCTGCTGAACAAGAGGTCGGTTCGGTGCCGGTTTGTGCTGTGCGGTAAAGGCGAAGATATGGCCAACTGCCAGCGTTTGGCAGCAGGGCAGGACAATGTCTGCTTTCCTGGTTGGGTGGGAGCTGCCGAAATCTGGACGCTGATGCGAAAGTCGAAATTGGGCATTGTGCCCTACCCCAGCAGCCGAGACTTTGTGAGGAGCATTCCCAACAAGGCGATCGAATACCTCTCGGCTGGTCTGCCAATTATCACCAGTTTGAGCGGCACGCTGCAAAAACTTGTCGAGACCGAGGCGTGTGGAGTGCGTTATCAAAACGGCGATGCAGAGATGCTAGCGGATGCCGTCGCTGGCCTGGCGACCGACCCAGGCTTGCTAGCACAGATGTCGGCAAATGCCGAGAAGCTCTTTGCCGATCGTTTTGTTGCCGAGAAAGTCTATCCGCAGTTGATTTCCTGCCTGGAAGAGCTAGCCCACAGGCACCGGCGAGTTCGTCAGGCTGCCTGACTCGGCTTGCGTTTGTGCTGAATTGTTCCTAATCTTCGCCACTTCTGTTGTCCGGCTCGGCTGGCTTGGCAGCATCGTTTTCTGCGAGGGTTAGATGATCAAGCGTTCCTTCGATATCGCCTGCAGCGTATGTGGGCTCTTGCTCCTAAGTCCTTTGTTGCTGTTGCTGGCGGCTGCTATCGTGCTTGGCTCGCCAGGTCCGGTTTTTTATCGCGGCTGCCGAGCGGGACTTCGTGGCAAGCCGTTTCGGATTTTCAAATTCCGCAGCATGGTCATTAATGCCGACCAGATTGGCGGCCCTTCGACCAGCGATGAAGATCCGCGCATCACGGGTATCGGTCGACTGATGCGGAAGTTTAAGCTCGACGAACTGCCGCAATTGTTGAATGTCTTGGCGGGTGATATGAGTCTCGTCGGGCCCCGCCCTCAGGTGCTCGATTACGTTGCCAGGTATAGCGAAGAAGAAAAGACCGTATTGCAGGTACGGCCTGGCATTACCGATTGGGCGTCGATTTGGAACTCCGACGAAGGGGCTGTGTTGGCCGGCCATGCTGACCCCGACAAGGCATACGACGAGCTGATCCATCCGACCAAGATGAAGCTTCAATTGCTTTACGCGCAGCAGCACAGCATGTGGGTCGATTTGAAGATTCTCGCATACACTTTTTTCGGGCTGGTTCGCCGCGGGTGGATCCCTCTGGAGCTTCGCGACTATCCCCAACCAGGCGAAGCCGAATCAGCCGACGTGATTCGTTTCGATACCGTCACCGAGTTGCCAGGCGCACCGGTCAATTCCGAACAACTGAAGATGCTCCACACTCGTTACGGTTGGGCAGGCGACTTGGTCGATGGCAAGGACGTACTCGAGGTTGCCTGTGGTTCAGGAATCGGCCTTGGGCATCTGGCCTCGCGCGCAAAGCGGGTTGTCGGGTGCGACTACGATCCCAAGCTTGCGGCAATAGCGCGGCGACAGTACGGCGGCCGAATCGAAGTCGATACTGCCGATGCGCAGTCGTTGCCCTACCCGGTAGCCTCGTTCGACGTAGTATTGCTCTTCGAAGCGATTTACTATTTGGAGAATCCCGAGCGATTCTTACTCGAAGCCCATCGTGTATTGCGTCCGGGGGGGCAACTGCTGATTTGCACTGCCAACTGCGAACGTCCGGACTTCAACGTGAGTCCCTACAGCTACAATTACTTTTCGGCACAGCAACTGCGAGGGCTCCTGGCAGCCAATGGGTTTAGCGCAGCGATCCATGCCGGCTTTCCGTTGGGTTCGCAAGGCTGGAAAGATCGTGTTCGGCAGGCCTGTAGGTCAGTTGCCGTGAAGTTGCGGCTTATTCCCAAGACGATGAAATGGAAAGCCCGCATCAAGCGGTTGTTTTTTGGCAAGCTGCAAAGTCTTCCCGTAGCGCTGGATTACGATCTGCCAGAAAGAGAGCC
>JAGQOW010000149.1 GCA_020427155.1 Planctomycetales bacterium | reverse complement strand
CATGGGTTTTACACCGGGGCAATTCGGCGGACTGATTACCTCTGGAGGCTCCCTTGCCAATCTAACAGCGTTGCTCACTGCGCGCAATGCAGCGCTGAGCGAATGCTGGTCGAACGGGCTGGCAGGACTTGAGCCGGCCCCCGTGTTGGTTGCCCACGCCGAAGCACACTACTGTGTGACCCGAGCGGCAGGCGTACTGGGATTGGGAGCCCAGCAAGTGGTACGTGTGGCCCTGGATGATCGGCGCCGCATGGATGCCAATCGGCTCGACTCGACGCTTGCAGACCTCCGTGTTCGCGACGTGCCAATTGTGGCGGTGTCGGCAGCCGCCTGTGCCACGCCCATCGGAGCCTTCGATCCGCTGGTTGACATCGCCGACGTGTGCCGACGTCACGAGGTTTGGCTGCATGTGGACGCTGCTCATGGCGGTGCTGCCTGTTTGAGTGCCACGCATCGGCATCTGGTGCAGGGACTCGAGTTGGCTGACAGCGTAGTTTGCGATGCGCACAAGATGCTGTTTATGCCCGCGCTGTGCGCGATGGTGTTCTATCGCCATCGCGAACATCGATTTACAGCGTTTGAGCAAACAGCTCCCTACTTGTTCGATCCCTCAGCTCCTGGCATGGCAGAGTACGACAACGGTATGGTGAACTTGGAGTGCACCAAGCGAGCCGCGGCGATGGGTTTATGGGGCGTTTGGTCGACCTTTGGCGATCGGCTGTTTGAAGCACTCGTTGATGTTACTTTCGAACTGGCTCGACGGTTCTATCTACTGCTTGAAGCGACAGACGATTTTGAAGCATTCTGCGAGCCTGAGTGCAACATTGTCGTGTTTCGATACTTACCGACAGCGATTCGCGGTTGGGCTCCCGAGAGAATCGACGCGTTTGAGTTGCAGTTGCGTAGAGCTGTCGTCGAATCGGGCGACTATTACTTCGTGCAAACCAATCTCGACGGTCGGAGTTATCTACGCGCAACGGTGATCAATCCGCTCACAACAGAGAATGATCTGGCCGGGCTTCTCGACTGCTTGCGCAGGCATGGCAAGCGACTGCTAGAGCGATCGTAAGTACTGCACTGCGTTGCCGATATCTTCGATGGGTTGAGCGGAATCTCGGCGTTCGATGGTGAGCCAATCTCGATACTCGTGTTCTTCGAGCATTCCGAGCAACACGGGAAAGTCCGCCGTGCCACGGCCCAACTCCACTTCTACTCCGTACCCGCTGGCCAAGTCGTACACGCCATCGGTGGCATGGACGTGAGCAATGTGGCGACCTGCAGTTGCGACAAACTCAGCCGGCGAATGGCCCTGAGCAATGAGCCTTGCCGGATGCAAATCGAGAGACAGGGTTCCTTCGGGGAGCGATTCTATGAATTCAACAATCCTCCTGGAGTCTGTGTTTGAAGTTTGAGCAGCCAGTCGAACTCCCAATCGATTGCCCTGGCTTGCCAGGCTGCAAATCGCCTCGGACAGAATCGCGCGTCCGGCAGAGTCCGCGACCGGTAGCTGACCCAAATTGAAGACCAGGATCCTCGCACTTAACTTCGAAGCAAGCCTCATGGCTTGCAAGGTGGCCTCGATACGTCGCTGGAGGTCGTTGGGCTCGGCGTAGCCGCGCCGGGTAGGAAAAGCGACCGAGCCGACCCGGATATTCAGATCAACCAGCATTTTCCGTAATTGGCGGAGCCCGGTTTCCGATAACTCGCCCGGCCGCAGCTCATTCCGGGCATCGATTTGGACCCCCACACACCCCAATCGAGCCGCAGTGTGCAATGCTTTCTTGAAGGGTTGCGCGAAGCATCGCGTCTGAGCGGCAATTCTGAAACGTGTCAAGTTAGTAGCCTTCCCAAACAGAACAGAGATCCCCTCTCGGCGCCTGCCCATTCGCCGTGGATCTTTCCCCAAATTTCCTATGATCTCTTGCGTCTCGAGCCTCCTGATTCTAGCCGCTTTAAGCGGGGCGACTAGCGACGATCGCCATGTCGATGCGATCGAGATCTATTCATGCGATTTCAATGAAAAGGACTTTGACAAGAATTTCGACCAATGGCCCGATGGGTGGACACGCCGCCGCGGCGAAGGCTGGCCTCACTATGTCAAAATCAATTTGGAAAATGCTGAGAAAGCCGTCGCCGGCCGCTGTTTGACGGTTTATCTCAACGGCGGTTCTGCTGAGGTCTCGAGCCGACTGATTTCTGTTTCCGAGAAATTCAGCTATGTGGTCGAGGCGCGAATTCTAACTTCCCAACTCATCAACAGCCGAGCCCAAGTTCGGATTGATTTTCTGGACGAGAACCGCGAAACCCTAGAATCTGCCCCCAGTCGATGGTTCAAAGGTACGAACGATTGGACAAAGATCCATGTGGGCCCGGTGAGCATCGATCACCCAGACGTGCGTTACGCGAAGATCTCGCTCTACGTCGCCCAAGAAGGGCATGTCGATCTGGAAGGCAGAGTATCACTCGACGACATCTGGCTCGCACGCATGCCTCGCATGACCGTCCGCACGAATAGTCCGTATAACGTCTACACCGATCCGCGAAATGTTGTCGTGACTTGCGACCTCTCCGGAATTCTGGAAAAAGATCCCGATATACGATTTGAACTGCTTAATGCCAGTAGTCTTTCGCTCGACGACAGTACAGTCCAGCTGGAAGGACGGCTGATCACAGAGCGGCTGGACAAAGCATCGGATATCGTGAATTCCTCGATTAGCCGTCCCAGCGGCTTTGAAGGCAGCACGCAGTGGAAACCTCCTATCCAAGAATTCGGATTCTATCGAGTACACGTTTCGATGCAGACGTCGCGAGGCACCCTGAAAAAGAACGTCATCTCGATCGCGGTCGTGCCACCGATTAAGCATCACTCACGTGGAGAGTTTGGATGGTCGCTGGCAGGCGATGATTTGCCGTTATCTCTCGATCATTTGGCGGAATTGTTGCCCCGCGTGGGAATCAATTGGGTCAAACTTCCGGTCTGGTACGGCACGACCGAGCCGCAGCGCGGTGATGAACTAATTCGTTTCAGCGAGCAACTCGTGGCGGACGATGTCGAAGTTGTCGGAGTTTTGGACAAAGCCCCTTCGGACATCGATTTTGGCAAGGCGGTGGCCGATGACATTTCAATCGCCGATCTCCTCTCAGGCGAAGATCCTTCGGCCTGGCTACCTTCGCTCGACGCCGTGCTGACCCGGCTCTCGCTACGAGTCCGCTGGTGGCAACTGGGGAATGACCGAGATTCGAGCTACTCAGACTTTCACCATCTCGAAAAGGAACTCTCTACGCTGAGAGGACAGTTATTCCGGTTTGGTCAAGACGTAAACCTGGGAATTGGCTGGCCCTGGAACAAGTCCTCGACGACTGCGCCGTCGACTTCTTGGGACTTTCAGCAACACTCGGCGACTCCCGCGCTGACGAGTCGGGAGATCGCTTCCTACTTGGATTTGCCGCGTCCCTCTGGGGTCGCTCGCTGGATGCTGATCGAGCCCTTGTCCCGCGAATACTATGACTTGGAAACTCGTACCAAGTCGCTCGTTCAGCAAATGCTGGCCGCCAAGATTCATGGAGCCGAAGGGATCTTCATCGCCGAGCCCTTCGACGATGATCATGGCCTAATGTCAGACACAGGTACGCCGACCGAGTTGCTGCTGCCTTGGAGAACAACCGCTTCGCTGCTGAGCGGGACAACGTATCTGGGAACCCTCCGCCTGGCAGGTGGGAGCGAAAACCGGTTGTTCGAGACGGCCGAAGGCGAGGTTCTGATGGTCGTGTGGAACGAGTCGCCTCGGCAGGAAGCGATCTACCTCGGTGATAATGTTCGCGTCATCGATGCCTGGGGCCGCTCGAAAGTTCCTGAGCAAGACGGGCATCGACAACTGATCGAGGTAGACCTGCTCCCGAAGTTCATCCTCGGCCTGAACCCCCAGATTGCGAAATGGCGAATGGACGCCCGGTTTGTACATGAAAACATTCCCAGCGTCTTCGGATCGAACCATTCCAACGCGATAGAGATCAGAAACCCCTTTGAGCAAGGGGCGGGTGGCTTTGTGCGATTGGTGCCCCCCGACGGCTGGCAAGTGTCGCCTGAAAAGGTGGATTTCAAACTATCAGCCGGCGAGCGCTCAGAACGTCCTTTCCAAATCGCACTTCCTTTCGACGCTAACAGCGGCAACGCGACGGTACGTGCCGATTTTGAGTTTACGGCCGATCAGCCGTATCGATTCAGCATTTATCGCGAACTCATCGTCGGCGATGAAGATATCGAGATCGAGTTGCACACTCGACTGGCGCCTGATGGCTCGCTGATGGTGGAACAGCGCATGATCAATCACTCCGACAAACTGCTCGACTTCAAGTGTTTGTTATACACGGCCGGCCGACGCCGCCAGCGAATTCAGGTATTTCGGCTGGGCAACAATCACGATGTCAAGACCTATGCCTATCAAAATGGCAAAGAACTTGTCGGCCAGGAGCTATGGTTGCGAGCAGAGGAATTGGGCGGCACACGCATCTTGAACCATCGGATCATGATTGATCCGTAATCCATTGCCCTCGGGCAGCGCACCTTGTCGGTAACGAGGGCAGGAGTTACGATAACCGCGTGCCGTAAGGAGCGAATAGAGATTCGCTTCGCATTTTTTAGACTTTGGCCCCGACCCCGCGCTCGCCATGCCCACTATCGGTGATGCCGTCAACTGCCTTGAGCAGTTTGCCCCCCCCGTTCTGGCGGAAGCCTGGGACAATGTCGGGCTTTTGGTGGGAGGGCCGGATTGGCCCGCCGAGCGCGTGATGACTTGCCTGACGATCACTCCGGCCAGTGTGGCCGAGGCAATCGAACAGCGAGCAGAGCTGATCGTTACGCACCATCCATTGCCTTTTCACCCTATGCGTGCGATAACGACTGAGACCACGGCCGGTCGAATATTGTTAGACTTGATTGCTGCAAGAATCGGCGTTTACAGCCCGCATACTGCCTTCGATTCTGCCCAGGCGGGCATCAACCAGCATCTGGCCATTGGGCTGGGACTGCAACAGATCGAGCCGCTCGTCCCTGCCACGGATAGTGCCTCCTCGGAAGTAGGGGGCGGTCGCTTCGGGCTTGTCGGCGAGCCCCTCACCCTGCTGGAATTGACCGAGCGATTGAGAACCTTCCTGGATATCAGCAAAGATCCTGGGACAATTCGGATCGTGGGCAACAACGACCAGGAAGTGACTCGAACTGCAATCGCTTGCGGCAGCGGCGGCTCGTTCCTGAAAACAGCCCTCGACAAACAATGCGATTGCCTTGTGACAGGCGAAATTGGGTTTCACAGCTGCCTGGAAGCCGAAGCCCGAGGCATAGGGCTCATCCTCACGGGACATTTCGCCAGCGAGCGATTTGCACTCCTTTCGCTTGCCGACTACTTGAACGAGCAGCTTTCCGGCGTCAATGTCTGGGCTAGCCGCTCCGAGAGAGACCCGGTACGAAACGTATAGACTAAGCCCCGGCCTGTCGGCTGAGTTGACCGTGCCGGCGGTCAATCTAAAATGAGAGTGCCGGCCCTGGAAGTCCCCGCTCGCCTCGCTTGACGGCACTCGAATGCCAAGTCTCTCTGTCGATCAGTTTGTCGATTTGCCTCGCTTCCTTACGGTGCTGCCGGTATACAACGAATCGCAGCACATCGCTCCGGTTTTGGATCAGGTTTCCAGGCATGCGAGCGACGTCCTGGTGGTCGACGACGGCTCGGACGATGGTTCGAGCGAATTGCTCCGCCGGAGAAGCGATATCGACGTCGTGTTCCATCCGCAGAACCGTGGATACGGCGCGGCATTGCTGACGGCCTTCGACTATGCCATCGTGCACCGTTACGACGTGGTCGTCACCATCGATTGCGACGGGCAACACGAACCGCAGCGGATCGCACAACTTGTCGCCGGTTGCGAATGCGCTGACATCGTTTCGGGCAGCAGGTATCTCGACCAGCACGCTCCCGCGAGCCAGGCGCCGGCTGATCGGCGAAAGATTAATCAGCAGGTAACTGCCGAGCTGAATCGACGACTAGGATTGGATTTGACAGACGCTTTCTGTGGTTTCAAAGCGTATCGGACCCAGTCGCTGGCGCAGCTAGATTTGACTGAGACCGGTTACGCGATGCCGTTGGAACTGTGGGTACAAGCTGCCTGGCACCAGTTGCAGATACTGGAAGTTTCGGTGCCCTTGATTTACCTTGACCAAGACCGCAGCTTCGGCGGTGCGCTCGATTCGGCTTCCACTCGCATGAATTACTATCGCGAGGTCATCGATCGGGCGATTCGGGCTTGTTGTGAAAAGCCTGCCTTACTGGAGGCCGGCGGGCGCCTCTGCGCGGTACCTGCTTGGCCCTGCCGATGAGCGCGGGCGAACGATATGTGCGGTATCGTGCACCTGCCGAAGACCGTCAAACGATGTGCGTCCCTCCTTGGGATCAAGTAGGTGCGTTGCTTGACGCCAACTTGGCAAAACGGGCGTCTCTGACCGTAGAGGTGCAGGGCCGCGCGCTCGACGACTTAGCGTTAGTAGCCCGTCGCGAAGTGTTGGCACAGGCTTTGGCTTACACACGAGGGTATGCCGATATCAGGAACCCTGCGTTCGATGCACCGCTAATTATTACGGGCCATCAACCCGAGCTGGTGCATCCTGGCGTCTGGCTCAAAGACTTTGCCGCCGCACGAATTGCCGGGCAGGCAGGCGGGACTGCTCTCAGCTTGATAATTGACAGCGACCTCTGCCGTAGTCCCTCGATCCGCGTGCCGACTGGCGCGCTTGAGCAACCACGAGTCGAGAATGTTGCCTATGACGAGGTAGTTGCTCAAATGCCTTTGGAAGAGAGGCGCATTGTCGATCCTAGGACTTGGGAGACCTTTGGGACGCGGGTGGCCAAAACCGTCGAGCCGTTTGTCACTTCGCCCTTAGTCTCCGAGTGGTGGCCAAGCTACGCTTGCACGGGTGGTCCTAAGAACGTTGGGTTGTCGATTGCCCAAGCTCGCCATCGTTTAGAACTGGAATGGGGCATACGAAATCTGAATCTGCCGCAGAGTTGTGTTTGCCAGACAAGTTCTTTTCGCTGGTTTGCCGTTCACTTGCTTTCCCATGCCGGGAGGTTTCGTGACGCCTACAATGATGCGCTTGGAGAGTATCGTCGAGTGCATCGGCTTCGCAGCCGCGCCCAGCCCCTGCCCGATCTGACATCTGCAGAAGGCTTTCAGGAAACTCCATTTTGGATTTGGACAGTTGCGGATCCCCAGCGGCGAGCCCTCTTTGCGAAGAGGCAGCCGAGAGCGATCGAGCTCACGGACAAGGCAGGATTTGAGCGATTGCTTCCGCTCGCCCCTGAGGATGAAGTATCTCGCGCGATTGAAGCACTTGCAGAGTGGGAATCGCAAGGGATCAAGATTCGAACACGTGCACTCATCACAACGATGTTTGCTCGCTTGGTGCTAGCCGATCTGTTCATTCACGGCATCGGCGGGGCGAAGTACGACCAGGTTACCGACGGAATCTGCCAGCGATTCTTCGGAGTGCAACCCCCGGACCATCTCACGCTATCAGGCACTTTGAAGCTACCTATTGCGCGCACGGCTCTTCCTGGATCGAGGCAATACCTGCAGCAAGAGATACGGCGTCTAGAATTTCACCCCGAGACCGAAGTAGGCCGATTGACTCTGGGTGCAAGCGAGCAAGCAGCAGTAAACGAGCTAGTCGCTCGCAAGCTAACTTGGGTGCGCACCCCCAAAACCCAGACAAACGCCTCGCAGCGACATCAACAGATTGTCGAGGCTAACGAAGCGCTGCAAGGCTGGTTGGTCGCGAGACGATTGGAACTCGATAGCACGCTTGCTGAAACTACCCAATATTTACGGGCAAGCCAGTTGCTAGAGTCGCGAGAGTATCCCTTTTGCCTATTTCCGCAAGAACATCTTCGCAAGTTTTTGCTGGATTTCTGACTCTTGATCCGATAACTTCAACTTCGAGAACGGAGCCATGCAGCAAGGATCGCTTCTCTTCTCGGAACGTAAGTAGACTGCCTCACAGCGAGGACCAGCTTTGTACTTCTCGTGAAAGGAAAGCGCTGCGCTGAATAGATATCTTTTTGAATCGATCGAGCTACAAGGGCAGCTTTCGACCGTTGGTCAGCAAGTTGCCATTCGAGGTCACGAGTCTTTGCTTCTTCTTTCCAGAAGTGATTTTATCCCATCGGTAGGAACGGATGACCGCCATGCGAAAATCTTCTAAACTGCCGCCCCAGCAGTCGCGTTCGCCCTCCACAAGCGACGCCACCGGGAAACTGCATTTCACTCGTGCCGTTAACTCGCGTACCAACCATGCATGTCTCAGGGAATTGGATGCAGGGGCCCGTATCCTGATTGGCAATGCAGGCGATCACCCGCTTATTCTTCAATTGCTTTCGCAAGCTCACCAATGCTCCTTGGCCGAAGATTTTCAGAGCCGACTCGACGAACCCTCGTATGAACCGAGCGACCGACTCTTGATCGAACGTCAGAATCAGTTAATCGGGCATGTTCGCGTTTCAAAGCAGGTTGGCTGGTTTCATCGGCAACGGCTTCCGATCGCTATGCTGCAGGACTTCTTCCTGTTGCCCGAATTCAAGGCGGCAGCGTATGACGACGCCCTACTAGAAGCAGCCGAATCAGTAGCCCGGTGTGAGGGGTCGCTGCTAGGGTTGGTCCGTACCGACCGCCCAGAGTGGTTTCGCGAGCATGGCTGGAGCTGTTGCAACGGCCAGGGGTACACGCGAGCCAATACCCGGGCGATACTTGCCCACTTCAACTCCAAACCCGCCAGTCGTCGACGGCGGGACATCCCCATCGAGATTCGAACCTGGCGACATTTCGAACTCGATAGCCTCAGACAAATCTACGGTCGGGTTGCTTCGAAAATGTGGGGGGCACTCCATCGATCGGAAGCAACCTGGCAATGGTTGGCGGGTCGAAAAGTTCATGCCCAGATTCTGATCGCTCTCAAAAAGACCGAGACTACTGCTGAGTCGGCTCTCGATTCCAACATAGTTGGCTATGCCGTTGTTCGTGATTCTTGCATTGTCGAGATGATGACGCTTTCTGGTTACACGATTGCGAGATCTCTGCTCGTCGAACGTGCCTGTCGCGACGCGATCGATCGCGACCATCACTTCGTATCGCTTCATACTCCTGCCTCCGACCCCATCCACGAATTGTTCGTTACTGCCGGAGGCAACTGGCTCACGGATGTGGCAGCTTTGGAAGGCAAATGGATGCTCAAACTGTTTTCGCCCGAGCGCTGGGTCGAGCGCATCTACCCAATGTTGCAGCAACGAGCCGAGAATAGCGGTATCGTCCGACCTGTGGAAATCGTTTGTGCGCTTGGCGACACGCAAAATCGACGGCTGCTACTGACTCGGCGGAGCAGTCGACTGGAGGACTGCGGTCATCAGCCCGCTGAAGTGAACGTTCGATGCAATCCTCGTGCGTTCCAGGATCTGCTCGCAGGGAATCTCAACGTTGCTGCCGCATTGGAAGAGCGCCGCATCCGAGTGAGCAGTGACGAGACGTCGGCAACTCTGGGAGCGTTGTTCCCCCCCGAACTGCTTTGGCTATCGCCGTTCCCGCTCTTGCGATTGTGATTCATTCGATTGCTACGATCAAATGAGACTCAGCCGGATCAATCGTCGGGAGAGAGATAGCCGGCGCTAGACTGAAAGTATTTTCGCCGCCGTGAGTCCGTCGCCGCCGCATCGGCTGCGATCGACTGCTGACGCAGATCTTCCAGGCTCGCGTTGCATAGCCGGCAACCGACCGTTTCCAAGTGGAAGCGTACATACTCGCTTTGATTGGGGTCGAGAACTTGCAAGAGATAGCTCCCCAACTGCTCGCGAGTCAAGCAGCTTAAACGATGTCGGCGCCAAATCGCGCCTAGCGAGTAGACTCCTGCGTCCTGCTTGCCTACGAGCACTTTCAAGCGTTCGACCAGCGTCGGATCGTCGCGCAGTGCATCTTCGATCAGAGCCATCCTCGCGCCAGGTAGGGCTTCTTCGAGGTACGCTTCCAGTTCGGTATCAGCGAAATTGTCAGGCACGGCCAGCGTAACTCACTCGTAAAGTTCTGGGAAAACATCTTCATTCAACCGGCTGCCGCGTACCGACTTACGCAGTCGGTCCAGGAAATCCGACTTAAAGTTGGCTACCTGCTGTTCACTCAAGCCCAGTTCTGTGGCGACAAACTTGTTGCCCAGGCCAACGACATAAAGCAGTTCCATGCACTGAATCTTTTGCCAATCGCCAACTTGTCGCCAGCGTTCGATCTGCTGGGCAATACCA
>JAGQOW010000148.1 GCA_020427155.1 Planctomycetales bacterium | reverse complement strand
TTCCAACTCTTCACTATTGACCAAGTTCTGAATAAATGCCACTATCTCACGCTGGCAATGCTTGGCAACCGTTCATGGAGGAGGCTTGCATGCGGGCAGTCTGGAGTTATCTCGTTTGCTTTTCGCTTCTGGCCCTGCCGCTTCGTGCGGCAGTGATCGAAAGCGACTTTCTCGCTCCTGGCGATGGATTGCTGACATACGACGATGTACATCACCGCGAATGGCTGGACTTGACTCAAACCTCACTTAACAGCTTAATCGTCATCCAGACGGCCATGCTTCCTGGAGGGCTATATGAAGGCTTTTCATTTGCCACCTTGAAAGATGTTGAAGAGCTTGCGCTTTCTGCAGGAGTTCCGTGGCAAGACCCTGAAGCACTGAATCGATTTGGGGAGATTAACGGGACGTTGATCCCAAAGGAAGGATTTGCTCCAGTTAACGTTGGATCCAGGGAAGCTGCGCAAGAAGCAAAATCGCTATTTGACTTGTTAGGCAATGTTCTCACCTTCGAAATCTCAGAGATTCAAGTTAAGGACCCCTTTTTTTCAATCTTCACTGCAACGTATCTATTTGATAGTTCAGTTATTCAAACTACAGTTTCGTCCCATTACTCGTTTGGCCAGATCGCCGACGGATTTGTTGATGGAGAGCCCCACCTTAGTGGGACCAGCGTCACTGTCTTCTTTTATGATTCCTCAATAACTCCCTCAATCCTCCCCGCCTCCAGAGGCGGGTCTGGTGGCATCGCAGTAGGTATTCCAGAAGTACCTGGCGGAGTCCCGCTCCCCACCGGAAACGAAGGCCCATTCTGGCTTTATCGCACAGCAATACCGGAACCATCGTCGCTCACAATCCTGGCGGTAGGTGTATTGAGCATCAGCTTTGCAAGAAAGCGGCTCTGACCTGGTCGCAAAGCATCTGCTTCCTACTATCTAGAGCAAGCCATACCCCGTCAGCGTATCGCGTAGCAGTGCCTCTTCGCCATCGCTGAGGGGGGTCATAGGAAGCAGCAACTCGCCCGTGTCGCGACCCAACAACTTCATCGCTGCCTTCACTGGAATCGGATTGGTCGACAATCCGAGCATGTCGCGACACAGTGGGAAAAGCTTGTGATGCATGCGCTTGGCCTCCGACAGGTTGCCGGCCTCGAAGGCTGCGATCAGAGCAATAACGTCTTGCGGCACGATATTGCCGACCACCGAGACGACTCCTCGGGCGCCGATCGACATCAGCGGCAGCGTGAGGCTGTCGTCGCCACTGAGCACGGTCAGATTAGTCGAGGAAATGATGGCCGAAGCCTGATCCATCGAGCCGGTTGCCTCTTTCACCAGCGCGATGTTTTCGAGCTCGGCCAGGCGGGCGATCGTCTCCGGTTCGATATTCTTTCCTGTTCGGCCGGGGATGTTGTAGATGCACTGAGGCAAGCCCGACTGCTCGGCAATCGCTTTATAGTGCTCGTAAAAACCCTGTTGGGTTGGCTTGTTGTAATAGGGGGCAACCTGCAGGGCAGCATCGGCCCCTGCCTTTTCTGCCGACTTGGTGAGCCGCAAGGCTTCGGCCGTGCTGTTGGAGCCGGTGCCGGGCATCACCTTGATTCGGCCGGCAGCCGTTTGGCAAACGAACTCGATCACCCGATCGTGTTCGTCGTGCGACAGCGTGGGCGACTCGCCGGTGGTTCCCACGGGGCATAGGCACACCGTCCCTGCGGCGATCTGAAACTCGATTTGCTCGGCAAAACGTTGGTAGTCGACCTGGCCGTCCTTGAGTGGTGTCACCAGAGCGACCGACAATCCCGCAAACTGTTCCCCTTTGGTAGCCATCGACTCCTTCTCCTCCGTAAAAAGTCTAACCTGGATGGCCGCATTCTAGCGAGCAGATGGCCTCATTGGCTAGGAGTTGGCCTGCGGCGAGACGTGGTGAATGCCTCCGAACTCGCCCCTCGCTGCCTGAACTCTCCCAAGTCTTGGCTGCGAAACTACTCGATCAACCGCTTCATGTCCCTTACGGCCTGCTCCAGGCCGACCATGATTGCTCGCGAGATGATGCTGTGGCCGATGTTCAGTTCGCACATGCCGGGCATTTCTGCAATCGGTCGGACATTGCGATAAGTCAATCCATGACCCGCATGAAGCGTCAGTCCAGCTTCGCGAACGAGTTGGCCAGCGGCCAGGAGCTTTTCTAGTTGCTCTGGGCTGGCAAGCTGGGCAACTGCACTGGCATAGGCGCCGGTATGCAGTTCGACGGCATCGGCCCCCACGGCATGCCCTGCCTCGATTTGAGCCGGGTCAGGATCCAGGAAAAGATTGACAACGATGCCCGCGTCTTTCAATCGCTTTGTGGCATCGGCAACTCGCTGCTTGCTGCCGGCAACGTCCAGACCTCCTTCGGTAGTCACTTCCTCACGACGCTCTGGCACGAGCGTCGCCTGATGGGGACGTGCGTTGCAAGCGATCTTCAAAACCTCGTCGTCGCAGGCCAATTCCAAATTGAGCTTCACGGCGACCGTCTGCATCATCAGATGCAAATCGCGATCCTGAATGTGGCGGCGATCTTCGCGCAGGTGCAAAGTGATGCCATCGGCTCCACCTAGCTCTGCGAGCGCAGCAGCCCAAATGGGGTCAGGTTCGTTAGTCATCCGCGCTTGTCGCACGGTTGCCACGTGATCGATGTTAACTCCAAGACTTGGCATGACTCGACGTTCCAGGGTGACGGCAGACGCTTCGCAGTAGCCTGTTTTACGCCTTGATTGGCAGGGATGTCTAGCTGCGTCGTGCAAAAAAGTGTCCCAGAAAGGCGGAGAACTCGGACGACAGCTACGCACTGGAGGCTTGTGATTCTGCAGGCAGGACACGGCAAGAAGACCGCGGTTCACGCCGTTCGTTGCATTTCTGCCACATGTTTCGTCGAGAACGTTGCCTCTGTAAAACAACTACTGCGCCGAATGTAAGCTAGGATTGGGTAGAACTCGCCGCGCGCTGTCCGCAGCACCGGCCCTGCTCCTCAATTGACTTATCACTTCTCTGAACATCGCCAATGTGTCACGTTTAGCGAGAGACCACGAAATACCACGCGTGCCCTGCTGAAACCTTGACGTCACAAGTAGGTCCACTATTTTGCAACCTTGATTATTGCCGCGTTAGGACGCCGCCATGAAATGCCAAGAGCTAGCACAAAAGATCCAGGAACTACAACCTGATGCGTCGACTCAAGACGTGGCCCGACTTTGCTTACTTCTTTCTAACAGCTCGATTCGGCTGGACGAGCTGAGGGACAGCCCCAAGCTTAAATCGGCATGGCAGGAAGTCGGACTGAAATTGCAAGCCGCTACCGATCAGCATGCGGCGATGACGCAAGAGCTCGAAGATCTGGCGAGTTCTGATCCCGAAAAATTCTCGAAAGATCAAATCTGGGTTCTCATCCGTGCCATCAAGGTCCAAAGCCAGGTCTTGCAGATGTATGTCGGCCATCCGCTGGCAGACGTGTAGAGGGCCGCGTTCCTTCGACCGGCCCTAAAGCAACCAGGTTGCGACGTTCATGTAGAGTACGATGCCGACAATGTCGATGATTCCTGCCACGAACGGAGTACTCATCAGGGCAGGATCAAGCCCCATACTTTGAAACATCAACGGCAGCAAAGCGCCCAGCAGGGTCCCGCACATCACGACCAGCACGAGCGTCACAGGAATCACCATGGCCGCGGCCGGAGTCGGGGCTAAGAAGCACGCAGCCAAATACCCGATACTCGCCAAGAATGCTCCCAGCAGAGCTCCTATCAGCAGCTCTCGCCAAACTACGGTGAACCAGTCTTTGGGTAGTATCTCTTTGGTGGTCAGCGCACGAATAATCAGGGTCGCTGATTGGCTGCCAGTGTTGCCTCCGCTAGAAATCACCAGCGGGACAAACCATACCAACCAGGCAATCTTTTGCAGCGAATCATGATACGACTGCAAGGCTAAAGCCGTCAGCAGCGCCGCGCCGAACAACACCGTAAGCCATCCCGCGCGTAGACGGGTAAGCCGAATCAATCGGGTCGCCAGATAGCTTTCCTCGAGAGGCTCGATGGCCCCGGCCATGTGAGCATCTTCTGTTGCTTCCTCTTGCAAGACGTCGATGACATCGTCGTGGGTAATAATTCCCACGAGATGCCTTTCGGCATCAACAACAGGGATTGCCAAGAAGTCGAAATCGGCCACCTTAGCGGCCACCATTTCGCGGTCGTCGGTAGCAGTTACGGTTACCAGCTCGCGCTCCATCAGTTCGCCAAGCGTAACATCCGGTTTGCCAATATGGGAAACCAACTGGCGAGTCGAGACTAGACCACAAAGATGATTCTCCTCGTCAACGATGTAGATGTAGTAAATCGTTTCAAAGCCCTGAGCATGCCGCCCGAGGGCTTCGAGTGCGGCGCGGACAGTAAGACTCTCTGGAAACTTGGCCACCTCGGTGGTCATCACCGAACCCGCAGTCCCCTCGGGATAAGCACGTAGCCTAAGAATATCTCGGCGCTCTTCTGTAGGGATCAGTGCCAAGATCGCTTCGACGATTGGGGGGCCGATTCGATTGAGCAAGTCAACACGATCGTCGGGCGGCATTTCGGCGATCAGTGGGGCAAGTTGGGCTGGTTCCCCCTTTTCCAGAATCTCGACCTGTGTGTCTTGCCCCAGGAAACCAAAAATTGCCACCCGGGTCGCGTTATCGGTCGCTTGCAGCACTTCCCAGGCTTCCAGCGGTTCGAGCCCCTCCATGAACTCTGCCGTTCTGCCTGCATGAAGAGCCACACAAAACTCGCGCAAGCCATCTGCATCTTTGGCTTCCAGCATCTCGCGAATCTCAGGCAGATAAAGCGTATTGATCATGGCAACTCTTTGTGGGCAATGCACCGCTTAAGTCGGAATAGTCTACAAGCTAAACCGGGCGCGGGGGAGCCAAGAATCGACCTACGTGGTGAGCAGAACCGCAACCAACTCAGGGGCGGCGAGCCAAGACCGAGGAAGCCTACGTTGACTTTTTTTCAGTACAAGATTAGCCTAAAAGCGCGTTTAACTGCCCGCGTGATGCCAAGGGGTCTCCTCTCCTTGCGGCCTCGTCAAGGGATCTCAGGCATTGTTTGCTCGAGGGTGGCCTACCGCAAGCCCCTGCCTGGCTCGTGAGACTAATTTGCCAGTAATAATCGGTGGATTCCTGTTTTGCAGAACGACCTCAACTCCGATTCGACGCCTGACCTGGACGCTTGCCAGGATACGATCCAGTATCGGTTCCGTGATCCAGAACTACTTGAGTCTGCTTTGAAGCATGCTTCGGGTGTCTCTCATCGGCTCGCCTCCAACGAGCGAATGGAGTTCTTAGGCGACGCAATCCTCGGAATGGTGGTTTGCGAGCAACTTTACCTCGAGTATCCCGATTACTTGGAAGGGGAGATGACCAAGGTCAAGTCGGTCGTCGTCAGTCGAGACACCTGCGCCCGTGTCTGTGAGAAGATTGGCCTGCATGAGTATCTCATGCTGGGCAAGGGCATGGCTGCCGATCCTCGGATCCCCCGCTCGGTTATCGCCGCCGCGTTTGAATCGCTCATTGCGGCGATTTATCTGGACAGCGGAATGGAATCGGCCCGCGAATTCATTCTCAAGCATATCGAAGCGGAGATTGCAGAAGCCGCTTCGAGCGAGAGTGGCGGAAACTACAAGTCTCAGCTCCAGCAATTTGCTCAACGCGAGCATGGCGTTACTCCCGGCTACCAACTGCTAGACGAAAAAGGCCCCGATCATAGCAAGTGTTTTAAGGTAGCGGCCTTTGTGGCGCAGCAGCGATTTGAACCGGCCTGGGGAAAAAGCAAGAAAGAATCGGAACAGCGTGCCGCTCATAATGCAATCAGCGAACTGAACGACGAGCCTGTCCCCTACCCTTCCGATGCGCCCATGCCGCCAGATCTGGAGCCGTAGGCGGTGCCGGCCGCAAGCGCTGGACCATTCTCGTAGTCCTCTACTGGTTCCGCCGGATGTGGCTGCCAATGTCCTACAATGGGTCGCTGCGTCGACCTGAATTGCAAGCAATAAATGAAGCCACTCATTGCGACCCGAGAGATCACGTGTCTTAGCCCCCGCGACGATTTGTGGGTGGCATTGGGCGACACAGCCCAACTGAATCGCGCAGTTGGCAACAACCCGCTTGTGAGTGAGCCCATCGAGAGCCCTACGGCTGCTCGCCACCTGGTTAAAACCCGACTTTATGGGCTCAGCCTCATTTACGAAGAGCGCCCCTTTCAATGGAATCGTCCCGAGTCTCTTTCCATAACTCGGGTATTTCAGAACGGCCCCGCCTTCCAGTACATCTATGAACATCGCCTGACCGAGCAACCCCAAGGAGGATCGTTGGTTTCGCTGCGCATCGAAATCGCTCCACGCTGGCCCCTGCTTTGGCCCTTTCTCTGGATCAACACACTTCTGATCGCTAATCGCCTGGCACGGCAAGTTAAGTTAATCGATGCCAATCTCCAGAGAGGAGAAGAGCCATACGGCCGCACCAGTGTATCTTCAACCGACTCAGTGACGCTTAGCCGTTCGAGGGAATCGCTGCTTGTAGAGTTGAAAGATGCTGATTTGAAAGTGGGCGAGCAGCTCGCTCAATTTGTGGCTCATGGAGCTGATATTGAAGTCAGCCGCATTCGACCCTACGAGATTGCAGACAAGTGGAACGTAGCACGTCCGACAATGGTCTCGGTTTGTCTGCAAGCGGTAATGGCCGGCATGTTGGATTTGAGTTGGGATATTATCTGTCCCAGCTGTCGAACGGTTGCTTCACAAGTAGGCACGTTATCTGATTTGGCAGAAGTCGCCCACTGTCATCTTTGCGACATCTCGATCAACGTCGATCTCGACCGGGCGGTAGAAGCGACCTTTCGGCCGAGTGCGGCGGTCCGTAGCCTGGAAAACCGACCCTATTGTATCGGCGGCCCTTTTCGCACTCCGCACGTGGTTGCTCAGGCGATCCTCCCAGCAGGAGGGTCCTCCGTTCTACCGGTTCCCGACGAGCCTGGGCGTTATCGGCTCTTTGTGCGCGGCGGTCCTTCCGCAAGTATCGACGTCAATGCAGACGCTCCCAGCGAGGTGGAAATGCAGGCGGGCGATACAGTCGAACCGGCCGAAGTTTGTATTGCTCCTCAGGGGCAGGTGGTCGTTCATGATCGACTTGGCCGACACCGCCACGTGAAACTAGAGCATCTTCAGTGGGCCAGCCTTGCCACGACCGCTCATTACGTGAGTACCGTAAGCGAGTTTCGGAGGTTGTTTTCTGCCAAAGTGTTGCAGCCCGGCCTGAGAGTAAAAGTCACCCGTGTTGCTTTGGCGTTCACCGACCTGACCGGAAGCGCTGCAATGTACACTCGGTTGGGCGACGCGCTAGCCTACCGATTTGTACAAGAACACTTTGCCTTGCTCGAAAAAGTTATCAGCCACCATGGCGGATCGATTGTGAAAACTATCGGCGACGCAATCATGGCCGTTTTTGCTGAAGAGTGTGCCGCGGTGCAGGCTACGATCGCCATGCAACAAGCCTTCATGGACTTTGCCCGCCGGCAAACCCGGGCAGAAAACGTGCAACTATGTGTTGGCATGTATGCAGGGCCCTGTTATCTGGTGAGTGCTAACAAGATTCTCGACTACTTTGGTCAGACTGTGAACATCGCGAATCGACTCCAATGTCAGGCAGAGGGCGGCCAGATCATTCTGCCTCGAGAGATTGCCGACTGCGCCTTAGCTGAAGGCTGGCTCAAAGGTGCTCGTATCATTGGGCACTTTGCCGCTGATCTTAAGGGACTTAGTGAATCTCTAGCGGCAACACGGCTAGTGGTATATGAAACTCCCAATACGACCACCTCACTTTGATGGCACGCTAAGGGAACAGCCCCCCAACTTTTCCAAGCCAACCGTGCCTCCAACTGGTCGTAGCTACCCGAAACCGCTGGCATAGCCGGCAGAAGTTTCCCAAGTTATCTTCGCGACCGGCGTTACACCCTAACTGACGGAGAAGTCGGCCCAGGCGACCAATTCGCCTCTCCTCCGGCCAGCTCTTCCCCAGACTCTTCGCAACCCCAGCTCGCTGTCCAGCATCGAGCCATAGAATTCGTTCCGGTTTCCTTCGAAAGATCACCACCCTTGGGATTAGCTTCACGCTTCCTTCATGATGCGCTACCAGAAGATTCACATTCAGTGGTTAAGCTTTCACCATCGAGGGCCGTCTCATTCACTTTACCACTCTATGGATTGAGTCTCATGCAATTGCTAATGACAGTGTCGCTCAACCGGGAGAACTTCTCCAAAATGACGGATGCCGGCGAGGCTTACCTCTACGACAAAGCACTCATCGAAGTTCTCGATTGGGAATCAAAGGAAATAGTCGAGCAAATCGAGTATCACCCCCTTCCAAAGAACATCGGGCCCGGAGGAAATATCCGGGTGACCGGCGGCTGCCCTTGGCGAGGGAAGTGGCTGCAGACATCAGATACCGAATTGGTCTTCTATGATACCGAGGATTGGACTGTCGAGAAGGTCATCTCGCTTCCCAGCTTCAACGACCTTCATGGAGTGACAGCCGTCGGAGATGAAATCGCACTTGTCAACACCGGGCTTCAAATGGTCCAATTCTTCAACGCGGAAGGAGAGTTGATTCGTGAAACCAACTTAGCCTCAAGCCCAGCGTGGGAGACCTACGACTCGCAATGCGACTATCGCAAAGTCGCGACAACTAAGCCGCACGAGATTCATCCCAATCATGCCTTCAAATTGTCTGGCCAGTGGTGGGCAACTCGTTTCCACCAGAAAGACGCCGTTAACATCGAGAACCCAGACGAGCGCATTGATATCGCTGTAGGCAATCCTCATGATGGCATTGTGCGCGGCGATTATGTCTACTTTACAACGACTAATGCTCGAGTTGTTGTCGCCAACATTTACACCAAGCAAGTCGAACAAATCGTTGACCTCAACGAATTGAATCCAGGACACGCGCGCATTGGCTGGGCTCGCGGGATTGAAGTCGACGGCAACTTTGCCTACGTCGGTTTCACTCGCTTGCGCTATACCAAATGGAAAGAAGCGCTACGCTCGCTCAAAGATTCGATTTCGCTCCCGCTGCGAAACAGCCACATCGAGAAAGTCGATCTTCTTTCTTGCGAACTTGTTGACGATTTCGACTATGGCAATGCTCGGGGCGCAGCCATCTTCACTCTGATGAACTACGATCGGGCTCGTGGCAAGATAGCACAAGATGCTGCGGTGGCAGTTCCGTCAGAACGTATCTTGGCTGCAGTCTAATCCTCTATCCCGCCTACCGATTCGACTCAGCTGCAACCCTCAACTTCCAAGCCGGGTAGCGCGTGGCTATCAATGCTGCAGGCCAGTGCCCGTACCAGCCATAGCCAACCCGGCGCTCAAGCTTGACTTCCGATAGCTGGTAGACCTTCACGCCGTCTCGATTACAGAAAAAGGGACGATTGCTTTCAATTTCATAAAACCTTGCCCAAATCGGCGGAGCAGCGTCATCTGCGACGACAATCCGATCGAACTTCGCTGTATAACCCTCGAACCTCACTGGATCGATGGCCACGGTAGAGATACGAATCCCCTCGATTGTTGATGTCTTAAACCACTCCACTGCGCTCTCAATGGCATCGATCACTTCGGCCGACGGATCGGGAAGTTGCATCAAGAAATCGACCACACCGACGCTTTCCTGAGCTGTAATCGACGGCAATTCGTAGGTCCGCGCCCTTACGGGTTCAAAAGTAGAATGATCGTGCTGCTGACACCAGGCGGTTCTTTCGTTGTCGACTCGGATTTGACAATTCAACGTAGCTTCGAGTCCTTGGTCCAACGATTTAACAAGCTGAACCCTAAGGTCGGGAGGTAGCCACTCATAGTGCGATTCTCCTTCGCGAACCTTAAGCAACAGTCTCATGATGCCAACCATGACATCATCGTTGAAAGTGATCGCATCGACATCCTTGCCTCGCCAACCTCCGGTAGGGCGTTGCTCTCGAAGGATGTACTCGAAGCCCCGCGTTGCCGCCTCTTGATATCGCTTCAATCCAGTAAGGCAGAAAACTTGCGACAGGTAATCGATTTGAGGATACGTATTGCGATTGTCAAAAGTACTTTGTCCTAAGGTGTTCTTGCCGATCTTGCGGACATCTGAAACATCGATTACAGCAAGCCAATCCAGGTTGACAGGCCAGCCACCGTCTGCGTTTTGATACTTCAACAGGTTTTCGGCAATGTGGACTACCTGGTTTGGATCGAGCCGCAGATCGTTCCGCCCTCTGCCTTCTTTCATTTGCCAGTGGTGAATACTGT
>JAGQOW010000013.1 GCA_020427155.1 Planctomycetales bacterium | reverse complement strand
CGCAAGGTGACAGTCAATGCCGTCTGCCCCGGCTTCATCGCCACGGAAATGACCGACGCCTTGGGCCCGGCTGTGCAGGAGGAAGTCAAGAAGAGGGTGCCAGCGAAAAGACTCGGCGAAGCCGAGGAAATTGCCGATGCAGTTCTTTACCTGGCCAGCGAGTCGGGAGCGTTTATCACGGGGCAAGTTTTGACGCTCGACGGCGGTCTAACTGCTTAGCGGAAAGCGGTTTAGCTGAAGCCGGTCCGATCTAGACAACCGTTGCGAGAAACGCTATATCTTGACCTCTCTTGTGAGGTCGTCCTATTTTTAACGAAACGTTTTTGTCTCCGCCGAAGCGGGTTGATAGCCCTGCTACCGGCCGACGGTGACTTGAAGATACTAAATTCATGGTCGTCTGCCCTCTTGGGCGGCGTTAACAAATCTCTGATGCTCGAAGGGGGACCATCGACGTGGCCTCGGTACTAGAACGCGTAACGGATATTGTCTCCGAACAACTTGGCGTAGATAAGGACAAGCTCACGGCCGACACATCGTTTGTGAACGACCTGGGGGCGGACTCCCTGGACACGGTCGAACTGGTGATGGAGCTCGAAGAAGAGTTCGACATCAATATCCCGGACGATGCGGCAGAAAAGATCCAAACAGTTGGACAAGCTGTCGAGTTCATTGAACAAAACGCTGGCAAAGGCTAATCGGCAAGCCATGAAACGGCGAGTTGTCGTAACCGGAATTGGCGCTGTCACGTCGCTCAGTTGCAGGATCGAGGACCTTTGGAAGAAGATCCTCGCTGGTGAAAGCGGCATCCATGAGTTGCGCGCTTTTGACGCCACCGATCATAAAGTCAAGTTCGCCGGCGATATCTGTGATTTTTCGACTGAGGACTATATCCCCGCTCGCGAAGCAAAGCGGCTTGATCTGTTTACGCAGTTTGCGATGGTCGCGGGTATCGATGCCGTGAGCGACTCGGGCATCGACTTCTCCAAATGCGATCCCTATCGGGTAGGCGTCGTGATGGGCTCTGGCATTGGCGGGCTCAACGAGGTCGAATCGCAGGAAAAGCGGCTCATTCTCAAGGGCCCCGACAAAGTCTCGGCGTTCACGATCCCGAAACTGATGCTCAACGCGGCTAGCGGCCATCTTTCGATTTGCTTTGGATTGCGAGGGCCCAACTATGCCGTGGCGACTGCCTGCGCTAGTGCAACAAACGCGATGGGCGACGCCTTCAAGGCGATCCAATACGACGAAGTCGATGTGATGATTACTGGCGGCACCGAAGCGGCCGTTACTCCCATCGGCATGAGCGGTTTTGCGAACATGAAGGCCCTGTCTACGAGACACGATGATCCAACTGGCGCCAGCCGCCCCTTCGATGCCGATCGCGACGGGTTTGTCCTCTCGGAAGGCGCTGGAGTTTTGGTATTCGAAGAGCTCGAACACGCAAAAGCGCGCGGAGCGAGAATCTATTGCGAAATCCTTGGCTACGGCGCCAGTGCCGATGCCGGCCACATTACTCAGCCTGATGCCGAGGGAAGCGGAGCAGCCCGGGCAATGAGCGAGGCCCTCCGCAGCGCCAAGTTGAATCCGACCGATATCGACTATATCAACGCCCACGGCACCAGTACTCCGCTGGGCGACAAAGCCGAGACGATTGCCATCAAGCGGGTCTTTGAGGACCACGCCTACAAGCTCAATGTCTCGAGCACGAAGAGCCAGTTGGGACATTTGCTTGGCGCCAGCGGCGGTGTGGAATTGATCTTGAGCTTGCTAGCAATCCGCGAGCAGACGATTCCCCCGACGATCAATTACGAAACTCCCGACCCCGACTGCGATCTGAACTACACCCCCAATGTCCCGCACGAGCGGGAAGTCAGACGGGTCATGAGCAACAGCTTCGGTTTCGGCGGCCACAATGCCTCGATTGTGGCCGGCCAATTTAGCTAGCTGAGGTGGACCCTGCGCGAAAGCTGACTCCTCTTTCATCCTGATTGCTAGTGCTTCCATCTCGCTAGCGTTTCGATTGCCCGCCTTGTGGTCTGTGGGGCGCCTTCCTATACTCCCCGCCCTCTATCACTCTTCCCACTAGGAGATAATCCGATGCACCCTCGCATCGCGACATTTGTTTCGTTCACTTTGCTGGCCACGACTTCTACCTACTCCCAGCAAGCGGCCCTCGATAGCGGCGTCGAAAGGCTTGGAGCCTCAGGTTGGCGCGCTCCTCAAGAGACATCGGCCACAGCGGGCGAGCGGCCCCGATACACGGCTGACGCGCGCAACTCGACTGTTAGCGAAAGCCCGGTAACACCAACTACCGAGGCCTCATCCCCTGTCGCTGGATTACGGGCAACACGCGCCCAGGTAACCAAGGGGAGCGGAACACTTCCAAACGAACATGGTCAAGTCTGGCGCGAATACGACATCAGTCCCTATTCGTTGCGGATTCAAAACTCGAGCCACCCGGAACAGGGGATTGTCGATTGGATCCTTCGTGAAACGGGTTACGAAGCTTGGCACTCGACGCCGGTCGGACTGCTTAGCGCAGACGAACGGGTATTGCGTGTGTATCACACGCCCCAGATGCAAGCGGTCGTGGCCGACATCGTCGACCGGTTTGTGAATTCGTTGGCCGAGAATCATGGTTTTGGTTTGCGAATCATCACAATTCAGAATCCCAACTGGCGCACCCGGGCTTTGCCGCTGATGACTCCAATTCCGGTGCAATCGCCGGGCGTTCAGGGCTGGATGATGGCCAAGGAGGATGCCGCGCTGCTGATGGCAGATCTGAAACGCCGCACCGACTACCGCGAGCACAATCCGCCGCATCAGATGGTCAGGAACGGAGAGTCGCTGGTCGTTTCTTCGATGAAAGCTCGCTCATATACCAAGGGCATTGTCCGCACCGACCAAACCTGGCCCGGCTACCAGCCTGAGCTTGGCCAGTTGGACGAGGGTTTTTCGTTAGAGTTTAGTCCCCTGCTTGCGCTGGATACGAAAACCGTCGACGCGGTTGTGAAGGTTCGATTGGCTCAAGTCGAAAAGATGCTTTCGGTCAAATTGGAGGTTCCCTCGACAATCGCCCCTAACCAGCGGGCCGAGTGCCAGGTTCCCCAAATGACGATGGTACAGCTACACGAGCGATTCCGCTGGCCCACCGACCAAGTACTACTACTGAGCATGGGGGTCGTCGCTACGCCCGGCCCATCGAAGCCCAATTTATTGACCGACGCCCTACCGCTGCCGAAAAACCCACCGCGGGCCGATGCCCTGCTGTTTGTCGAAAGCCGTGGTCCTGTTACGGCCAACCTGCCAAGTGGCGCCAGCCCGACGCTGACGACCAGCCGCATCGATCAAACGTATCACGGGCGGTACTGATTCTATAGATCATCGCGCTCGAAATGATCCCGTACCACCGCCTCAACTCGCTGCCTCCCATCGGGAAATCGATTGTGGCAGTGGCTCATTCGCCGCGCAAGGATCAATAAGGCTGGAGGTCGGAGGCGATAGGCGGTAGGTTAGTGTCCCACTGCTTGGCCAACTTCTCACTGAACATCGAGCTCCGAATTCCTCCTATGCCCGCTACTTCGAACCAGAATCAAAGCGTTGCCATCACGGGACTGGGCGTCGTATGCCCGTTGGGCAACTCTGCTGCAGAAATGTGGGATGCGATCTCCGCAGGTCGCAGCGGCGTGGAGCCGCTTTCCCTGCTTCCGCCGCTGGAGGGTCGCGTTCGATTTGGGGGCGAGGCTCGACAGTTCACCGGAGAAATCGACAACTTCGGCGATTTACCGAAGGACCAAAAGAAGGCCATTCGTAAAGCGCTGAAAGTGATGTGCCGCGAGACGATGATGGGGGTTGCTGCGGCCCAGCAGGCAGTGGCACACGCCCACTTCTCGGACGGTGCGATCGACCCAGAACGTGCGGGAATCGTATTCGGCAGCGACTACATGCTTAGCCCACCCAGCGACTTTACCGACGGCATGATCAAATGCGGTGCACGCGAGGGTGAAGTATGCTACGAGATGTGGGGCCATGAGGGCCTGGCCGAGATGAATCCGCTTTGGATGCTGAAGTATCTGCCCAACATGCCCGCTAGCCATATTGCAATCCTCAATGATCTCCGCGGACCCAACAATTCACTTACGCTCCGCGAAATTGCTGGATTGATGGCGGTCCGAGAAGCGGCACAGACCATCCAGCGCGGGCATGCCGATATCATGATTGCCGGCGCTACAGGGACTCGCATCCACTCTTTTAAGACAGTACACGCAGTGCAAACGGAACAGCTCGCTAACCCGGAATATGAGCCCGCGGCGGCTTCACGTCCGTTCGACCTCAACCGGACTGGAATGGTGGTGGGCGAAGGAGCTGGCGCAATTGTGCTGGAGGAGCTGGAAGCGGCGAAGCGTCGTGGTGCTACCATTTACGGCGTAGTCGTCGGTTCTGGCAGCAGTGTTGTGACCAATTCGAATCTCGAAGGTCAGCGCGGTAAGGCGTTGGCCAACGCGGCGAAGTCGGCACTGGCCGAGGCTCAGCTGAATGCCCAGCAGCTTGGGCATATCAGTGCTCACGGCTTGGCCACAACCGCCTGCGACGCCGAGGAAGCCCAGGCTCTCCTCGAAGCACTAGGTCCAAAGGCGTCCCAGGTGCCCGTCGTCGCCGCGAAAAGCTATTTCGGCAACCTAGGAGCCGGTAGCGGGATCGTGGAGTTGGTGGCCAGCACCCTGGCGCTTCACCAGGGACGTCTCTTCCGCACACTGAACTTCGAAGTTCCCGACCCTCAAGCCCCTTTGGCCGTCACGCGAGATAGCGACCACTCGGCGGGCTCCAGCTTCCTGAAGCTAAGCGTAACACCCCAAGCCCAAGCGGCTGCGGTAGTTGTGCGGCAGGCAGATTAGCTCTCAATCAGCTCCGAATGGGCAAATCGGACACGTTGCTTTCGCCCTCATCACACTTAGAGCCAGCCCAATCGCAGTCATCGGGAGCCGGGCTGATGTCCACATCGGCGGCTTGACACCCCAAAAACCGACCGTTATCGTGGCTAGATTGCGAACCGCTTTAAGTTCGTTTCGCAAAAGGAGTTTGGGCGCATTCCGATCAGCCTGTGAAGGAGGCCGGGGTGAGTGTCTGGGCTCGTCGTGCGGGAATTGGACGGGAATGCTCCTTGCGAGGATGCCAGCCCGATTCCCAGCCGACCGTTTTTTAATATGACAACCTGGTTTGCCAAGCGGCGGGCGAAATACGCCGTGGAGTATCCAATCCCATGAACGCCAGTGAAGTGCTGAGAATCGTCGATGCTATTCATCGCGACAAGAATATTGACAAGGAAATCGTCTTCGAGGGCATCGAAGCCGCTCTTGTCTCTGCGGCCAAGAAACACTATGGCGAAGAAGCGGAGATCGAAGTAAAGATCGACCGCGAGAGTGGCGCCATCGCAGCCTCCTGCGATGGAGAGGAACTCGACTCTGAGGAAACCGTCGGTCGTATCGGGGCTCAGACAGCAAAGCAGGTGATGATCCAGAAGATCCGTGAAGCGGAACGCGATTCGCTTTACGAGGAGTATCACGAGCTGATCGGAGAGATGGTAAGCGGCGTGATCCAACGCTATGAAGGCGGCGCGGCAACGGTCACGTTGTCTAACGTCGAGGCGATACTGCCTCGTAGCGAACAGATTCCCGGCGAAACTCACCACGTCAACGAGCGTGTACGAGCAACTGTATTCGAAGTGAGGAAATCCGGTAGCCGCGTCAAGGTGATCCTTAGCAGGGCGCGTCCACAGTTGGTACAACGGCTTTTTGAGCAAGAGATCCCTGAAATCATCGACGGCGTGATCGAAGTCCGCGCCATGTCACGCGAACCTGGCTATCGTTCGAAGGTCGCCGTCAGCAGCAGCGACCAGCGGGTCGACTGTGTCGGCGCCTGCGTCGGTGTGCGTGGCAATCGAATCAAGAATATTGTCGATGAACTCTCAGGAGAGCGGATCGACATCGTTCGCTGGGACGATAACCTCGAAATATTGATTCCCAATGCCTTGCAACCCGCCGAGGTTGAGCAAGTTATCCTTTGTAAAATGTTGGGCCGGGCGATTGTGCTGGTACGAGAAGACCAGTTGTCCTTGGCAATTGGCCGACGGGGTCAGAATGTGCGTTTGGCCAGCAAACTCTCTGGTTGGGACATCGAGATTATGACCCAAGAAGAACTGGCTGAATCGATCGACCGCGCCGTGCAAGGTTTCAGCTTGATCGAGGGAGTCGAAGTCGAGTTGGCCGAACGGCTCGTCGAAGAGGGTTTCCTTAGTTACGACGATCTGTCCATTATCGAGCCCGACGCATTGATGGCGATGGGAGGTTTGTCCCCTGAGCAGGTTGATAGGGTGGTCGAACAAGCAGAAGCCCATGCTGCAGAAGCGGAGATCGCTGCCGCCGAAGCCCGAAAGACGAAGCGAGACCAAGATCGACAGGCCGCTGAGGAAGAGGCAGCGATCGAGGCCGCAGAACGCGAGAGTGAGGCTGAAGTTGAAGAGGAGGGCTCTCAGGAAGAGGAGCCCGAGATCGCTTCTGCGTCAGACGACGAATTGACCGAGCCAACCGCGAGCGAGGCTTTAGCGTCAGCCCAAGAAGAGATCGACGAGAAGAAGACGGAGGTCCCCGCCAGCCCTGCCGCTGGCGAGCCAGAGTAAGTTAGTAGTAGTAGCCTTGGTAGTCCCTACTGGCGCAGCTGTTGGAGGACGTTCGTTATGATGTCCTGTTAAGCTATGGTAACCGCGAGCGAGCGCCGCCCCTGATAATTTGTCTATTGAACCGGCCTCAGCGCTGGCTCGCACGGAGAATTCTGTTTTGGCCACCCGCATTTATGCGTTAGCGAAGGAATTGAAGGTTGACAGCAAAGAGCTGGTCGATGTCTGTGCAAAGGCAGGTATCACTGGCAAGGGTTCTGCCCTAGCAAGTCTTTCCGACGAAGAAGTTGACAAGCTGCGCAACTTCTTGGCGACACCCAGTTCAACGGCGGGTCGCGCAAAGCCGAGCAACGCCCCGGCTGCTCCCGAGCGACCTAGTTCTCCGGCAGCGCGAACCGGCAAAATGCCGGTAATCAACACTTCCCGCCCCAAGTCGCCCCTGGCCGGAATTCGCAAGTCGGCGCAGTCTGCTGCTCAGGACACCGACGTGGAGGAAGCAGCGTCTGTCGAATCTGTCGAAGCGGAGCAGACGAAGTCTCTAGAATCTCGATCGCCGGGGCCGCTCGCCGGTGTGATGAAGCGAGAGGATTACATCGGCCCCGGGAATGTAACGGGCAAGCTTCCCACGCTTAGCGGATCGCCGCCCTCCAGTGGGGAAGCGAAACCTGCGTCGGGTGGGACGCAGCGCAGCAGGCCAGCCATCAAACTCGCACCGATCCCTGCCGTTGACCAAGGCACTACGCCCGCCAAGGCGAAAGGCTCGGAAGAACCGACTCAAAAGCCGGATATGCGGCTGCCTGCCGACGCCTTGCGAGCGGGCAAAACTGGAGCCAAACCGCTGTCAGCCCATCTCCGGCGGCATGAAGAAACGCTCGAGCTCGCCAGAAGGGAAAGAGAAGCCGAGGCTGCAGATGAGGATGCCGAAGGAAAACCTCGGCATCGCCGAGGCAAAAGCAGAGGCGCCGCCAGCGACTCTGCTCCGATGCTGGGCGGCCGCGAACAGCGTCAGCTGGGACGGCAACGGCAGTCTTCGAAGCGAGAGCAGTCAGACGACCGGCCTCGTCGCACATTCCGTCGTAGCAAGAAGTCGGGGGTCAGCACGGCTGCCCCACGGAAGACGAAAGTTGCGCTCCAGCTTCCATGTACCGTCCGAGAGTTCTCCGAAGCCGCCGGCGTACCTGCAAGTCAGATTCTACGCATTCTCATGGAAGAAGGCGTTATGACATCGATCACCGCCGTGATGGAACCCGAATTGACCGAACTCGTAGCAGCTGAGTTGGATGTCAATATAGAACTCAAGGAATCGGTCAGCTTCGAAGATAAAACGCTGGAAGGAATTCTGGAGCAGGAGGATAAAGAGGAAGACCTCGCCCCTCGTCCTCCAGTAATTACTTTCCTGGGACATGTCGATCACGGCAAGACTTCGCTGTTGGACCGGATTATCCATACCGACGTGGTAAGCGGAGAAAGCGGCGGAATCACGCAACATATACGTGCCTACGCGATCGATCGCGAAGGTCGCCAGATATCGTTTGTCGACACGCCTGGCCATGAAGCTTTTACTGAAATGCGAGCACGGGGAGCTAACGTCACCGACATTGCCGTGCTGGTAGTTGCTGCAGACGACGGGGTAATGCCTCAGACCGAGGAGGCAATCAGTCATGCTCGCGCCGCAGAAGTCCCGATCGTCGTGGCAATGAACAAAGTCGACCTCCCTGGCGTCGACATTAACCGCGCGATGCAGGGCCTTGCTGCCAACGACTTGTTGCCAAGCGAATGGGGCGGCGATGTGGAAGTCGTTAAGACCAGTGCCATCACCGGCGATGGCATCGACGACCTGATCGAGACCTTACTGACTGTTGCCGAGTTGCACGAGTACAAGGCCAATCCCAAGCGGCATGCCTTGGGGACTTGCCTGGAAGCTCAGCAAGAATCGGGGCGCGGCGTAGTGGCGAAAGTGATCGTGCAGAACGGAACGCTGCGCGTCGGCGACGTAGTTGTTTGCGGACAAGCTTACGGTCGCGTCAAGGCGATGTACGAGACCCTGCAGTCGGATCGACGCCTGGAGGAGGCAGGGCCCAGCACGCCTGTCAACCTCATTGGCCTCGATACGGCTCCTGCTGCCGGCGAACATTTCTATGTGCTCGACGACATTAGCGCGGCGCGGGCAATTGCCGAGTCGCGGCTGGAGAACGAGCGGGCCAACACCCTGGGCGTGGGCATCCAACACGTCACGCTCGAGAATCTTTTCGATCGACTCGAAGGGACCGACGAGGTGCAAACGCTCAACCTCATCCTCCGAGCCGACGTTCGCGGATCGATCGAGGCCATTCAGAAAGAGCTGCTGAAGCTGGAACACCCTGAGGTCAAGATAAAACTTCTACAGGCTTCGGTCGGCGGTATTACCGATGCTGATGTCACCTTGGCTGATGCTTCTGATGCCATTATCCTTGGCTTTAACGTCGTCGCCGAAGAAAGTGCTCGCCTGCTGGCCGATAAAAAAGGCGTGCAAATCAAACGTTATCAGATCATTTACAAGATCACCGAGGAGCTGAAGGCGGCCCTGGAGGGCCTGCTGGCTCCTGAACAGCGCGAAGTCGACCTTGGCCGAGCCCTGGTCCAACAGACTTACAAGATTAGTCGCGTTGGAACCATCGCCGGTTGCCGCGTGTTGGCAGGATCGATCGAACGAAACGGGCGGGCTCGGGTCATCCGCGACAATACGATAGTTGGAGATTACCCGATCGATACCCTGAAACGCGAGAAAGACGATACCAAGGAAGTGCGCGAGGGAATGGAGTGTGGAATCAAGTTAGCCGGTTTCAACGACGTGAAAGAAGGGGACCTCCTCGAAGTCTATCGCATAGACGAAATAGGCCGTACATTCGACGATTCCGTGAGCCAATAGCCCCATAACGAACCTGGCAGGCAGCGCGATCGGTCTCCAATTACTCTAGGCGACCCGCGTAACCCTAGACTCCCAGTTTTTTAGAATCAAGCAGCCCTGCCCACTCCAGCCTGTTTTCACCAGTTATTCCACCAGAATCTACGGCAACGATGACTTCCCGACGCGTGCAAAAAGCGGCTCAAGCGATTCGTGAAGTGGTCAGCATGGCTATCCTTGCCGAACTGAAGGACCCGCGTATTGCTGGCGTCACGGTTACGTATGTCGAGGTATCGGCGGACATGCGCAATGCGAAGGTACACGTCTCGATCATGGGAGACGAAACTGCCCAACGGCTCTGCTTGGAGGGGCTGCGTAGTTCGGCAGGATACCTGCAACAGAAAGTGGCTCGCAGGATTGATACAAGATACACGCCACGATTGCGGTTTGAAATTGATCAGGGCGTCAAGAAGTCGATTGCCCTCGCCAAGATGCTCAACGAAGTGCTCCCCCCAGAGCCCCCGCCTCCTGGCGATTCGCTAGAGTCGGCTGAATTCGAAGCTTCGGAATTGGAGTAAGTCCGTCAATACTCAGTACCTCGCTAGGTTCAACATCTTCTTAAAGCCCAAGTATCATTCAGAACACTTTTTCCTTTCCTCGTTTTCCCAATAGAGACCCCCGCCGATGGCGAGCAATAACCGCGCAGCTCAGATTAGTAAAGTTCTGAAAGTCGTTCGACGCAATTTCAAGCCCGTAGAGCCACCCAAGGAGCGCAGCCTCCTTGAACACTTACTTTTTTCTTGCTGCCTCGAAACTTCGTTACACGAACCGACCGAAAAGGTTTTTGAGTCGCTATCTCAGGAGTATTACGACTGGAATGAGGTACGGGTAACTTCGATTCGAGAGTTGACAGACTTGATGAAGCCGTTAAACGACCCTTTAGAGGCTGCAACCCGACTGAAGCGAGTTCTGCAAAGCGTCTTCGAGACCCATTACTCTTTCGATCTGGAACCGCTCAAAAAGCAGAACATTGGCCAAACGACGAAGCAACTTCAGAAATACAACGGCTCGACCGACTTTACCGTCTCCTATGTCACGCAGAATGCTCTGGGAGGGCACTCGATTCCGGTCAACCAAGGATTGCTGACTGCAATGCAGGTAGTGGGAGTGATCTCGGAGAGTGAAGCCAAACAGGGCCGGGTACCCGGGCTCGAACGCGCTGTCCCCAAATCGAAAGGGATCGAAGTCGGATCGCTACTGCACCAATTGGGCGTCGAATTGCAGCGGAGTCCGTACGGGCCGGGCATTCGCAAGATCCTCTTGGAAATCGACCCCGACTGCAAAAGCCGCCTACCTAAGCGAGTTTCCAAAAAGGCCGAACAAGAAGCGAAAGAAGCCGAAGCTGCAGCAAAGGCTGAGGCTACGGCGAAGGCTGCGGCGGCTAAGGCTGCAGCCGAAGCCAAAGCTAAGAGCGACTCCAGCAAAAAGGAGGCAGCCGCGGTCGTCGCGAAGAAGAAAAAGGTAGCTAAAGCTGCCGCCAAAGTCACTTCGGTCGGGAAGAAGAAGACTACCAAGAAAAAAGCCGCTCCGAAAAAAGTGGTGAAGAAAAAGAAGAAGGTTGCCAAGTCGAAGCCTGCTAAGAAGGTCGTCAAAAAGAAGAAAAAGACGACCACGAAGCGGCCGACGAAGCGCAAGCCAAGGTAGATTGGCATAGAGGACAACGTCATATAATTCTCGACTCCTACTTTTGAACTCTAATTCATGGCCGGACATTCTCACTGGGCAGGCATCAAGCACAAGAAGGCCCTGATCGACAATAAACGGGGGAAGGTCTGGAGTAAGCTCTCCAAGGCAATCATAGTCGCTGCCAAGATGGGAGGCGGAGACCCTGATACCAATCTGCGGTTGCGCTACGCCATCAACGACGCGAAAGCCGTCAGTATGCCCAAAGACAATATTGAACGGGCAATTAAGAAAGGAAGTGGCGAACTCGAAGGTGAAAGCTTCGACGAAGCACTCTACGAAGGCTATGGCCCCGGCGGGGTCGCTGTGCTCTGCGAAATACTCACCGACAACCGAAATCGAACGGCGCCTGAAGTACGCAAGATCTTCGAAATTGCAGGCGGAAAACTGGGTGCCACGGGTTGTGTCGCCTGGATGTTTGAGCGCAAAGGGATCGTGGTAATCGATTGCGAACAAGTCGAGGAAGAAAAGCTGCTCGAATTGGCGATGGAAGCCGGCGCCGAGGACGTGAAACTAGTCGACGGTAAATTCGAAGTTATCTCTGATCCCGATTCATTCGGCAATCTACAGGAAGAACTCGGCAACGCGGGGATCGAAATCGAGATGAGCGATCTCAATCGCATTCCCACCGACACCATCGATCTCGACGTTGAAACCGCCAAAAAGGTCCTCAAGCTCATGGAACAGCTAGACGATCACGACGATGTCCAGAAAGTTGCCGCAAACTTCAACATTCCTGACGATGTAATGGAAGAGCTCGAGCAGAGCAACGAGTGACCGGCGAGTGTTCCTGCGCGACTGACCCGTTCGTCGGCAATAGGAAATCCACCAAGGCTAGTCTTTGCCTGGGTGGGCGACTTTGGGCCAGTACTGCTGGAAGTCGAATGCAGGGCTGTTATCGAGATCGTGGCAGCGGAGGCAATTCTTAACCACAACTCCTAATTCTTGGCCGTCCAGATTCCCTTCGTTCTCGACGACTTCCAACCGCATGGCCGAACGTAGACTCTCGATCTCGGATTCGCTGAGTTCTTCTTCACCGCTCTCTGCGGCAACGTGAGCCGCTCCTGGCCCGTGACAGTTTTCACAGCCGTTACCCACTAAATGAGGAGTTTTTTCCAGGCTGCGATATCCAGACATATAGGGAAAATACTCTTGTGGTTCCCAACCGGTCACGTGGCAGCTTAAACACTCGGGATCGTATTGACGCGGAGGATCCAGCATGACCAGCGTGTCGGTCGCATGGGCATGTGGCGTCATTTCAAAGACTTCTGTCGCCGAGGTATGGCAATCGGCGCAGACCTCGCTGCCTACGAAACTATCGGTCGAGTGTTTCAGGCCCAATAAGCCCAGGCCTTCGAGTCCCATGTTCTTCAACTCGTTCTGATAGGCGGTCAACATGGCTTGCATTTCATCAGAGTCTTTGAAGCGATGGTCCAGTGGCACTCTCTGGTAACGAAAGGGTTGCTCGACATCGTCGAAAAGGCCGACGACGGCCACATACATTCCCTTGTGACCGACTTCAATCAGATGGGCCTCGGAACCTTCGATCTTGCGAGCCTCTTTAGGAGGAATCTCGGCTCCGCCTGTCGTGGCAACCATTTGAAATTGGGGAAATTGCCGGGAGAGTTCCCTGGCTTCGTCAGGATCAGCATGAGCTAGCAACACGAGCAAGTCGCATCCTTCGGCCATAAGCGTGGGCATTAGTTCTTCCAGGGCTGCCACCGGATCGGTGCTCACAATATCGCTGACATCCTGTATTTCGGACTGATACTTCTTGCCGAGAACCGAAGTGACTCCTATTTTCTTCCCCTTCACCTGAATCACCCGGTAGCGACTGCTCAGTCCGATACTAGGGTCGATAATACTGATGTTGGCCGAAACGACGGGGTTGGCGTCTTGCTCGTAGTTTGAGAGGACATAAGTCAAGTAATTGGCGTCGATTTGCAGCTCGCGTTCCCCCAATCCGATGGCCGAGTAGCCCAGTTTGGTGAGCGACTCGATAACGTAGCGGTACTTAATCTCGCCTTGGGGTCCAAGCCGACGTATCTGGCCTCCCATATCGAACGAAACTACTGGCCACTGTTTTGCTTCGAGTTGGCGGATTAACGTCTGACGTCGCTTGAGTCCTCCCTTTTGATTGTCGAGACCTGCGCAACCGCAAGGCTCGAGATAGCCGTTAAGTTCTCCCGAGAAGAGGATCGCGACTTGCGGCTTTGGCCAATCGACGAAGATCGGTCCGTTTCTCAAAACTGGGTCATTGATTTGCTCGGCTGCGGCCTCCTGCTGCGAAGCTTGATCGATCACGGCCTCGACCTGCTGAATCACCTCTTGAGAATAGCCAAGCGGCGAACAGCTCAGTCCACCTGCCAAGCAGAACACCAATGAACGCTGCCAGGAGAGTTTTTCCGGAAATCGCATGTTGCTAGCTACCCTGAAGAATCGTTGCCGGTCGTTATCTCGCAGGCTGCAATGGTAGCGTTTGAAGGGATTGCCGACCAGCACAACTTCAGAGCTAGCAACCTCTGCAGGCTACTGACTCACGGCAAACTGAACGCGAAGCCGCACTTCTGGTGTTTCGGGGTGGGTCGTGCGCAGGACGATCTCGGCATCAGAACTAACCGGCTCGCCAAGACGGACCATCGCAGGCGTACCCGCTGGCACTTCGACGACCAGCGGAATATGCACTAGTGTATCGCTCATCTGGCGCCGTTCGCCCAGAGCCACTTTCAGTTCAGGCGGATCAACACTGCCGACTTCGAATTCGGTAGCTTGCGCGTATTGGCCTCGAACTGCCAGATTCAAACGCACTGACTTTCCTTCCGAGCTGTGAACTGCACCCAAGTGGAGCAAACCTTGCTGTGCCCGCCA
Organism: Planctomycetales bacterium; assembly: GCA_020427155.1. Lineage (GTDB taxonomy): Bacteria > Planctomycetota > Planctomycetia > Pirellulales > Lacipirellulaceae > Bythopirellula. The sequence goes on along the minus strand of JAGQOW010000013.1, from coordinate 50,775 downwards.
GCCCGCACCATAGATCGAAATATCGCCGACCACATTGGCGCCAATCGGTACCACCAACTTCTCAGCATTCTCGAAGTTGGTATGCAAAGTCAGCGTGCCGCGCAAGGGCCCGATGGTCTTACCAGCCTGAAAATTAGCTCTAATCGCGATACCGCTCCGTGCGTCGGCTTCGGTCAATTGGTCCTGCGCAAGAGGCTCGAATTGAACCTCGATTTGAGAGCTCAAGTTCTCTGAAACCTCATGACTACGAATCTCTATCTCTTGGTCAACAAAGGATAGCAGGTCGATCGCAGCCATCTTTTCGGATCCTGCCTGGAGAGTTCCATAGTACAATTCCATGGGGGAGAGAAGAAACGAGGAGGCAACGATCGTTCCTTCGACCGTCAATTCAATCTGCGACTGAAGCGGATCGTTGGTGATCAGCGTCGCTCCATGGCGAAAAGGCCCGGGGGCCGGTTTGGCTACCCATTCCAGATTAATCTTAGTAGATTCTCCCGGCGGGATTTCGTTGGTCGTCAGGCTTCCGACGGTGCATTTGCAGGTGGTACTACCCACCTTGATGGTCAGCGGGGCGCCACCCGCATTGCGAATCTCGAAATCGTGCGACCGCGTCGCCCCCAATTCGATGGTCCCAAACTCAAAAACCGTTTCTGGCATTTCAGCCCGCGGCGCCGAATTGTCTACCGGCGGAGCAGGCGCGCCGCTTTGAACAGGGGGAAGGGGCTTGCGTGGCGGTGCGACGGGGCGGACCTGCATGTATGCCAGCGCAGTGCCCAAGCCCAAGCCTACCGCGGTTGAGCATACGACAAGGATTCCAAGTGTCTTCATGTCAGCATTCTATCTTACGACTTGCGCTAACGTCAATTTGTCGCAGGACGAAGGTCCTGCCGACAACTGGAAAAGAACTCCTGATAATCCTCGCGGCGATAATCAGGAAACGTCCATTCGCCGTGCTTCCAGCCGCCGTGGCGATAGTTCAAAGTCACCTCGGCGTAAATGCCATCGCGCAGGTAGATGCGGTGGGCATAGTCCTTGGTCGATGCCAGCACCAACTTGGCCAGCGTCAAATAACCAGGATCGAGATTCAAGGGCCGCGGCTCTTTGTGCTCGCTCTGTTGGGCGTACCGCAATTCCCACTCGTTGGTCAATCGTTTGATCTGCGGCAACTCGCCGGGATCGATCAGGTTTTGGAAGGTGAAGAATCGCTTCTTCAGGTCCGTGCCCATTGTGGCTTCGTAGTAGTTAGTCTCGACAAACTCGAAAAAGGGGCTCTCCGCACGCAGGGGGCCAAAGTGTTCGCAAGCTTGTTGCTGGGTCCAGGCAAATGCTTCCTGGTAGCGGCTACAGACGGCAATGATCAGTAGGGCCGCGTGAGGATCGTTGATGTCGCCCATAGTGCCTTTAGCCGCGTGACGGTCCGACTGGGACTTTGGCCGGCTTGTTACACTCCATTCGCTGGAGGACCACTGCCAACCGAAAGTATGAAATTCTCAATACGCCCTGGCAAACACTCCCCGGCGCAAGCTTGTTTGCCCCGAGAAGATACACTTGCCTGCTTCTTCATCACAATCGATCGGAACGCAGCGTGCCGTCACCTTGAGCTCTTTGAGCTTCGCTTCCATTGCCGGACCGTCAACAAAATGGCAGTAGGCGAGCCCGCCAGGTGCTGAGTCGGCAAAGAACGCTTCGAAATCGGCCAATGTATCGATCTTCACGGTCGCCTCCGAGCGAGCAACGGCAGCACGTTCGAACAAGGCGGTTTGGATCTCTTCAAGTGTCGACGAAACATTGGCGACAAATGCTGCCCGTTCGACGCCTTCGCCTTTGCCGCCGAGATCGCGCCGCGATGCAAACACCTTGCCAGCCGCTACGTCGCGAGGGCCGACTTCCAGCCGAATCGGTACGCCCCGTTTGACCCAGTGCCACTTCTTCTCGCCGCCCCGGACATCACGGTCGTCGATTCGTACCCGCACCGGCTCGTCGTCGTATCGTTGTGCCGTCAAATCGGCTTGGAGTGATTCGCAATACGCCAGCACCTCGGCTCGCTCGGCATCGTCGCGATAGATTGGCAGAATGACCACGTGCGCAGGCGCCAGCTTGGGCGGCAGCACCAGGCCGTCATCGTCGCTGTGGGTCATGATCAATCCGCCGACCAGACGCGTCGATACACCCCACGAAGTGGTCCAAGCATAGACCAGGTCGCCCGAGGGATCCTGGAACTTGATTTCCTGGGCTTTGGCAAAGTTTTGCCCCAGGAAGTGCGAGGTCCCTGCCTGCAGCGCCTTGCGATCCTGCATCATGGCCTCGATGCTGTAGGTGGCGACCGCTCCGGGAAACCGCTCGCCCTCGGTCTTCTCGCCCTTGATGACCGGCATCGCCATCGTCTGCTCGGCAAACTCGGCATAGACGTCGAGCATCTGTCGCGTTTCCTGTTCGGCCTCTTCGGCCGTCGCGTGGACCGTATGCCCCTCCTGCCACAAAAACTCGGTAGTGCGAAGAAACATCCGAGTACGCAGCTCCCAGCGAACGACATTGGCCCACTGATTGATCAAGATCGGCAGATCGCGGTACGACTCGATCCAACGCGAGAACGTTGCGCCGATAATCGTTTCGCTCGTGGGTCGAACAATGAGCGGCTCTTCGAGCTTGGCCGAAGAAGCTGGCTGGAGTCCGCCCTCAGGGTTGGGCTCGAGCCGATGATGGGTCACGACGGCACATTCCTTGGCAAATCCCTCGACGTGCTCGGCTTCCTTTTCCAAGAAGCTCATCGGGATAAACAGCGGGAAATAGGCATTCTCGTGACCGGTCGCTTTGAACATCGCGTCGAGCTTTCGCTGGATGTTCTCCCAAATCGCATATCCCCATGGTTTGATGACCATGCAGCCGCGCACGTCGGAGGTTTCGGCCAGATCGGCGGCTTTTACCACTTGCTGGTACCACTCGGGGTAGTTTTCGGCACGGGTGGGAGTAATTGCATTTTTGGGGTTCTTGGCCATAGTCAATGGTGAGTGGTCGGAGGTCAGTGGTCGGGGCCTTGGCGTCGGTGCCACGTGCTGGGGCTGCATTCTAGTGCAATCGATGCCGGGAGAGAATCGCAGCGCCCTGCCCCCCGCGACAGGTTTCGATTTCTGGTAGGATGGTTGGCTTGATTCGGCAATGCGCCGATTCGCTGGCTGCTTCAGATACCTTGAACCTGACTTCTTCCCCGACGACTTCCTATGTCTTCCGATACCCGTCGCTTTGTTAGCCAGTTGTCTCACAATGAATCGGTGAGCCAGGTGTTTCTCGCTTCCGACAAGCAGCTACGGCCCAACCGCAACGGAAATCTGTATTTGCAGGTAGATCTGTCTGATCGCAGCGGGGCGGTTAACGCCCGCATGTGGAATGCGACCGATAGCGACTACCGTACGTTTGACAACGGCGACTATGTTCACGTCGAGGGAGCAACGCAGCTGTTCCAGGGCAATATGCAACTGATTGCCAACCGGATTCGCAAAGCACGCCCCGACGAAGTGGAGGAATCCGACTTTGTGACCCTGCAAACGGCCGACGTGGACAAGATGCGCGGCAGGCTCACTGAGATTCTTCAGGGTATCAAGTCGCCCCCCTTGTCACGGCTGGTCAACGCCTTCCTGGGCGACGAACAATTCATGGAGAAGTTTTGCCGGGCGCCTGCCGGCATGAAAAATCACCACGCTTACCAGGGCGGACTGCTGGAACATGTGCTCAGCCTGTCGGAATTGGTGCTGCTAGTCGTCCCGCGTTATCCTCAACTTGACCAGGACAAGCTGCTGATGGGTGCCTTCTTGCACGATGCTGCCAAGGTCGAAGAACTCACTTATGAGCGCGACATCGCCTATAGCGATGCGGGACAATTGCTGGGTCACATGACACTCGGCATCACGATGCTCGACGAGCGCGTACGAAAGGTTGTTTCACAAGATGGCCAACCGTTTCCCGAACGGCTGCTATTGGAGCTGAAGCATCTGATTATCAGCCACCACGGCGAGTACGCCTATGGAAGCAGTAAGTTGCCGATGACGCTTGAAGCGATCGCCCTACACCAACTCGATAATCTCGATGCCAAGCTGGCAAGCTTCACTCAGCTGATGAACGATTGCCCTAATACCGACAGCAATTGGACGCAGTATTACACGCAACTAGGTCGAAAGCTGTACAAACCAGAAAATCGAGATTAATGCTTCTTGCTCCGGCAATCTGTCAGATCGTGGCGATTGGCCCCTCCCTATCTATTCAACATTGTGTGTGATGTCTCAACTTGACGATGCGATTCTTCGCCATGTGAACGACCCCAAGTATCGCCCGGTAAAGCCGAGGGTGATCTGCAAGAAACTGGGGCTGGCAGGCGACGATTTCTCGAAGGTCAAACGCGCGATCAAGCTGCTGGTCAAAGCAGGCCGTCTCGCCTACGGGCCGAGCCACCTGGTTTGTCCGGTAAAGACGAACCATCCGGCCGTAAAAGTTGGCGAGGCGCCGACGCGCCGCAGTTCCTCGAAACACGTGCTCGGAACCTTTCGCCGAGCGACGGCGGGCTTCGGTTTCGTTCGTCCCGAGGGCACTCCTGCGGCCGAGGGCCGCGATGCGGACATTTTTGTTCCTGCCAGCGCGACCGGCGACGCAACCAATGGCGACATCGTACGTTTGCGAATTAGCAGCAAGCGCGATCGGATGGGCAAACCGGAGGGACGCGTTATCGATGTCGTCGAGCGAGCGAACAATCGCTTCGTCGGCACCTATTTCGTTAAATCGGGTATGGGGCTCGTCCAGGTAGACGGCAAAGTTTTCGCCAAACCGATCTATGTCGGAGATCCCGGCGCCAAAGGTGCGCAGGCTGACGACAAAGTTGTCGTCGAGATGGTGCGGTTTCCTTCGCAAGTTCGCGACGGCGAAGGAGTAATTGTCTCGATTCTCGGTCAGCGCGGTCAGCCAGGGGTCGACACGCTTTCGGTCATTCACGAGTTCAACCTGCCCGGAGATTTCGACGACGCCTCACTCGAGAATGCGCGCAAGCAGGCCGAGAAGTTCGACGAGTCGATCACCGGTCGGCGCAAGGATCTCACAGGCGAGACGATCATCACGATCGATCCGGCCACAGCGCGGGATTTTGACGATGCGATTTCGCTCGACCGGCTCGACAACGGCCACTGGCTGCTCGGAGTCCACATTGCAGACGTCTCGCACTTTGTTCGCCCGAAGTCCGCATTGGACCGAGAGGCAAAAGATCGAGCCACCAGTGTCTACCTGCCCGATCAGGTAATCCCCATGCTGCCGGAAATCATTTCGAACAATCTGGCCAGCCTGCAGCCAGACAAAGTGCGATACGCAATGACTGCGCGTATCGAATTCAGTCCCGAGGGCCAGAGGATCGCGACTGATGTCTACAAGAGCGCGATCAAGAGTTGTCGCCGGTTTACCTATGAAGAAGTCGACCAATTCCTGGCCGACCGCTCGCTGTGGAAGCGGAAACTCGCGCCGCCGGTACACAAGCTGCTATGTGGCATGCACGAGTTGGCGATGATGCTGCGTGAGCGACGCATGAAACAAGGCGCGCTCGAGCTCTCGATGCCGGAGCTGGAAATCGATCTTAACTCAGAAGGCAAGGTCGTCGGGGCCCATCTGGAGGAAAACACCGAAAGCCATCAGATCATCGAAGAGTTCATGCTGGCTGCCAACATCGCCGTGGCCGAGATGCTGTTCGACAAGGGAGTGCTGTTCCTCCGCCGAGTTCACGGTTCGCCCGACCCTCGGAAACTAAAGTCGCTGAACGAGTTCGTCAAAGAACTTCACTTGGAGACCGACAGCCTGGAGAGCCGATTTGCCCTACAGGCTCTCTTGAACGACGTGAAAGGCGACTCGCGCGAGCGCGCGGTCAACTACGCCGTACTCCGTTCCATGCAACGGGCCGTCTACAGCCCCGAGGAAGAGGGGCACTACGCCTTGGCAAGCGGCTGTTACTGCCACTTCACCTCCCCCATTCGCCGTTATCCCGATTTGACGATCCATCGACTGATCGACGCCGTCAACCGAGGCAAACCGCCTGAACAACATTTCGACGATCTACTCTCGCTGGGAGACCACTGCAGCGAACGCGAACAGCGGGCAACCGAGGCGGAACGCGAACTCAATAAAGTCAAGCTCTTGCACTATCTGGAAGACAAAGTCGGCGCCAAACTCGAAGGCATTGTCACTGGAGTCGAAAGCTTTGGCCTGTTTGTCATGGGCACCGAACTGCCAGCCGAGGGATTCGTGCACATCAGTGCGTTGTCGGACGACTACTACAAATACGACAAGGTGGGCCATGTCATTCAAGGATTTCGTTCTGGCAATACCTATCGGCTGGGCGACGCGGTCCAGGTGGCCGTAGCGTCGGTCGACGTTGAGCGGCGGGAACTCGATTTCCGGTTGCTTGGCAAAATAGGCGATAGCGTCCACACGCCGGCAAAACGACCTTCCTCAGCTAAACGCGGCAAGCCCGTCAAGGGGACGAAAAGACGCAAGAAACGTCGCTAGACCCGCGGCGGCAATTGCTAGCCTGCATCACCATCTGCTTCGGGCAGAAAATTCGCAAGGTGAATCTCAGTTTGCATTGCTAGTCGAAGCCTCGGCCCCTAGAAGCTTGCCCTCAAACCGTTAGAATGGCTCGGTCTATTGCCGATCTCGCATTCAGAAACCTATCCATGTCGACAACCGAACCACTGCTAAAAACGCCGCTGCACGATTGGCACGTCGCCCACGGCGGGCGGATGGTCGATTTTGCCGGCTGGTCGATGCCGGTGCAGTACTCGTCGATTGTCGAAGAGCACCTGGCTACGCGGCAAGCTGTCGGCCTGTTCGACATCTCGCACATGGGCCGATTGCTGATCGACGGCCCCGATTCCTCGGCGTTTCTCGATTCGTTGCTCACCCGCAAAATCGTCGACATGCGGCCGCATCAGATTCGCTATTCGCTGGTTTGCAATGAAACCGGAGGCATCCTCGACGACGTGCTCGCTTATCGAGCGGTACTTGGCGACGACGATCCGCCAGGACTCGCTCTGGTCGTGAACGCCAGTAATCGTGCAAAAATCGTCGCTTGGCTTGAAAGTCACGCTGGCGGCCATTCAGTCGAAGTACGCGACAAGACGATCGACTATGCCATGATTGCCCTGCAGGGGCCGAAGGCGATCGAGATACTCGACTCTTTCACGCCATTCGAACTTACGTCGATGCGTTACTACACGGGGCAGCTGATGGAAGTGGCCGGTGTCGAGTGCTTTGTCAGCCGCACCGGCTATACGGGGGAAGACGGAGGCGAGCTGATCTGCGATGCCGACAAGATCGTCGGCATTTGGCAGCAGTTGATCGATGCGGCAGAGCGCGTCGGCGGACGTGCCGTAGGACTGGCTGCTCGCGATACATTGCGACTGGAAGCAGGCATGCCGCTGTATGGACACGAGCTCTCAGATCAAATCAACCCCGTAGAAGCAGGACTTGATTTCGCGATCAATCTGCGTGACCGGGAATTCATCGGCAAACAAGCGATCGAAGCAGCAGGAAAAACCAACCAGACGGTCCGCGTGGGCCTGCAACTCGAAGATCGGCGAGTGCCACGTGAAAGTTGTTCAATCTGGCGCGGCGAAGAGCCCGTCGGCACGGTCACGAGCGGCACTTTTTCGCCGACGTTCGACCAGCCAATCGCCATGGGTTACGTGAAGTCGACAGCGGCGGCGGCCGGTACTTCACTCGACATCGATATTCGCGGCAAGCAGTACCCTGCCAAGGTGGTACCGCTGCCGTTTTACGAACGTGGGAAATAGCTGTCAGCTACTGGCTCTCAGCGATCCGAAGAATCACGACCAAACATCCCTAGCTGAGTGCTTGCGAGGAGCCACCGAATTATGAATCCTGAAGAACTAAGTTATGCAAAAACTCACGAATGGGTCGCTGTTGCTGAACAAGACGGAGCCAAAATCGCGACCGTAGGGATTTCGGCATTCGCCGTCGAGGCGCTGACCGATCTGGTCTATATCGATCTGCCAAAGGTCGGTCAACAAGTTGAAGCCGAGCAACCTTTTTGCGAAGTGGAATCGGTCAAAGCGGTCAGCGATATTTACTCGCCCGTTGCCGGCAGGGTCATCGCCGTCAACGACACGTTGCCTGATGCCCTGGAAACACTGGGCAGCGATCCTTACGGCTCCGGCTGGATTGCCAAAATCAAGATCAGCGACGAAGCAGGCCTCGCCAACCTGCTCGACTACGCCGCCTACCAGAAGCAATGTGCCGAATGATGAAGGCCAAGTGAGAGTCTGACGCAGCAACATTCTTTCCCTTCTTCATCCTATATTTCTAATTCGTCATTCACCAATCATGCCCTACCTTTACAACACTCCCGAAGACCAACGGGCGATGCTCGAGGCAATCGGCGCTGGATCGATCGACGAACTCTTCGACCCGATTCCAGCTTACCTGCAACTTGATCGTCCTCTCAACCTGCCCCCGGCGCTTTCCGAGATGGAACTCGACCAGCAGTTGCGCCTGCTGGCCAGCCGGAACCGACATGCTGGCGAGTTGGTCTGCTTTCTGGGCGGTGGCTGCTACGATCATTTCGTACCTGCGGTGGTTGATACCATCGGCTCGCGCAGCGAGTTCTATACTTCCTACACGCCTTACCAGGCTGAAGCGAGCCAGGGCAATCTGCAAGCGGTGTTTGAGTACCAGTCGCTTATCACCCGGCTGACCGGCATGGACATCTCGAATGCCAGTCTCTACGACGGAGCCAGCGCAGCCGCCGAAGCGGTGCTGATGGCCACCAGCTCGACAAGGCGGTTCGGCAAAGTTGTCGTACCTGAATGCTTGCATCCCGAATATCGCTCGACGATTGCGACCTACCTGGAAAACCTCGAAACCGAGGTAGTCACGCTCGAAACTCCTACGGGAGTGGTCGACCCCGACCTTCTGGCCGCGGCAGTCGACGAAGAAGTTGCTGCCGTCGTGCTGCAACAACCAAACTTCTTTGGTTGCGTGGAAGACGCATATCGTGTGGCTGAGATTACTGCGGCGGCCGGCTCGCTGTTGATCTCGGTGTTCGATCCGTTGAGTTTGGGGATCCTGCGTCGCCCCGGCGACTACGGCGCGAACATTGCCGTAGCCGAGGGCCATACTCTGGGAACGCCAATGTCTTATGGCGGGCCGTTTCTCGGAATTATGGCTTGCGACAAAAGCCTGGTTCGCCGGATGCCTGGCCGTATCGCCGGCAAAACGGTCGATCGCCGAGGGAACGACTGTTACGTGCTCACCATGCAGACGCGCGAACAACATATTCGCCGCGAGAAAGCAACTAGCAACGTCTGTACCAATCAAGGGCTCTTTGCCCTGCGAGCGACAGCCTACCTGGCACAGCTGGGCCCGCAGGGCTTGCGAGAGACGGCTAATCTCTGCCTGCAAAAATCGCACTATGCGGCCGAACAACTCTGCAAGCTAGATCGTTTCTCGCTGGCGTTCCCAGTGCCCACTTTCAAAGAGTTCGTCATTCGCGATGCGGAAAACCAGGTCGCTGAATTGTTAAGCTCCGCCCTGGACAATGGTTTTCTCGCCGGCATCCCGCTGGGGCAGTGGTATCCGCAACTGGCAGACTGCTTCTTGGTCGCAGTGACCGAGAAACGCACGAAAGCAGAGATCGACAGCCTGGTTCATTCGTTGGCCAACTCCGAAACAAAAGTCACTGCCGAAGTCTAATCCCATGAAGAATACTCGCGACACGCAAACAATTTTCGAACTTTCGCGATCAGGCCGTCGTGCTGCTCGGTTGCCAGCGTGTGATGTGCCCGAGCACAATGTGGCTGACTTATTGCCTGCTGCTTCAATCGCGGCCACCCCCCCTGCCCTACCTGAGCTCTCCGAGCCGGCGGTGATCCGCCACTTTGTCAATCTCTCGACGCAAAACATGTCGGTCGACACCCACTTTTACCCTCTGGGTTCGTGTACGATGAAGTACAACCCCAAGCGAAACGAACGTGCAGCCGCAATGCCCGCCTTTGCCGACTTGCATCCCTACCAACCTGCCGAGACCCTGCAGGGGATGCTGCAGATGCTTTACGAGATGCAGGAGATGCTGCAGGAGATATCCGGTCTTGAGGCCTGCTCCCTGCAACCCGCTGCCGGTGCTCATGGCGAACTCGCAGCCCTGCTGGTCGCAGCCGCATACTTCCGCGACTTGGGTGAAAGCCGCACCAAAGTGCTCGTCCCTGACAACGCCCACGGGACTAACCCGGCCAGCGCGGCTATGGGAGGATTTGACGCTGTCACACTCAAGACAACTGCCGACGGATTCGTCGACCTCGACGACCTGGAAACCAAACTCGACGAGCATGTGGCCGTGCTGATGATCACCAATCCCAGCACGCTCGGTCTGTTCGAGCCCAACATGCAGGTGATTGCCGATCGGGTACACAAAGTTGGCGGACTGATCTACCTGGACGGCGCCAACATGAACGCGATCCTTGGAGTTGCGCGACCCGGCGATTTCGGTGCAGACATGCAGCACTACAATCCCCACAAGACCTTTAGCGGTCCCCATGGTGGCGGCGGCCCTGGGGCGGGACCCATTTGCGTTACTGAAAAATTGGCCCCGTATCTGCCCACGCCGATCGTGAAAACACTTGGTGATCAATTCGTACTGGACTACGACCGGCCGAAAACGATCGGTCGCGTCCGTGCGTTTTTTGGCAACGTCGGAGTCTTGTTGCGCGCCTACGCCTACATTCGTACGCATGGGCCAGACGGGCTGCGCCGGGTCTCCGAAAATGCTGTACTCAATGCCAACTATTTGCTGAGTCGTGTAAAACACATTCTGCCAGTCCCTCAAGGCCATCGCTGCATGCACGAGTTCGTGGCCTCGGCAAGCGACCTCCGGCGCGACAAGAAAATTTCGGCCATGGATCTGGCCAAGCGGTTGCTCGATTTTGGCTATCATGCTCCGACTGTTTATTTCCCGCTGACCGTGCCCGAAGCGATGATGATCGAACCAACCGAAACCGAGAGCAAAGAGACGCTCGATGCTTTCGCGGAAACATTGTTTCGCATCACGGAGGAAGACGCCGACTTGCTGCACGACGCACCCCATACTACCGCCGTCAGCCGCCCCGACGAAGTGCGAGCAGCTCGCCAGCCTGTGCTCTCTTATCCAGAATAGCGTTGCTGCAGGGCTCGATCTCTTATCGACGGTGTGCAAATGAGAGCCTCCATGGTCGAGCCCATCACCACTCAAGCAATCGAAACCGACGATCAGAGTTCCGTCTGCCGATTGCTGATTGATCCACCTGCCGACGGCGCTTGGAATATGGCCGTCGACGAGGCATTGCTGATCGAGACCGCGCAAACCGAGACACCTACCCTGCGGCTTTACCAGTGGCAAAGCCCTACCCTGTCGTTAGGATACTTCCAGCGGCACGAAGATCGCATTCAACATTCGTCGAGCCTCGCTGCCGAGGTAGTCAGGCGATGGAGCGGTGGTGGGGCAATTCTGCACGACCGCGAACTCACCTACAGCATCGTGCTCCCCGCAGCGCATCCGTTCGCTCGCGACACCCAGACGCTCTATCGCACAGTACACCAGGCGATCATCGGATTGCTGGAGCGATTGCTTTCCTCCGTGGCGACTGAATGGCAATTCAAAAGCTGTGTACAATCGGCACCAGTCGAGCAGACTGCGGAACCATTCCTCTGCTTTCAACGCCGATCTCCAGGGGATGTTCTCCTTCGCCCGACGAAGCAATCGGGCAATTCGCTCGACTACAAAATATTGGGCAGCGCTCAGCGACGGCGGCGTGGCGTCGTCCTACAACACGGGAGTCTGCTGCTTAATCGCTCGCTCATGGCGCCCGATCTGCCCGGTATCAATGACTTGCTCCAGTCAAGCCTGTCGCCGGCAGAGATAATCGAAAGCATGCCTCAGGCCCTTGCTATTGCGCTAGGTGTTAGCTTGCATCAAGATGCTGCTACAGCTTGCTATGAAAGAGCAGCGGCTATTGCCGCAAACCGCTATCGTGACAGTAGTTGGTCGAGACGACGCTAACGGACTCTGGAGCAGGCAGCCGATAACACCAACTGGATGCACAAATAACCGAGTGGCAGTTCCTCACACAAAACCAACCGCATCGGAAGCCAGGCACCCCTCATGCGAGGGGTACTTGGTGGGGCTTAAGAGGATAGAATTCCATGCGGAAAGTCGCCAGTTTTGCTATCTTCTTCGCGAATCGCGTGATATTGTGGAATTGGCGGACGTCGCGACGCACTGGGCTTCCTGTCTTGCTTGAAGCGAGGAGGGCTGGGGCGTCCGCTGTTCGCAGACGACCCTGTGGGGGGGATCGTTCACGCGATTGGCTCATGGGCCGACTCTCGTAGTAACGACTATGGATGTGATTCTCAAAGTGCTGGAAGGCGCCAAACACGGCACCAAAATTGCCATCAAGAAAGACCAGTTCTTGATTGGCCGAAGCTCCAAATGCCATCTCTGCGCTGGTAGCACCGCTGTCAGTCGGAAGCACTGCCTCATTTCGCGTCACGGCGCCACGGTTTCGATCAAAGATCTCGGCAGCCGCAATGGCACGCTTGTCAACGGCAAGAAGACCGAAGGAGAAGTTGAACTCTCCTCGGGCGACGAAATCATCGTTGGTCCGCTGCATTTTCTCTTGACCATTACTCACGGCATCAACAACGAGAAACGGCCCCATGTGAAATCAGTTGCAGATGCCGTTGACCGAACCGCTGAAAAGATTGATCGCCATTTTGAAGAAGATGATATTTCGCGGTGGCTGCTCGAGCCGGACAAGCCAATTCAAGCGGCTACCGAAACACAGACGCTCAGCATGGACGACACAAATGCAGTCCAGGCAAAACTGGCCGAGGAAGCCGAATCTAAAGATGCTCAACATACCCTGACGCCCGACTTGGTCGACAAGCCTGCGCCGGCCGAAGAAAAAGCTTCGAAAGGCAAGGACAAGAAAAAGCAACCTCCTGGCAAGTTGCCCCCGAGGGCAACCGAGCCTCCCACGAAAGACAGCCGTGACGCTGCAGCCGCAGCACTTCGCAACTGGAATCGGCGCAGCTAGCCGCAACTGATATTTTGCTTCCAAGATATGAATGCACGTCGACCTAATAATAGAAAGCGACCTGATGCGGCATTGCTTGGCTTGGCTTTCGACGCCGAGGATGGGCAGAAGCGAATCACCCGAGGCCCCAATTTTTTGCTGGCTGGCGGCTCGTCCGACACCCATGGGCTTATGCAAGAAACTGCCGTAAAGATCAATGAGCATCTCGATCGCAAGGGCAAGCAGCTAGCCGACGTGTCGGCCAACGAACTCCGTGACATCATGGCCGACATCCACGGCAATTAGCCTGCGGCCAGCCGTGCTAGGAAATCGCAAAAACGGCAACCTCCTACCAGTGGAGGTTGCCGTTTTTTTGCTTACCCTTTGCCCGCTTGGAGCATCCGAGCGGGTACTCAGAGGGTCCAGCCGTTCGTGACCAACTCTTCCGATTCGTCGCTTGCTTCAAACTCGCTACTGCTGGACGAGATGTCGCTATTGGGTTGATCGTCGGCTTCCCCTTGATTCGCCTCATACAGGGCGAGTTCGGCAGGCGTGAGTTTGACGTACCCCAAACCGCGAATTACTTCCAATACTTCGCTACATGTGGGAAACATCCGCCCACTCTTGCGTTTGTACTCGTCCATCGCATTCATGAACTCAACTTCATGTTCGGTGTAGTCTCGTTCGCAGGTTGTCGGGTCGATTTGACGGCGGCGTTGGACTTTCTTGCGACGTTCAGCTGCAGGACCTGCGGTTTCTTTATCTCGTCGATCTGCTGGCAAGCGGCGATCGATCGTCACCTCCCGGTCGCCTGCTTTTTGCGATTTTGTTTTGGAGCTGACAGCTTTCTTGACTTTGGGAGATCGAGTCGTCTTCTTGGCGGCAGACTTCTTGGCTGGCATGGGGAGGGTACTCCTGCAGGGGTGGCCCGGGGGTCGGGCAGGTCGCTAGGGTGAGAAAACTACCTCTGACGCTAGCAAGGATCGGAATACCGCCTGAGTAAAATAGAGCGACCAGAGAAAATATCCGGTTTGCGTAAATCTGCCGGCTGGTACGGATATTCCGGTTTGGCCAAACCTCACGGCTACACGGTCTGCGACCAAGGTTCCCTAGGAGCTGCTAGCCTCCTCTGTCGGTCTGGTTGATCCGGGTTGCGTCCGGCCGGGCCGACTGGTAACGTTCCGCCGCTTCTCTCTGGGGAACGGGAAGCTCGAAGCCGCTTTCGAGCACTTTCATCGAGCAAGAAATACGAACACGCACGACCGAGTGCGCCATCCGTCATGATTTGCCATTCACCGCTGAAACTCTCTCTGGTGGTTCTTCTCACGGCCCTCGGGCCGACGCTGGTAGGCTGCAGCAATGTCACTACCCACGCGTTGAACTCCGAAGGCGTGCGGCTCTACCAAAACGGCAACTACGTGCAAGCAGCCGAACAGTTTCAGAGGGCTATCGCCAGCAATCCCAACGATGCCGACGGTTACTACAACCTGGCCTCGGCCATGCACAAGAACGGCAAACTCTACAACCGACAAGAGTACCTGCTGCAAGCCGAGCAACTGTACAACCAATGCCTGGAGTACAACCCCGATCACGCCGAGTGCTACCGAGGCCTTGCTGTACTGTTGTCTGAAACCGACCGTCGCGACGCCTCGTTCCGCCTGCTCGAAGGATGGGCCTCTCGAAGCCCGGGGCTGGCCGAGCCTCGTATCGAACTGGCGCGACTGCTGGAAGAAACCAACAATATCCCTCAAGCTTCAGCACGATTGGTTGAAGCCCTGGCGATCGATCCGCACAATAGCCGCGCTCTTACCGCGCTAGGGCGATTACGCGAACTCTCGGGAGACACCCAGCAGGCGCTCGCCAACTACCAACGTTCACTCGCGGTCAATCGTTTTCAGCCTGAAATCTCGGCACGCATCGCTTCGCTGCAAGCAGCCACAGCGGTCACCACCCAGGCGGCTCCATCTCCGACCGAGACTCGCACTGTGCAACAAACCCAACCCAACGTGCGCTATTAGATTGTGTTCCAGGTTAGCGTAGATGAATCTGCAACAGAATCAGAGTGGGGCAAGATTGGCTAAAGCCTTTGCGATATCCAGCTACCGAATCTGTTCGATCAGTTCGCAAGATTCGGTGAGCGCTTCATCGGCATCGAGTTCTGTGGCCCAGCGACGGCAATTGTCCTGCGTTGATTCCGAGGCGAGCAGGCGGTCGATCGCCTTCGCCAATCGCGGGCCGCGAAACTTTTTCCTGCGAATAAAGTCGGCGACGCCCAGGCGCTTGAGCCTCGTTGCATTGTCTAGCTGATCAAATGCAATCGGCATAACCAGGTGCGGGATGCCTGCGGCAAGGCCTTGCGCGCTCGTGCCGATGCCGCCATGATGAATCAGCGCCGCTGAGTGGGGTAGCAATTGGCTGAAAGGCACAAACGAAAAGTGAACTACCCCGTCGGGCAAACTCTTGGGCAGTTGCTCAGGGTATTTCGTAAGCAGAACCCCGCGTTTCCCTAATCGCAGGCAGGCGTCGACTGCTGCCTCGAAGAACTCTTCCCCTGCGGTCATCGCCGAGCCGGGAGCAAATACCAGCGGCGGATCGCCCGAGTTCAGAAACCGAGTCACCTCTGCCGGCAGTTCGGTCGTCGCCGAATCGTCCCAGAGCGGAAAACTGGTGAGTCGCGTGTTGGCGGGCCAATCTGGCTGCGCAGGGGCAAACCATTCAGGAAACAGCCCGAGTACCAGCTGTGGCGAAAAATACCACTGCCGCATGATGCCGCTGACCGGCGGTAAACCAAGCTCGCCACGCAACCCATTGATCTGGCCGCCAAGTATCGGATCGATAAACATCCGATCTGCCATCCAGTATTGAGCCTTGCGAAACCACCGCGGGGTCCAATCGGCCATGATCATGCCAAACATCTTTGCCGATTGGTGAAAGCTGCGGAGACCGACCGGGGCAAAATGAACGCTGGCCAACGGCACTCCATGCTTTTCCTGAAAGATGCGGCTGGTCATGTCGAGACAATGCGCCACGAGAACAGTTTCGCCTGGCAGGCAGTTCGCCTCGAGCAGCCGATAGATCGGCCGCAAGCCCATTTCGATGGACGACCGCAAGACGAATTGCGGTCCGCGAAACGGGTCCCACAGATCTTTGTGCCGGGCCAGTGCCTCGTATTCTTCTTCTGTCCCTAAAGGCAACAGTTTGAGACCTGCCGATTCGATGATTGTCTGGAAATAGGGGTTGGAAATGACAAAGACCTCATGCCCGCGGGCCCTGAGTGCTGTTCCCAGCCCGATGATGGGATGCACGTCACCGTAGCTTCCCAAGGCAGTCATTATGATCCTCATTCCAAGTGCCTCTCCGCCAGTTGACCTGCTGCGAACGCTGAATCGTCGCAAGAGGCGAGTCGCACGGCAAGGAGGAAATATTGCGAAATCCGCCTCAACCCATGACAATAGGCGCCGATCCCCCCAGCAAACCCTCACCTCTCTACGGCGATGACTGAGCACAATCCAGCCGACGAACCGGACGACTTCGACGACGAGCTCGAACTCGAACCGATTGATCCGGAGATCTTAGAGCATCAGCGCCGCCGAACAATCGAGAAGACTCGTGCTGCCGAAGACTCGATCGATATCAGCGAGTTGCATCGCGAATCCGAGACATCCGACCCGGTTGATTTCGGTGAGATTAAGAACTTTCGGTTCAGCATTCGCCATTTACTGATAGCGACGGCAGCCTTGTCGGTGGTGATGACCGTGCAGCAGCTTACCGATGGCTGCACGGCAGTCCTTGCGGCTATCGCAACGACGGTTGCCGCGGGCTGGTGGTATGTGATTCGAAGCGAACGACGACAACGGGCACAGCGCGAGCAAGCTTATGCAGAGTTGCGCGCGAAAATCGCAGCGCAGCGCGCAGCAGAAGACGGCGGCGTGACACTAGAGGTCGCTGCAACGCCAGCCCCACCCGCCTCGATAACGATTCCCATCGACGAGCCCTATCGAGAACCGCGAACTGAATTCTCATTCTCGCTAAAAGAAATGTTCGGCGCATTCACGGTTGCCGCCGTGCTGATGGGGCTCGTGCAAGTAGTGGGGGGCCCTCAAAACGCCGCCATGCTACTGGGGCTGATCGCCCTCTCGGGTCTGGTGCTGCACGCCGTAGGTTTCGACCCCCCCCAAGTCGTGATTCTCAGCTGGTGGCTCTTGCTGGTGCTTTACTTGATTGTCAGCACTTGGGCCGCCTTTGCAGACGATCAGGCCAAGGCGCCGCCTCCCAGGGCAGATTCCTATGCTGAGGTATTAGTTTGAGCGTGCCCCAATACCAAGCTGAGCGTCGGACGCATACGGTTGCGGCTCGATGTTGGGAGTACGCGGCTACTTGGTTTCGAGCCACGCCTTGACGTTTGCTTCCAACACATCGAGTGGAATGCCGCCGCTGCGTAGCACGACATCGTGAAACTCGCGAATGTCAAAGTTTTCGCCCAATTGCTTCTCCGCCAGGGCGCGCAGCTCGCGAATCTTCATTTCGCCCGTCTTGTAGGCCAACGCCTGGCCAGGCCAACTGATGTAGCGGTCGACTTCGGCGCGAATGTTGTGCGCCGACATCGCCGAATTGTCGGTCAAGAAATCGATCGCCTGCTGGCGTGTCCAGCCAAAGTAGTGAATCCCCGTGTCAACGACCAATCGGCCGGCGCGCCAGACTTCCATCGTGAGCCGGCCAAAATCGCTGTACGGATCATCGTAGATGCCGACTTCGAGCCCCAGCCGCTCGGCGTAAAGAGCCCACCCCTCGACAAAAGCGGTAAACCCGCTGTAGCGGCGGAAGTTGGGCAAATCTTCCAGTTCCTGCTGCAGCGCAATCTGCAGATGATGCCCCGGCACTGCCTCGTGGAGCGATAGTGCCGCAACCGTATACAACGGCCGACTGCTGAGGTTATACGTATTCATAAAGAAAAAGCCGGCCTTGGTACCGTCGCCACTGGGCCGCTCGTAGTAGGCTGCCGTGCTTCGCGGCGCCACGTAGGCGGGCACTTCCCGCACTCCATACGTCATCCTGGGCAGCGAGCCAAAGAGCGTTGGCAGTTGGCCATCCATCGTCTTCAGTACAAAGGCAACCTCTTTCAACAGTTCTTCAGAAGTCTTCGCATAGAACTGCGGGTCCTCGCGCAGGAATGTGGTAAAAGCAGCAAAGTCCCCATCAAACTCGACACGACGAATAATCTCGTCCATTTCGCCGCGGATGCGTTTGACTTCCGCCAAACCGATTTGGTGGACTTCCTCGGGCGTCGTATCTAGCGTCGTGTACTTTCGCACACGATGCCGATAAAAGTCGCGCCCGCCGGGCAGCGCCGAAGCACCGATCGAACTTCGTGCTCGCGGTACATACTCTTCAGACATGAACCTGCGAAACCGCTGGTAGGTCGGCACGATCACCCCAGCTATCGCCTCGCTCGCTTCCTTCCTCAGCCGCGCATGCTCGTTTGCAGCAACCGTCGCAGGGAACTTCAAGAAGGGCTTGTAGAATAAGCTCTCGGTCGGGTCATCGACAATCTGGGCATCGACCGTTGCCTCCCAGCCCTCGAGCACAACGGCCGGCAACACCAACTCGGCCCCAATGCCCGCCCGCATGAGTTCCATGTGGCCGTCGGCATAACTGCCAAATGCCCGCAGGCGTGCGATATAATTCTCGTGCTCTGCGGCCGTATGAAGCGGCACGTCTTGAGGCAACTCAGGAAAACTAATGTGAAATCCGCTGCGCTGGGTCACCGGAGTCAGATGGCTCCCAAAGCGGTGCTCCGCCAAATCGTCGCGCAATTGCCGGCTCATGATGTCGTGATTCATCCGATCGTCGGGCTCCAACTGCTCGCGGTCGATCGCCTCAAGCCGCTGCAGGAATGCTTCCTGAGCCTTGTTACGGCGCTCGCTGTCGGCCAACGACACCGATTTCAATCGATCGTCAAAGCGATGGTCGCCTACCGAAGTAGCAAACAGAGGGGACTCGCGCAGCTCGAATTCCCACATCTCATCGAGCAGCTTGGCAAATTGCTCGCTGGCCGCCTCATTCGCTGAGACGTCAGGCACGCCCCACGGCAAGCAAAGCAGTGCCATGACCACCCTCAAAAAGTACCGGACAAGCTTTCGGACACCAGGCTTCATCATCGATAACCTTGCTGGAACGAGATACCCACTGCTTTGAGCACAACAAGTGCCTCAGCCTAGCAGATTCAACTGCTGCAAGAAAACCACTCGACCGCTGTCAGGCCACTCGCCGCCGATTGCCGCTACGGGGTCTGGCCAACAGCAAGAGCCGCTGTTGACGACTTTGGTACGCTCGGGCATTGCAGAGCACACAGGGTTTGTAGACCATGGCCCCGCAACTGGAGCAGCGCTCGGGCGTCAAATCCTGGCAAGGCAGGACGTTGCTCGAGAGATCGGGCTCTCGACCGTAAATCCCACGGCGACCGCTGGCAATCGCCCCGACCGTCCCGCGACTAACATTCAACTTGGCGGCAATCTTGCGATGCGATAGCTGTCCTTCGTCGAGCAGGCGACGAATCTCCTCGACCAGCGCAAGGGGCAACATGGTAGCGTCTCCGGGGACAAAGGATTGGGACTCAGTTGGCGCAAAGTGGCTCTTGGCAGCCAGCCGACTCGTCGAAATGGCCGTCAGAATCGATCCAGAAGTCACCTGGCTCGGGTAGCGGATCGAGTTGATCGTCATCGGCCAAAAAGGCGTCCCAACGGTCGTCTGCGGGCTCGGCAGGTGCGCGGTCGTCCCAATCGAAAGCTTGGTCTTCTGCCGGTTCGATAAAATTGGAATCGGGCTCTTGGGTCACTGTTCTGTCCTCCTGAGGTCCCCTGCGGGGAAGCAAAATGGGCTTCGACAGAACAGAAATCTAGCATAAACGGTGGCCAAAAAATATACATTTGTACACTATTTCTGTACCCCCCTGAAATGGCCTATTCCTGCTGGCTCGCCCCTAGCACACCTGGTGCGGTCACAATCGGCTGGCGACGCTTCGAACCGTTATGCCACCTAGGCAATCGGTAATGGGAAGCCTGGACAGAGTGCCGCCAGCAGCGGCAGCAAGACGAAGTAAGAGGAGTGCAAATTCGACCAGGTCGAGGCTTCGCTAAGGTCGAAGCTACTCGATCACTTCTACCGAGGCGCTATGACAATTCAGGTCTTACAGTTCACGGCCGCTATCGTCTTCGTGTCCCTCTGGGCATTGATTGGCCAGATTGTCGTCTGGAGCCGTTCGGAGCATTGATTCAAAGAATCGCTCCAGCCAGCAGGGAGCAGAAAGTCACTCTCCAAGCCGCTCGAGCGAGGCCTGCATCATCGTATCGAGCTGCCCTTCGACGCGTTTGAGGTAATCTTTCATGTCCGAAGTCAGCCCGGCATGTGCGTCGCGCGCTTCTCGGGTTAGGTCCATACGTTCGTAGGTGATACACAAGCCCGCGTAAACAAATGCCTGGAGCGATTCTTCGGCGCTGCCGGAGCCGCCGTTTTGTTGCAGTTGCTCAAGGATTCTCTCGGCCTCGCGATAGTCCTCAGCGACAAACAACAGATGCCGTACAAGCCCTTGCCGAGCCAGTTGATGCAGGTAGGAGTCAGCGTCGGGAAACTCTTCCCAGACTGCCCGCCAGGCGGCTTCACTATCGTTCATTTTGGCATGATAGAGTTGTGCCGCGGCCGATGACCGAATCGGAACTACCGAGGTTCGAGGCCCCGCTAAGTAGTACGATGGGCGAGTCAACAGTCCGATCGCGCCGCCTGCTACGATCGCCAGCAAAAGGGCCGCCGCGATTCGGCCCCAACTCCGGCTGGCGTGGGCCAGTCCTGACTCCGCTCGCATGAGTTTGCTCAACTCTGCGGTTGCCTCGGCCGCAGTGTTGCTGGCTGCAATCTTTTCTACCAGCGACCAGCTTTCGGAGCCCTCAGCCCAACCTTCCTCGACTGCTTCGTTCGACAGATTGCGGAGCTCGGCGAGCAACTCGTGCGGGCTGCTCTGTCGGCCTTCCGGCTGCTTGGACATCATCCGATGCACGATGCGCGTCAGACGGGGAGAGAGATCATGCCGCACCTCGTCCAACGGTCGTGGCTTGCTGTTAAGGTGCTGTACCGCAATGGCCAGGGCGGTATCGCCGTCGTGAGGCGGCTCGCCGGAGAGCAAGTGATAGCAAGTGATCCCGAGCGAATAGATGTCGCTCCGAGCATCGACCGATTTGCCCTCGATTTGTTCGGGACTCATGTAGAGCGGCGTCCCCATGGTCACCCCGACCTGGGTGAGCGTCTTGCTATCGACATTCAGAACTCGCGCCAGGCCAAAATCGGCCACTTTGATTTCGCCCGAACGGCTCAGCAAGATGTTCTCTGGTTTCAAATCGCGATGAACGATTGCCAATTCCTGAGCCTTGCACAGCGCCGAAACAACTTGTCGAAGCACCTCGAGAACCAACCCCGGAGGAAACGCTCCTTCGCGCCGCATGACATGTGCGAGATTGTCTCCTTGGACATATTCCTGGGCAATGAAGTGCACACCGGCGGCTTGTCCTACCTCATAAATCTGCACGATGTTAGGGTGGACCAGGGAAGCCGCGGCTCGGGCTTCGTTCAGAAATCGCTGGACGTAATTGCCGTCGCTCGCCAGCCGGGGATGCAACACCTTGAGCGCCACCTGGCGACCGAGCGACTTTTGCTCGGCCAGATAGACCTCGGCCATCCCTCCCGATCCTAGACGCCGAAGTACGTGGTAGTCGCCAATTACTTGCCCGGTAAGATCATGGGTCGAAGAGGCTGGCGAGGTGTCGTCCATCTGCGATCTACCTCGGCAGTTTGACACTGGATAACACGCGTTCTGTGGCTGCCGACTTGTTCAGCACGTAGAAGTGAATGCCGGGCACGCCAGCCGATAGCAACTCGGCGGTCTGTCTGGTGGCTTGTTCGACGCCGACCTCGAATTGCCCCTCAGGGTCGTCGGCATACTTCTCCAAATCTGTTACGAACTGCGGCGGCAGTTTGGCGCCGCACAGCGAGGCAATCCGCTGCACTTGCCCGCCATTGGTCACAGGCAAGAGTCCCGGGACGATCGGAACCCGGATTCCCGCCCGTTCGCAACGCTCCCGGAAATCGAAAAAATCGTGGTTGTCATAAAACAACTGGGTTATGACGACGTCGGCGCCGGCGTCGACCTTACGTTTGAGGTTCTGCAAATCGACCTCGGCGCTCGGAGCTTGCTGGTGCACCTCGGGGTACCCGCCAACGGCGATTCCCATCTCGCGAAACTCGCGGCGGACAAACTCGACCAGTTCGTTGGCATAGGAGAATCCTCCGTCGACCGGGCGGAATTCAGTTTCCCCCTGAGGCGGATCGCCCCTGAGAGCAACGACATTCTCGACGCCGCGTTCGACAGCCGACTCCAAGTATTCCTTCAACTGGCTGGGCGTCCGTCCCACACAGGTCAGATGCGTCGCAACAGGCAGTCCATACCTCTCGTGGACCTCGGCAATGACATCCAATGTACGATCCTGCGTGGTGCCCCCTGCTCCATAGGTGCAGGTAATGTAGCTCGGATCGTAGGCCACGAGTCGGCCCACATGCTTAAACAGGCTATCCACCCCTGCAGTGGTCTTGGGGGGGAATAGCTCGAAAGAAAGCCCGAATCTTCCGGGACCGTATGCCTGGGCAAGCGTCATCAGTGTGGGTCATCTCCAAAAGGCTTCTTCTCGTCGTCAAACCCGCGTATCCAGCCCCAATCTACGAACTCGTACCCGGCTCTGCAATGAACGGCTGCTAGCTGAGAACGAGAGAAACCGTGCCGATGTCCGGCAAGAAACAGCTTCTCTCCTTCTGACGCCAGTAGCACACCCCTGGCAATTGGCTCCCTTCCCGATCGCCCGAAAACTAGGAAAACTGCGGAAATGGCGCACACCGCGGCTTCCCACAGCCGGCCCCCATCCCTGAGGGGGAGCGTCTGATCCGCCGACTCTTGGCCGAGATATTCGCATCGCCTATTTACGGCCTTACGCTATAATCCCGGCAGTTCCAGGCAGCTTGCCTAAACAGCTTTACAACCATGCGGCCCAGATGGCCGCCATCATACAGTTTGCTCAGTTGACTCAACCAGTTCTGGTGCTGGAAGCAGCTGGGCGCACTGAACAGGAAACTTACTGCCATGAGCCAAACAGAAATCCCTCCTACGGAGGAGAGAACCTCGCGCGAGAACTGGACCGAAGTTACGCCTCTCGCTCTTTATGACAAGTGCACCGCTGTCGCCAATAATCTCTGGTGGAGTTGGCATCCTGAAGTCGTGAATCTGTTTCGCGACCTCGATCCAGTGCGCTGGCGACAACTCGACCACAACCCCGTTGCCCTGTTGTCGGAAATGACCCCGGACCAGTTGGCCCAGCGCGCTTCGGAGATGGTGCTTTACACTCGAATCAATCAAGCACACCGGCGTCTGAAAGAGTATTTGAGCAACTCCCAAACAACCTGGGGAGCAAGAGAGGCAGGGGTGCTTGGCTCCAGCCCGGTCGCGTATTTCTCCGCTGAGTTTGGCATCCACGAATCGGTGCCCATTTACTCAGGCGGACTGGGCGTCTTGTCGGGCGATCACATCAAGAGTGCCAGCGGGTTGGGAGTACCGCTGGTAGCGATCGGTCTTTTTTACGACCAAGGCTATTTCAAGCAACGACTGGATATCAACGGCTTGCAATACGAGGAATACCTCGACACCAAGGTCGAAAACCTGGCCATGGAACCTGCGCGCGACGCTCAGGGACAACCGATTTCTGTGTTTATCGATACCCTGGATGGCCAGCTGGAAGCGAAGGTTTGGTTGATGCGGGTCGGTCGAGTGCCATTGTATTTGCTCGACTGCGACGTAGAGGGCAATCGACCCGAAGATCGCGAGCTCACTTCGCGACTTTACGGCGGCGACGTCCGCACACGGATTCGACAGGAACTGGTTCTCGGGGTCGGGGGCGTGAAGGCGCTACGTGCCTTGGGCATCTTCCCGGGGGTTTATCACCTGAATGAAGGTCATAGCGCCTTTGCTCCACTCGAAGTGATTCGCGAACGGATGAGCGACGATGGCCTGTCCTTTGACGACGCGCTGCGAGAAGTCGCCCAGAGAACCGTCTTCACCACCCATACCCCAGTTCCTGCAGGTCACGATCGCTTCGGAGCGGATCTGGTCGAGGAGCATTTGGGACCTCTCCGCCAGCAGTTGGGCATTTCCAGAGAGCAATTGATGGGCCTTGGCCGCGTCGAGCCGCAGAACGAAGGCGAATCATTCTGCATGACCGTTATTGGCTTGAAGCTATCGCGACGCGCAAACGCCGTCAGTTCGCTGCATGGCTACGTTTCACGACGTATGTGGGCTCATCTCTGGCCCTGGCGGGTCGAAGAGGAAATTCCTATCGGCCATATCACCAACGGCGTGCATGTGCCGAGTTGGCTGGCCTATCCTATGCAGTCGCTGTACGACAAATACCTGGGAGCCAACTGGCAGCATCAAATGGGCAACACCGAGGTCTGGCAAAAGATCTATGAAGTCGACCCTGGCGAACTTTGGGAAACTCACAATGCGCTGAAAAGCCGCCTTTTGGAGTTCGTCCGCAGACGCATGAGCCGTCAATGCCGGCACCGCGACGAAAACGAAAATGCGATCGAGGCCGCGAGGAACGTTCTCGATCCGGCTGCCCTCACGATCGGATTTGCGCGTCGCTTTGCCACCTACAAGCGAGCCGACCTGTTCCTGAGGAATCTCGACAGTTTTGCACAGTTGGTTAACGATTCCAACCGGCCAGTGCAGTTTATTTTTGCCGGCAAAGCACATCCGGCCGACGAGCCCGGCAAGAAACTGATCCAGAGAATCGCCAACCTTCGTCATGACCCCAAGTTCGCCGGTCGTATTGTCTTTATCGAAGACTACGACATCAACGTCGGGCGGCACCTGATCCAGGGTGTCGATGTCTGGCTGAACAATCCAAGACGACCATTGGAGGCTTCGGGCACCAGCGGCCAAAAAGTCGTCCTCAATGGCGGACTGAACTGCTCGGTGCTCGACGGCTGGTGGGCCGAAGCTTTTAATGGCAAGAACGGATTTGCCATCGGCCACGGCACCCAACATGTCGACACCGAAATCGGCGACCAGCGCGACGCGGAAGAATTGCTGCGCGTACTTAGCCAGGAAGTGATTCCGTTGTTCTACAAACGGGACGCCGATGGTTTGCCTCGCCAGTGGATCGAGCGGATGACCAACTCAATCGCTACCCTAGCCGCCCGCTTCAGCGCGCATCGCATGGTTATGGACTATGTGAAGCACTCCTATCTGGTTGCCGCCGGCGGGGTCAGCGCGAAGATGAATATGCCGTAACCCGCTCCGTTCGTCACATCGCTATTGGTCAACCGCCTTTTCCAAGACAGTCGCGCGCCGGCTGCGTCGAACTTAAGCGCGTCCTCAGAGGGTTCGCCCAATATCAGCCAGCCGGTAAGCCGCTTTGCGGCGAGAATCTGCGCCGCTTGGGAAGCAGTTTTCTACGAGAATCTGACCGCGCGTTGTCTTTGCCTGTCCGCCCTGCAACAATTAACTACTGATACTATCGTCATCTTTAAATGGCCAGCAGCAATTCCTACCTCAGCAAAAAGTAGCTGTCATGACATTAACACCCTGTTGTTTCACACGAGTTAGTTTTGCCGTTGTCTGCATTGGCCTGCTCGGGACTGTACCAGTCTTGGCTCAAGAAGCCGAAGAGACGCAGCCCGCTGAAGAAATGGGTTTGGAGCAGTTGGCCTGGATGGTTGGCGAATGGGGCGAAGCGGATAGCGAGCAGGGAATCTCTGCAGTTTGCCACTGGACCAGAAACCGTAGCTTTCTGAATCGTTCGTTTGCTGTCACTGCAGACAATCAGGTGGTGCTCGAAGGGACCCAAGTCATCGGGTGGAATGCCGCAACACAGCAGATTCAATCATGGACGTTTGATTCCGAAGGAGGTTTTGGCGAAGGCTTGTGGACGCGGGATGGCAATCGCTGGATGGTGAAGACCCAATTCGTTTTGTCAACAGGCGAACTTGCTTCTTCGCTCAACGTGTATACCGTAGTCGACGAAAATACTATTCGCTGGCAGTCGGTCAATCGCGAGCTCGATGGCGAGCTTTTGCCGAATGTTGAAGAGGTGACCATCACTCGCCGAGAGTCCGATGGACCGCCAGAGGAAAAGACTTCGCCGACAGCAGAAGCAACGCCAGAGGAAAAGTAATTCTGCTCGACGAATGATAACTCCCTGTACCGAGAGGTCGGCCCCGCCCGATCGCTTGGCCAGCCCACTGGAATACTGAGGCAGGAATCACTCCCATGAAGAAACTTTCTTTGCGAATCCTGATCGCCGTTCTGATTGTCATTCTCGGAGCAAATACCGATCTCTTTGCCCAACGTCGCGGAGGTGGTAGCCGAGCCGGAGGCTCCAGGGGCGGGGGCGGTCGCTCGGCGGCCATGAATCGTTCGCCTTCGATGAGCCGGACTCCTTCTCAGAGCCGTCCACAAATGCAGCGACCCTCGGGGGTGCCTTCGCAACGGCCCAGTGGACAACGCCTACAGCAAGGACAGGGAAACCGTTCACCCGCGGTCTCGCGGCCCGGTCAACTGCCAACGTCCGGACCACGCCCGGGAGGAGGCTTTCTAGATCAGCCGACCAACAGACCCGCTACTCGACCAGCAACAGGCGTCCCAGGAGGCATATCACGACCTGGCACTTCAGGAGGCATGAACCGAGTTCCCACGCGCGACCAAATCCAGTCCAGAATTGGCAATCATCCAGGACAGCGGCCAGACATGCCCAGTTGGTTCGAATCGGGCGCGACAACCTTGCCTGCCAGAGTTCCTGGCCAAGGCCCAGGAGGACCTGGCGTAGGTGGCCGGCCTAACAGGCCGGGCGATCGGCCAAACGTACGGCCACCCGGCACCCGACCTCCTTACGCAGGCTATCGGCCCCATCGTCCTGGCTACAATCGCCCCTGGAATCCCAACCATCCGGGGTATGGGCACTATCGTCCCGGTTATTGGTGGCGTCCGGCAACCGTGGCGGGACTCACCGGATGGGTCGTAGGCCGATGGACACAACCTGTTTATTATACCTATGGCGCAGGCGGCTCGGTTTACTACGAAGGCGATACTGTGTATGTCGACGGACAACAGTACGGTACTGCCCAGCAGTACTACGAGGAAGCCTCGACGATAGCAGAATCGGCGCCGCCGATTACGGAAGCAGCGGCTGAGGATACGGAGTGGCTGCCGCTGGGAGTTTTCGCACTCACCAGCAGCGACGTCGGCGCTAGCCAAATGTACCTGCAACTGGCGATCAGCAAAGACTCTGTTATCTCCGGCACGTTCTACAACGAAACCACAGGCGTCAGTTATGACGTTGAAGGCTATGTCGATGCGGAGACCCAACGGGCTGCCTGGTACGCTCCCGAGAGCAAGAACCCTGACATGGTGATGGAAACAAGCATCTACAACCTTACGAAAGACGAAACCGAGGTCCTGGTCCACTTTGGACCCAACGAGTCGCAAGTCTGGAAAATGGTCCGCCTGGCCGAGTCGGATCGCCCCGGCGAGGAGACGAAATAGACCTTCCGTCTACTTGCGCTACGGGTCGGAACGAATGCGATGGGTAGTGTTTTATTGATCCCTGCGCATCAAATCAGCCCAGGGATCTATTGTCACAAGACCGTTACTAGCGTCTCAAGCCCTCCGAGATAGTCTTCCGAATCAAGTGCAGCCTGCTCGAATTGTTCTCGCGCTTGCTGTTCGACGGCTTCCAAATCGATTTCTCCGTCTAACCGGACGCCGAAGATCTCCATGCTCTCGGCCATCGCCGTTTGGGTGGCCAAGGCCAGAGTAATCAGATCGTCGACCCCCAGCCCCATGCGCCGAATCAAAACCTGCTGCAGCAGAGGCATGTAGTCGCTTGCCGGATTCCACAGCACTTCGGTCAGCAGGTTTGCGGCAAGGAGAATATGGTTCAGCGACGGCGAAATCGGCAAGTACGTATGGTGCGACGCCACGGCTTCGATCAACGGACTCGGCAAGTCCCATTTCAACAACAAGCGCTGGCCTACCAGCAGGTGATCGAAACCAAACTCTTCTCGTTCCTTCTTGACCAACTGAATCGTATGGTCCGGTTCCTCAGCAAGCTCGAGATACCGCTCGGTTTCGAGCTGTGCCAGAACAAGCATCCCCAAATCGGCCAGCAAACCTGCAGCAAACGCTGAGTCGGGATGCGACGCGAGATCGTCTGACATTTCTGCGCATTTCCTGGCTGCGGATGCCATCGTCAGCGAGCGTTTCCAGTACATCTGATGCAATTGTGCCGGAGCGCCGGTGACGAAGGTCTTCACCAGCCCGAAACTCAAGACTGCCAGGCGCAACGGCCCACGCCCCAGATAGGTTACCGCATGCGGCAAACTCGTCACTGGCTGAGAAAGGCCGTAGTAGGAAGAATTGACCAATCGCAAAATCGAAGCCGCCAAAGCAGGATCGTTGTCCAAACACCTGGCAACGTCGCTCATCTCGAAATCAGGATCTTTGGTCAGCTCCATAACTTGGAGCGCAACCACCGGCGAACTGTGTAGTTTATCCAAGCGACTCAGCAGCGCGTCGACCGCTTGAAAGCCGTCTTCTCTTGTCCCCGCCACCGCTGGCGGGACGCTTACGCTCGGAGTATTCACCAATTCAGGATTCATAGACATCCATCCTCTTACGAGATCCAGGCAAGTCGAAACATGGCAGTCGAAGTACAGATGACCGCACTACAACTATAGCATTCCGCCTTTAACGGTTGTGCGGGCTGTTAGTCCGGCAGAAAGAGTGGCCGGTACAGCGCGGTACAACCAACCGCCAGCTGGTATCTTTCAAATTGCCTTTTGCCATACTGGGCAATAGCGGCTCTTTCAACGAAAAAGCCTCAGGCTATTTTTCCCCGGCCTTTGCTACCTCGTCGATGTCGATAAGGCGAATGCCCCGATCGACCTGGCCAAACATGTCGGTCGACTCCACTTCCAGAATATGCACGCCACGAGCAATTGCCGCCGGCAGCTGCGCGCTCCAGATATGCCCCGAGATTCTCGGCGCCGGCAGAACATCGCGTTTGCCGTCGGCTGTCGCTACGTCGCGCTGATAAGCCGCTTCATACGCAGGATCGGTCTGCGGAATGCGATCCATGGTGATCCAATCGCCGTGCCCACGTACGCGCATCCGCACCTTGTTCTTCGCGCTGCCGTTGAAGACATTGGCCACGACCTGGGCCGCCGCGGTGTCTGCCACATCGACTACTTCCTGCGTATGGACCGCAATCTGGTAGTCCTCCGGCATGTGAGCTCCCTTATATCGCAAGCGGTATTGCGTGCCGTGAAAAGTAGCGATGACGTACCCGTTCGGGGCCCCATCGGCCATCGGCGTCAGCGGTATACCTCGCGTGTCTTTGATGCCTCGCCACCAACTGCCCGAGCCCGTTACCACGTTGTGGTGATGATGCTCAGTGGCCTCCGTCGGCGTATAGCCTTGCTCCGATCCTGAAAAGAAGTGGTCGTTCCGATGGGTATGGGCCGAAAACGAAAGCGTGTGGGGGTGGCCGGAAAGAATCTTCAGCAGTTCCGGAAACTCTTGGGTGCCCTCGTTGTCCATGTGAGTCAGTGGAATGTGCACGCAAACGACAATGCGATCTTTGCGCGACACGCGCCCAGCATAGTTTTCTACAAACTTCAGCTGATCTTCGCTGAGCCGCGCTTCATAGTGTCCTTTGATCTCTTTCGTCGCCGCAATCCAGCGGACATTGTCGAGCACAATGAAGTGGATCGGCCCATATTGAAAGGCGTAGTTGGCCGGCCCATAAACTCGTTCGAACGTCTCATCGGAGTATTGATCGTTCGGCGCGCTGTAGTTGATATCGTGATTGCCCATCACGTTATACCACGGAATACCCACGACCCCCTGCACAGCGTTCACCGCATCGAAGAGCGTGAGATCGTCGCCTACGATGTCGCCCATCGACATGCCGAACACGGCCTCAGTATCTACCAGTTCGGCAATCACATCGTTGGCGTAAAACCTGACTTGCTCTCGGCTATAAGGCTGTGGATCGCCCACCAAGATGACCGTAAACTCCTCAGGATCGGGCGAAGCGGTCAGCGGAAAATCGACCGATTCGGGCAATGGTCCCGTCGGTTCTACGCCACGAAACTTGAAGCCGGCGTCCGGCGAACCGGCCGGCTTGTGGATGTAATAGAAACGCGGCAGATTCAACTCGTCGATCCGAGTCTTCCAGTCCCGTGGCTTGATAACGTGAATGATCGTATCGTCATCGACTCCGATCTCGTACTTGCCCTGGGCGTCGGTCGTAACGACTTCGACGCCGTTAGAAACGTGTACGCCCGCGATACCCGGCTCCCCCGCATCGCGGCTACCATTGGAATTGCGATCGTCGAATACCACGCCCCTTGCTGTCTCGGCCTGCAAAGCTCCAGCGGCTGCGAAGTATGCTGCACTAAATACCGCCGCCCAAATAACAGTCTTTACGCTCAGTGCTCTAGCTTCGGTATCGATCTTCACGTTCGGAGATTCCCTGTCTGGCCAAGTAAGCGAACAATTCGTAGCTCACAGCATAGCAGCAACTCGCCGACAATCCAAAAGCTGAAGCCCAACTTTTTGGAACGCGGCAAGGCCCGCGAATCGAGTCACTAGGGGTGCGTGCTCGGCCAATAGCCGACAAGAACCTTCAACGTTACAATGGTCCTTGCAATTGCGCAACTTCGACTGCTTACACTTCCGCTAAGTCATGCCTGCCACAAGAATCACTTCGCCCGACGATCTGGCCTTAGACCAGCTTCGCGTCGAGCTTGCCAAGCTAGCCGACGGCATGGACCGAACCGAACAGTGGCCCGCCGAGCAACTGCAGCTCTGCGCCGACTACGGTGTGTACGAATGGTTTGTCGACCCTCAGTGGGGCGGCCAAGGCTGGGAAACCGAGGCCGTAGTACGCGGCTACCTCGCCTTAAGTAGTGCATGCCTGACGACCACATTTATACTTACCCAGCGAACCGGCGCGTGCCGGCGCATTGCCAGCAGTACGAATCAGACGCTCAAAGAACGCCTGCTGCCGGAGTTGGCCCAAGGATCGATCTTTGCTACTGTGGGTATTTCTCACCTCACCACCAGCCGACGCCATCTGGCACGCCCGGTATTGCGGGCAACCCAGTCTACAGGCGGGTTTGTGCTCGACGGTCTCAGCCCGTGGGTAACCGGCGCTGCCGAAGCCGACCACGTGGTGATTGGCGCCACCTTGATGATCGACGATGCCCCGACCGAAAAGCAATTGCTCGTGGCGCTGCCGACTGAGTTGCCGGGCGTCTCGGCGCCTGAACCGGCGCAACTGGTCGGAGTCTCTGCCAGCCGTACAGGAGAGCTACGACTGGATAGCGTCTTTGTCGACAACGAGTTCGTGCTGGCCGGCCCGACGGAGAATGTCATGTTGCAGGGCATCGGTGCCAGCACCGGCGGACACGAGACCTCGACCCTCGCCCTGGGATTATCTGCGGCCGCGATCGACTATCTGGCAAGCGAATCAGAACGAAGGCCCGACCTGGAACCAGCGCTGGCCGCATTGCGCGAGGACCATCGTCAAACGCTCGACAGACTATTTGCCGTTGTGCGAGGCGAGCCCGATTGCTCGACCGAGCAACTTCGTCAGAAAGCCAACAGTCTGGCTCTGCGGACGTCGCAAGCAGCCCTGGCGGCGGCCAAAGGCACCGGCTACGTCCTGGGCCATCTCGCCGGTCGCTGGTGCCGCGAGGCGCTGTTCTTTCTCGTCTGGAGTTGCCCCCAACCAGTGCTTTCTGCCAACCTGTGCGAACTAGCCGGCATTGCCGACTGACGAGCGTGTGGTTTAAGCCGTTAATCCACGTAAACTCACCTTGAGAATTCTAGTCAGAATACACAGATCGTCCGCTATCTTCCCTGATCAGCTGTTTTGCTCCTTCCAAAGCACATTAACGCCTTGAGAGCCCTGGATAATGCCTGACCCGAACGAACCCATTGTTGTTTGGCACGAGCACGCAATTTCGCGTGAAGATCGCGAGAAACTGAACAAACATCGCGGCTGTGTGGTTTGGTTTACCGGACTGAGCGGTTCAGGGAAAAGCACCGTTGCCAACCTGGTCGATCATCTGCTGCACCAGCGGGGCATGCACACCTATGTGCTCGACGGCGACAATGTCCGACATGGGCTGAACGCTACTCCGCAGATTTTGGCCGAACGATACGGCGAAGAGTTTGGCGCTCGCTTTGGACTAGGATTCGGGAAGCAGGACCGCGAAGAGAACATCCGCCGCGTCGGGGCCGTGGCCGGCCTGCTGTGCGATGCAGGCCTGATCACACTTACCGCCTTCGTCAGCCCGTATAGGGCAGATCGTGACGCGGTGCGTGCCAGCATGTCGCCCGGCGATTTTATCGAGGTATTCGTCGATGCCTCGCTGGAGGTGTGCGAATCGCGCGATCCCAAGGGACTCTACCAAAAGGCACGTGCTGGAGAGATCAGCAATTTCACGGGAATCAATGCACCTTACGAGCCGCCAGAACACCCTGAACTCGTTCTCGATGCCAATTGCCAGTCGCCTGCTGAGCTATCAAACCAAGTCATTGCGAAACTAGTTGAGCTGAAAAAGCTCTCCTGAGCCTGCCTCACCACCCAGCTTGCAGTGCTATACCCAGGCTATTCTTTTCTTTCCATTTGTAAAGATTTTTTAACAAACTCCAGTTCGTGTTGACCCGTAGATGCAGAGCGGGATAGATTGGCAATGGGCGCCAATCTAACTACCGAAGTGCGTGCACGGAGGTTTGGAGATGATTTATTCTGTTGACCGGAAGCAACCTGACATGAATTCTACATCGGCGTCTAAGCTCTTTTCAGGCATCACTTACGCCGTGGCCGAACGAAACAACCTGCGGAGATCGTCGCTCGATGCCTCCGCGCTGATCTCTGAGACCCATGCCGAGCAATTAGCAGATTGCATCCTGCAGCGCATAGAATCGCGTTTGCCATGCCGCATTCGGGACTTAAAGGTCTACGTATCAGAAAATGCCGTTGTTCTCGAAGGACTCTGCAGCACCTACTACTCGAAGCAGATTGCACAACACGCCGCGATGGGCGTGCTGGAGTACGAACGACTGATCAACAACATCGAAGTGCGTCCCGCAAAGTGACTGGCAACAGGGATTCGCTCTCTTGCCAGCGGCGGCCTGAACCTCGCTTTTCCGCCACTCAGTCTTCTGGCCGCAAGAGTTTCTCGCGCAGGGCATCGATGAATCTTTGGCCTTGCGCTGCCAAACGCTCCTCGAGCTTCGCGGTGCAATCGCATTGTTCACAAGCGCGCGGCTCGATGCCGTTCTCGTGACGGCAGTTCTTCCGTGCATGCGCATTCCTGACTCTGAGTAGGTCAAAGTGCGTTTCCCAGTAGGGGCGTTCTTCCTGCAACGGTTCGCAGCAATAGCAGACTTCGACCCAAGAGACGACGCCCTCTTCAGAGATCCTGGCCGTAGCCATGTTGCGCAGATACTCGCCGCCGGCAACCGAGCCTCGCCCGAGAGTACCATTGTCGATTGCCGACAACAACGAATGTTCGCAACCTGGCTTCACCGTAGCTTCGACAAGGTAGCGCATGATATTGATTCCAGAATTAAACGCAGGCTCGCTTTCTAGTCCACTAGTATGGTCAACACTTGCTGGCGATCGGCAATAAGCCAGGGATTCCCAGGGTTCTGTTCCAAGCGAGCATCGATCTCCTGCAAAGCCCTGGCAGCGTCGTGTCGGGCTGCTGCCAGCTTGTCTTGCGAAAGCTCCAGCTGAGCCCGTAGCAGAAGCCACGAACCTTTCCAGCGCGCACGACTCAGGCCTTCCTCAATTACCAGGGAAGCTTCACTTGCTGCACCGCAATGGATGAGTGACCGAATCCATGCACGTTGCAACACCACACTCGGGTTTCGCTTGATTGCTATTTCCAGCGAGTCACGAGCAGCCTGATCGCGGTCTAGTTTGCTCAACACCCGCGCTTTGCCCAGATACCAGTCGACTTCGGGCTTAGAAGATTCGAGAGATTTCTGCCACTCATTCAAAGCCTGGCTCCAATCAGTCTCTTGCTCACGGATGCGCGCCAGCAAGGCATGAAAAGCCCCTGCTTCGTCCGGGTTGCGAGCCACGGCGATCGCTCGCTGGCAGGCGCTGCTGGCCTTGTCTGGAAGTTGCAGGCGGAAGCAGGCGTGAGCCAGTCCGTAGAGCGCGGGCAGCGAGCCTGGTTCCAATTCGAGTGCCGCCTGGTAGTCGATCGCAGCCGATTGCTCGTCGCATATCGCGCGATATTCGTCGCCGCGACGGATCAACAAGGAAGCGGTTCCTTGGCCAGCGACCATCTGCTCAGTCAGTGCCTCAATGACCTCCGACGGGCTATGGTGCGCGCAGGCGAATTGCGAGCACGCCAGCGTCACATAGGCCAACCAGACGCTCCGCAATTGGTTCGCTCGACTCATGGCCCACCTCGTTGAATCGCCAGGTACTGGTAGTTCGCCTCGCTGCCTGCGCCGGCCATCACGCCCAGTTTGCCAGGAGGCAACGGCTCGTCAAGTTTCACCGAGTACTCCAGGTCGTCATTCAATTGGACTTCGATCAGTTTTTTCAGCGGTTCGATTTCCACTTTAATTGGCTTTTCGAAATCGACATCAATCGGGCGGCTCGCCATGACAACCTCAATACCGTTGACGCAACGAACCATCTCTCCAGTCTTGCTCTTGGCGCTGAGTCGATACGCGTAGTAGTTCTGCGGATCCTGGAAAGCAAATACCAGCCCGGCTGGCGAAGGAGAATCCGCAGAGAACTCAAACCTTGTTTCGTACTCTCCGATGTAGTCGTCAAAGTCTTTATACAGCGCGATTACCGCTTCTGCCTCGCTGTGAACAGCAAGCTGTTTCTTCTCTCCCGAGGCTTCGACCGTCAGCGTTCCACGAGAGCCCCGAACAACGCTCCAGTCGGCGGGTGTTTGCCCTGTCGTAACGTCTTGCCATGCCATCCGAAACACTGTGATCTCAGAAAGATCGTGTATCGGCTGCCAAGGATTGTCGAGATGCGTAACCTTGACTTTGCCCCGCTTGACTATGCCGAATACATCGCGCTCGACGGTGTTTTTGTTGACCATCGTGCCAGTCAGCGTATCGCCCTTGATATCGAGGATGACCGAGCCGTGCTCGACGATGATTTCGCGCATGATCGGCATCGTCCCCCGGCGACTCAGGCTGGCGCCGCCATGGCCGGTCACGATCGAGACGGTCCCCTCATGGGGATTTAATCCCTCGCTCTTGCGATACGGACCGTCGCCTTGCGGATGCCCATCGCCATCGTCGACAACCACCCCCTCGGCAACCGTAGGCGTAGCATAGGCGCCGTCGATCAGCATGCTGCGCTCGTAAATGTGCGAGTGGCCCGTCAGCACGATATCGACGCCACTGGCTTCGAGAATCGGCATGATGTGGGTGCGCATTTCAATAAGCTGCCCTTCCTTATCGCTATCGTGCGAGCCCTTGGTGTACGGAGGATGATGCCAGAAGGCGATGAGCCAGTTGCCTTGCGCCTCTTCCAGGTCGGCGACCAACCACCGGGCCATTGCGCCATCGGGCGTTCGATCGAGATCGTGCGAATCGAGACAGACAAAGTGGACGTCGGCAATATCGAACGAGTAATAGGCTTCAGTTCCCGAGGCCAAGCCGCCAGCCTCCGCGGCAGTCGGCACCACATAGGAGTCGTAGTAAGGTCCGAATCCTGAAATGCCGCGCGACGTATAGCCTTCGTGGTTACCCATCGTGGGCCAGCAAACCGTATGACGCAACGTCGGCTGGTAGATGTCGAAAAAATTTCGCTGAAACTGGACATCGGTCCCATCGCCATAGGCCATGTCGCCAACGTGAAGATAAAGGTCAAGCTCGCGTTTAGTCTCCTGAGTATACTCCTGCATCGCGCGATGCACTTCCTTCTGATCATGTTCGCCTGTGCCCGAGTCGCCTACGACCCAAATGCGTAAATCCGCTTTGCTACCTCTCACAGGAGAAGTTTCGAAGTAGTGTTGCGCATCGCCGCCCGCCAAGCGATGCTCACCGTCGAACACACCGTAAAAATAGCGCGTAGCCGGCTCCAGTTGCTCGACGTGCGCTTCATATTGATACGTGCCGGGTACGGTTGAAGGATCATCTTCGTTGGGATCACGTTTGTTTGCTTCCTCGGCAGGCTCTTTGTAGAGACGTGGGACATTCTCCGGCGCATCAACGTCTGCCGAAACTCGCATAGTGATCGCTTCCCCTCCCACTTGCTGGCCGAGCGACTCCAGCGACTTACCCACCCTGACCGACGGAGCAGTCGGGCTAGTTGTCCGCCACACAATCACTACCGAATTGGGGGTCGCGCATTGGACATACGGCCCGCGCGAAATCTCGGCTCCACCTGCACACTGCACCATTGCCAACAGTAGCCCATAGGCAGTGAGTGGAATGAACTTCCTAGCCTTCTCTTCGAGTCGGGTAATCTTAAACACTGATTTTCTCCTGGGAACTTTGCTGGTTCGAGGCAGCAGTAGTCAGGGTCTTAGGTAGGACAATTCGGTGGGACGGCTCGAAGCGACCCACAGTTTAGCAGGAGCTTGGCTCGTATCCCAGGAAAACTTGCCTGCAAGTACAATCTCGTTTAACTTACCTGAAATCTCTCAGCAACTTTTTTTTCTACTATTTTCCCCACCTCCCGGAGGCTCACATGGCCGGCCAACTCACTCGACGTCGCTTTCTCGAACGAAGCGTGCTTGCCGGCACAGCAGCAGCGACGGCCTGGTATGTGAACCCCCGCCCTGCCCTGGCGTCAAAATCTTCGCTCGAGAAACTCAACCTGGCTGCAATCGGCACGGGAAACCGTGCGGCTGCCAATATTCAGGGCTGCGCAAGCCAGAACCTTGTCGCTCTAGCGGATGTCGATGCCAACTTTCTCGACGCGGCAGCAACTACATACTCCGGAGCACGCAAATATCGCGACTTTCGAGTAATGCTCGAAAAGGAAGCCGAAAAGATCGACGGGGTCATTGTCGCTACCCCCGATCACACGCACGCACCCGCTGCCGCGATGGCCATGCGGATGGGCAAGCACACCTACTGCGAAAAACCGCTGACCCACACCGTCTACGAAGCACGCAAGCTGGCCGAACTGGCTGCCCAGAATAATCTCGTCACCCAAATGGGCAACCAGATTCACGCCGGCGACAACTACCGCCGAGTCGTCGAAATCGTCGAGAGCGGCACGATCGGCCCTGTGCGAGAAGTTCACGTCTGGGTCAGCGTCGACTACAGCGGCGCGGTACTGACCACAGGCCACGCCAAGCCCGAACACGTCGATTGGGACCTGTGGCTCGGCCCGGCGCCGAAACGCGAATATGTCGAAAGTCGAATCAGCGGCGAAGCGCAAACCGTCCACCCCTTCCATTGGCGCTGGTTTTGGGACTACGGCAATGGCGGGCTCGGCGACTTCGGTTGCCACTATATGGATCTGGCCCATTGGGCGCTAAAGCTAAAGCACCCCACTCGCATCTCGGCAACAGGCCCCGAGCCTCAGGCCGAAGCAGCCACCTCGGGCATTGTCGTCAACTACGACTATGCAGCCCGGGGCGAGTTGCCGCCTGTCAAGATGACCTGGTACGACGGCGGGAAGAGGCCAGAGATCCTCTCTACTTATGAGATCAAGGACGAACAAGGAAAGCCGATCGACTGGAACAGCGGCCAACTCTTCATCGGCGAAAAAGGGGCGCTTATTTCCAACTACGGAACTCATCAATTGCTCCCGCAGGAAAAAGCCGCCGCACTCACGGTTCCCGAGCCCTACCTTGCCAGTTCGATTGGCCACCACAATGAATGGATCGAAGCGATCAAATCGGGCGGCGCCACTACCTGCAACTTCGACTACGCTGGCGCACTCACCGAGGCGGTACTGTTAGCCGTTGCTTCCTACCGAAGTGGCGAGACCATTGAATGGGATGCCAAGAACTTTAAGACGCTCAACTCGCCTCGCGCCCAGCAACTTCTGCATCGCGAATACCGCAAAGGATGGACCCTGTAGAGAGCTTCAACCGCAAACGGACCCTAGCTTGCCATGAGTTGGTCCAGGGCTGACTCAAGGAGTTCCTGCCCGGCGAGGAAACGAAGTTCCACGCTCACAGCCCAGAGCGGCACCCGGCCGAGCGCGGCGTGGTGAAGCTTGACCAGATCTTTGCGAGTGCAGAGCACGAGGTCCGCGCCGACCGCCCACTCGGCGAGCGATTCCATATCTTCTGACGTGTAGTGATGGTGGTCGGGATATTCTCGCCAGGCAATCAGCTCGCAGTCGAGCGTGGCCAGAGTGTGGCGAAAACCGGCTGGGTTGCCGATGCCGCTGAACGCAGCCACCCGTTTTCCTGCCAGGGTCGACGTAGGACTAGTCGCTCCCTGGGTGTTGATCAATTCGTCGGGACCATGGACGATTTCGCACCAAAGCACATCGGGCGCTAACCGAGCAACGCGATCTCTCACCTGTCGACGCGCGGTCTCGTCGAGCATATCGGCACGGCTGAGCACGACGACATCGGCGCGCGAGAGCCCGGCAAGCGGTTCGCGTAAAGTACCTCGAGGGAAAACGTGATCGAATCCAAACGGCTCGGTGGCATCGAGCAATACTACGTCGAGATCACGTGCCAGGCGGCGATGCTGGAAGCCGTCGTCCAACAGGATCACTTGCGATCGGTATTGTTTGATGACCTCCCGAGCCGCTGCCACGCGATCGCGATCTTGGTGGTGAGGCACATCGGGAAGTGCCAATTGCAGTTCCAGCGCTTCGTCGTTGACACCAGCGGGAGCGGCTCGGTAACCGCGGCTCACGATTGCGAAACGCACTTCCTGTCTCTGCAGCCGGCGGCCAATCCACTGAACCAACGGCGTCTTGCCAGTGCCCCCCAAAGTGAGATTGCCAATGCTGATCACCCGGGCATCGACACTGTGAGACTCGGCCAACGCGCGGTCGTACCAACAGTTCCTCAAACGCATTGCCCAGCTGTAGGGAAACTCGGCCAGACGCAGCAAGACGCGCAGCGATGCAGCAAGCAAGCCGGCCTGGCGGCCGCTAACAATGTCGCGAAACTTGGTGGGGCTCAGCATGGGGTCGCACTACGCAGAGAGTCGCCGCTACGACGGATTTAAGTCATGATTTTCCGGAAAATCACGGCTATCACTACCCCAGGTGGAACATATTTGTGCCTGCTGCCGTCTACTAACTGGCGTTCGCCTCCTATAATGAAGCAAAGACTGCCGACAGACTAGAATCCCCGCCATTCGACAAGTTGCGGACCGCCTGGCGTCCGGCCTGCTGCCCTACACCCACGAAATCGCTCTACCCATGGCCAGTGTGACTGAACCCCGACCGCCTCAATACTCCAGCGAGGAAATCCCTCGTAAGGGAGAACGATTGGTCGATGAGCAGATTCGCCGCACCCGCCGCTCGCTCAAGATGGTCGACCTTGCCGCCGGGACCATCACGCTGGTGATTGGTGTGCTGATGTTTCTGCTCGCCACAGCCGTTCTTGAGCATTGGATCATCCCCGGCGGCTGGAACAGCACGGCCAGAGCCGCCTTGTTTATTATGCTGCTGCTAGGAGTGGCTTGGTACAGCTGGCAAGTCTTTTGGCCCTTGCTGCATCAGCCGATCAACCCCGCCTACGCGGCGCTGGCAATTGAGAAAAGCAGTCCTTCGCTCAAAAATAGCCTGCTCAACTTGCTGCTTCTAAGAAGCCATCGGCGGCAGCTATCGCAACAAGTTTACCAAGCAATCGAACAACAGGCGGCTCAACGACTGGCACAGGTGCCCATTGAGTCGGTCGTCGATCGTTCGGCAGTACTGCGACTTGGTTACATACTGGTCGCCGTGGTTGCGTTATGTGCTCTCTACCGCATCCTCTCGCCCAAAGACCTGGTCGCCTCGGCCGGACGCGTGCTGCTTCCTTGGTCCGACATCACCGTTCCCAGTCGAGTGCAGCTTAGCGCCATCACGCCGGGTAACACACAAACCGCAAAGGGCGATCAGGTCGAAGTCGCGGCCGAAGTGCTCGGGCTCGAGACGGACGAGCCTGTCCGGCTGCTCTACTCGACCGCCGACCAGCAGATCGTCGAACAAGAAATACTCATGACCGCCGCCACGGGGGGGGTGCAGTTCAAAGCCAAACTGCCAGGCCACATGGCCGGAAGCGACGGAGTACAACAAGACCTCGTCTATTGGATCGAGGCCGGAGATGCCCGTTCGCCTCGCTACCAGGTCTCGGTTTTCGCTCGACCTACTTTGGTAGTTCAGAGCGTACGATACGACTATCCCGACTACACAGGTTACCCGTCTCACGAAGAACAGCACTCAGGCGACATTCATGCCGTCGAAGGGACGGTAGTCACGATCACGGCGCTGGCAAATCAGCCAATCGAGTCGGCCCACGTCGACTTCGAAGCAGACGGCCGGGATGATTTGATGCTGAAGGCCGACGGACTACGTGCTTCCGTGAGCTTTCCGCTCGAACTTCGCGACGATCGGCGCACGCCGCGTTACGGAAGCTACGTCCTGCGATATGTCACAACCGAGGGGCGGCGGAACAAGTTGCCCCCCAAGTATCAGATTGAAGTCACGCCTGACTACGCACCAGAGATTCGCATCCTAAGCCCCGAAGAGGAAATCGTCAGCGTCGGCCTCGACGAACAAGTCGTGATCGAAGTCGAGGCGCGGGACCCCGACTTCGCGGTACGCAACGTTGCCATCCTGGGCGAACTTGCTGGGCAACAAGTACTCAAAGAATCGTTACTTGCCAAGAACCACACGGGCCGATTCGTAGGTCGCCTCCAATTTACCCCGGAGGAGCGGCAGCTGAAGGTGGGTGATGTGCTGGAGTACTGGGGCGCCGCTGCGGACAACCGCCGTCCCAAAGCGAATCTGTCGTATACCAAACATCAAAGAATCCGCGTGGTAGGACCCGGCGAAGATGGCCAGCAGAGGTCTGAGTCTCAAGGCGAGGGAGAACAGGGCCAGGATTCTCCTCAGCCGGGCGAAAAAGGCCAACCCGACTCCGACCAGAGCAACCAGGGAGAGGCCGGCGGTTCAGAAGGTGAAAGCGGCCAAGAAGGCAATGAAGGCCAACAAGGCCAAGGTCAAAGCGGCGCTGGCCAAGATGGCGAAGGCGGGTCCGACGAACAGCAGCAACAGCGAGGACAGGCGGGCGAAGGAAACTCGACCGATTCAAGCGACGAGTCGCCGTCTGACTCCGAGGGCCAGTCCGGCGGCAAGTCGGCAGGCAACGAAAACTCACAGTCGCAAGAAGACAACCGCTCGCAGCAGCAAGAAGAAGGGGGCAACCCCTCCGACAATTCCGCCGGCGGCGAGAACGGCAATCGCCAAGAAAAAGTGTCGCCCGATGGCGACGACGATGGCGAGGCGTTTGACCGAATTGCCGAACACTTTGATGAGCAAACAGGCCAAGCTCAAGACCAACAAGCGCAGAAAACGAACCAAGGGGAAAGAGGCGGTCAACAGCAACCACAGCAGGATCAGAGCGCAGCCGACGGCAAAGCCGACTCGGACCAAGGCGACCAAGGAGAAGACAGCGAGTCGGCGGCGTCGGGCAAAGAAGGCGCGTCTACTGAAAACGAAGGCCGGCAGCAAGAAACCGACGCTGAAGCCCCAGGGGCTGAAGGCGCCTCAAATGCAGAGCAAAACCCCGAGGGCAACGAGCAAGCCACGGAGTCCCGCGAAGAAGGCGGACCCGATGGCCGAATGTCGCCGGAACAAGCCCCCGCAGGTGCTGGGGAAAACCCAGGCCAAAACGAGGGCGCTACCGAGGCGCAAGGCGACAAGAAGCCCCGAGATAAACAGGCCGACAGCGCTTCCGGAGACAAACAAGACGACCAGGAGCCCCCTGCCGCAGGCGAGGGTCAAACCGAGTCAGATTCCGAAGGCAGCCAAGGCGGTGATCGCTCCGGTGGCGGCCAAGAAGGAGCAGGCCAACAGGCCGATGCCCAGGGCAAGGGCGGCGCTGGTGAAAACCAACCTGCCGACGACGGGGGCGGCCAGTCTGGCGAACCGGGAGCAGGCGAAAATTCACAACAGCCCGGCAACAAGGAGCAGGCAGACGACGCCACGGGCGAGTCGAACGAAGGCCAACCTGGCGAAAGCAGCAAACAAGCAGACAAACCTGCTGACTCGTCTGGCAGTGAAACTTCGGGCGAAAAGGGCGAGTCTCAGCAAAGCACCCCAGGCGAAGGTGAACCGAGCGAAGGGCAACCGTCCGGACAGGACTCTCCCGAAGGCGAAAGTTCCCCCGCTAGCCAGCAACCTGGGGGCGATGGCATGGGCAGCAAGAGCTCTCTGCCTCCTCCTGGCGGAGAAACCCAACCGGGCGACGAAGCTAACCTCGATTACGCGCGCAAGAAGACCGATCTCATCCTCGAAAAGTTGGACGACCAATTGAAGAAGCAGGAAACCGACGAAAAACTTTTGGAAAAACTAGGGTGGACTCCAGACGAATTGCGTCAGTTTGTCGACCGCTGGAAGAATCTCAAGCAGCAAGCCGAAGGCGCTGGTAGCGAGGCAGGCAACGCCCGTCGACAACTTGACGATGCACTGCGTAGTCTTGGCTTGCGAAGTGACCGCCGCACGGGTTTTCAATCTCAAACTGCCAAAGATAAGCTGCGCGAACTGCAGGATTCGTATCGCGTCAAGACTCCGCTAGAGTATCAGCAACATCTTCGCGCGTATGTCAAAGGTACTGCTACCGCAGATGCGGAGTAGGCATCTGCTGGTTAGGTCTGGCAACTTGCGCCATCTTGAGCGACAATCGAGGCATGAGCACAAATGTCCCTCGTTACCTCGTCCCCTTTCATCCCAAGCGCATCCCTCATCACTTTGTCGATGTGCTAATCATTGGCGGCGGGATCGCCGGACTCCGCGCCACAATGGCCGTCGATCCGCGCCTTTCGGCGCTTGTGGTCACCAAAGACCAACTTAAAGAATCGAATAGCTCCTATGCCCAGGGAGGCATTGCCGGGGTACTAGCGCCCGACGATGACT
The DNA here is from genome assembly GCA_020427155.1 of Planctomycetales bacterium. Taxonomy (GTDB): domain Bacteria; phylum Planctomycetota; class Planctomycetia; order Pirellulales; family Lacipirellulaceae; genus Bythopirellula. The sequence continues at coordinate 7,487 of JAGQOW010000013.1, read as the reverse complement.
TCGCAAGTCACGTGGCCGATACACTCTCGGCAGGTGCAGACCTTTGCGATGCCAAGATCGTCGAGATGGTCGTTCGCGAAGCGCCAGAGCATATCCGACAGCTCATCCAATGGGGTACGGTCTTCGACAGCGAGGCGGGCGAACTTACTTTGGGACGCGAAGGTGGGCATAGTCACCACCGTATCGTCCACGCCCTGGGAGATGCTACCGGCAAAGAAATCATGCGGGCCATGATCAAACGCGCCCGCGAAGAACTCGCCGCCCAGATTTGGCAGAACACGTTTACGATCGATCTCTTGACCCACGAGGGAGAGTGCCGCGGGGCGCTTGTGTGGAACAAGTATCACGGCAAGACCTTCATCTGGGCCAAGCAGACCATTCTCTGCACAGGAGGCGCCGGGCAGATCTACCGCGAAACCACCAACCCGATCGTAGCCACGGGCGATGGCCATGCGATCGCCTATCGCGCTGGCGCCGAGCTGTCGGACATGGAATTTATGCAATTTCACCCGACCGTGCTCTACATTGCGGGCAGCAGCCGTACTCTTATCACCGAAGCCGTCCGTGGCGAGGGCGCTCTCCTGGTCAATGCCCATGGCGAACGTTTTATGCCCGACTACGACGATCGCGCCGAGCTGGCGCCGCGCGACATCGTCAGTCGAGCCATCGTGGACCAAATGGACAAGCTAAGCCATCCGTGCGTCTATCTCGACCTTTCACCTCTGGGCCCCGAACTCACACTCAAACGGTTTCCGGGAATTGCCAAGAGTTGCGCCGAATTTGGCATCGACATCACACGCGACCTTATCCCCGTCCGGCCCGGAGCTCACTACATGATCGGCGGAGTTCGGGTCGACCAAGAGGGACGCTCGACATTGCCGCGGTTATTCGCTTCAGGCGAAGTGACCAGTAGCGGCTTGCATGGCGCCAATCGTCTTGCTTCGAACAGCCTGCTGGAAGGATTGGTCTACGGCGCCCACGCCGGCGCAGCTGCTTCGGCAGCCGCGTTGGAAGAGCCCGATTGCTTTCAGGCCACTCCCCTTAGCAATCCTCCCATCGATGAGCACGATGAACCTCTCGACCTGGTCGATATTCGCAATTCCTTGAAAAGCCTGATGTGGCGTGCAGCAGGGGTACGTCGCGAGGGCGAGCAGCTGCGCCAGGCGTCTCAGACGATCGACCGCTGGTGCCACTATGCCTTGGCGCGCCAGTTGCCCGATCCGGCCGGCTGGGAACTGCAGAATATGCTTACTGTCTGCCGGGTGCTGATCGATGCCGCGCTGCGGCGCGAGGAATCGCGGGGCGTGCACTATCGCACCGATTTTCCCGAGATGGACAATACCAGTTGGAAACGACGGATAGATTCCCACGGTGAATTGACCGAATAGCCAGCAAAACTAAGTGGAATTCGAGTATTTCCGATATCTTACCCGGTTTCCGAACCATGGTCGCAGCAGAATCGTAGCGAACCTAGATGGACTGAGGCGACGCCGAGGCCTAGACAGAAGGGAGTCTCAGTGGTTACGCTCTAGCAGGTTCAGCGGCCCACTTTGACACTGTCAGGTAAGGCCCCAGGCGTCGCTACCGAGTCCGAATCGCCGGTTGTCATCTAGCGGTGTCACCAGATCGCCTCCGGCATCCTTGGGAGCTTGGGTGCTGACTACGCTGCTTCTAGTACATCCCGCCAGTTTCACACGTGGCATAGGTCTCGTGTTCAAGTGACAAACTCGCTAGGAATTGCTTAGCCGTTGTTTCCCGGTGCGACGATAGAACTAGCTTTGACGATCCTATTGCTTTGTTAAGAACCCATTTCTCTCTAACGACCCAGAGCAAGTAATCTCGATGAGTGAAACGTTGATTAACGAGAATTCGACCGACGGTGCGTCCTCTGCTCAGCCGATGATCGAGGCCCTCGGGCTGTCGAAGTATTACGGAAGTTTCGCAGCTTCGCGAGATGTTACGTTTTCGATCAATCGGGGAGAAGTCGTAGCCTTTCTTGGCCCGAACGGCGCCGGCAAGAGCACGACGATGAAACTGCTCACCGGCTATCTTGCCCCCTCGGAAGGAGAGGCTCGTATCGCGGGCTTCAACATGGCGACCGACCGCCTGGAGGGAGCCCGTCGATTGGGGTATCTACCCGAAAATGGCCCGCTTTATGCAGATATGACCCCCCGGAGCCTGCTGCACTTCTTTGGTCATTTACGCCAGCTCTCGACGGCGGAACTCGACCGCAGGATGGAATCGGTCATCCATACTTGCCATTTAGAAACCGTGATTGGCAAACCCATCGGAAAGCTCTCGAAAGGATATCGGCAACGGGTCGGAATGGCCCAGGCATTGCTTCACGATCCCGAAGTGCTGATTCTCGACGAGCCCACGGCTGGCCTCGATCCAAACCAGATTCGCGAAGTGCGGAGAATGATTCGCGAATTGGGCGAGTCGAAGACCATTCTGCTGTCGACCCATATCCTGCAAGAAGTTCATGCCATGTGCAATCGCGTCTTGTTCATCAACGAAGGTCGATTGGTCTTTGACGGTCCGCCGGAACAATTGGGCAGCGAACCTGCTGCGATGGACGAAAAGTTTTACGAGTTTACTGCTGCAGGATAATCACTCGCTAGGCGCGATCAACTCTCACACTTAGAACACACAACCAGATCTCACAGGAATCTAGGCAACCATGAACTGGAACGTTCTCAAATCGATTTTTCGACGCGATTTCGTGAGCTATTTTTCTAACCCCACGGGCTATGTTTTCATTTGCGTCTTCGTCGTCTTGAGCTCGCTGGCAACGTTTTGGCCGCCGGAGTTCTTTAGTAGCAACCTGGCAAATCTTGATCAGCTCAGCCGCTGGTTGCCCTTCATCATGCTCGTCTTTATCCCGGCTATCACGATGAGCATCTGGGCTGAGGAACGTCGGCAAGGCACCGACGAACTCTTGCTTACGGTGCCTGCCAGCGACTTCGACGTCGTGATCGGCAAGTACCTGGCTGGCGTGGCTATCTTCACCGTCTCGCTCATGTTCTCTGCGTTCTCGATCTTTCTCGTCTTCAAGTGGGGTTTGGGCGATCCTGACGGCGGTCTGTTTGTCAGCACTTACGTCGGTTACTGGTTCATCGGCTTTGCGATGATTGCCATCGGCATGGTCGCATCGTTCCTGACCGAAAACCTGACCGTCGGTTTCATCCTGGGCACGCTGTTCAACCTTCCCTTGGCGCTGGCTGGTGTGGCCGACTGGTTTGTCAAGAATCCTGTAATGGCTCAAACTGTTCGTCGCTGGAGTGCTCTTGAGCAGTTTCGCGATTTCGAACGAGGGGTTATCAGCCTGGGGGGCGTTACTTACTTCGTCATGATCGCCGCCGTGATGATTTATCTGAGCATGATTCTCATCGGCAAGCGGCACTGGCAAGCCCGTGAGAATGGCGGGGCATTGCTGGGGCACTACTTCATCCGTACGGTCGCCTTGCTCTGCCTCGCCGTGGGAGTTACCGAGATCGTGCAAAGTCGCAACTCCCTGAGGGCAGACATCAGTAGCGAACAACTCAGTTCGCTTTCCAAGGACACTCTCGCGATTCTACGTGAGCTGCGGAACAACCCAGACAGCAAGACGATCAAGATCGACGCGTACGTCAGCCCACAGGTTCCCACCGAGTATACCGCCACCAAACTCAACTTCCTTTCTACCCTGGCCGAGTTGCAAGCCCTCAGCGGCGGGAAAGTGGTGGTGACAAAACACGAAATCGAAAACCACGGCGCCGAAGCCGTGCTTGCAGAGACCACCTACGGTATCACGCCGCAGGAAGTCCTCATTACCAAAGGACGCGAACGTTCGCAGGAAGAGTTCTTTCTCGCCGCTGCTATTACTTCGGGCCTGGGAAAGGTTGTCATCCCGTTTCTCGACAAAGGCGTGCCCGTCGAATACGAACTCGTGCGCTCGATCGCGACCGTCTCTCAAGAGAAATCCTATAAAGTAGGCATCGTCGACACCGGGATGCCTTTTCTCAACCCTTCGAGCGACCATCAGCGTGAGTGGCCTCTGATTACCGAACTTCGCAAGCAATACGAGGTCGACGACGAACCCGTCAACCCGTCGCAGCCAATCAAAGACTCGTACGATGTGCTGCTCGTCGTGCAGCCCTCGATGCTTGGCCCCCAAGAAATGGACCACCTGGTCGACGCGGTCCGCGGCGGAACTCCCGTGGCACTGCTTGAAGACACCCACCCCCACTTCTTTCCTCAAGATGTCGCCGCGACGGCTGAACCTCGACAACAACCGGGCATGATGGGTATGTTCGGCGGCGGCGGACCGATTCCCAAGGGCGACATCAACCAGCTCTGGCGAATGCTGGGCGTGGAAATGGAACCCAGCGAAGTCGTCTGGCAAGAATATAGCCCCGAACAGACTGTGCGCGCCATGGCCGACTTGCAGTGGATCTTCGTCGATCCTGGTAACGGCGCGCAAGAGCCCCTGAACACAACTTCGCCGATCACCTCGGGCATGAACCAGTTGCTCTTGCTCTACCCCGGCTCACTCGTCAAAGCGGAAGACTCTAAACTCGAGTTTGAACAACTCGCAGTTACCGGCAGCGACAATTCGGGCACCATCCCGGCAGGAGCTTTGCGCCGTGGTCAACCAAGCAACTCTGCCTTTGGTCGTATTCGCACTACCAACTCATACATCCTTGCTGCCCATATCCACGGGACCCTCACTGAGGAAGACCTTTTGCTTTCCGGCGCCGCCTCGCTGGACGATAAGCTGGAAGATGCAGCCGACGATGCAGAAAACGCCGAAGAAGACGCGGCAGTCGCCTCGGCGGAAGAGAAGCTTGCTAACATCAATGCGGTAGTCGTAACCGATATCGATTGGGTCTTGCCAGACTTCTTTGCGATTCGTGCCAGCGGCGACGGTGATTTTCTGCCCGCCACGCAAAATGTTACCTTTATCCTCAACATCATCGATGCGCTGGCAGGTGATGAGCGATTTCTCGACATCCGCAAGCGAACTCGTAAGCACCGTACCCTCGCAAAAATCGACCAAGCCACCCAGGAGTATCGAAAGACGGCACAGGACGATCAGGAAACCTTTTTGAAAGAGATCGAATCGAAGATCCAAGATGCACAAAAAAGCTTCGAAGAGAAGATCGCGGCAGTAGACAAGATCGAAGGGCTCAGTGGGCCTGCTCGTGAACAGCAAAAGGAACTGGTCAGACGCCAAGAGCAAGCTCGATTGCAGGCAGACATCAAGTCGCTCGAATCCGAACGCAGCCGAAGAGTCAAGCAGATACGATACAAGATGGAACAGGAAGTGCGCGGCGTCCAGGATCGATACAAACTTTACGCGATTCTTGTTCCGCCAATTCCTCCTCTGCTGGTCGCCTTGTACGTCTTCTTCCTCCGCCGCAAGTCAGAACGAGAAGGCATTGCCCAGTCAAGACTTCGATGATCAGCAGATATCCTTTTTATCTAAACATCACGAAAACGCATTCCTAGCTAGAAGAAGTTTCTTTGGTGGCTCCTTGGATCATTAAGAGCGGAATAAAGTACTATGAGTGAAATGGTTAAGACCATCGCCTTTGTCGCGATTGCAGCTGCATCGCTGCTGCTCGGTTTTATCGTCAAGCCCAGCGAAGATACATTTGACGTCGAGGAGTTTGTCGGTGAAAAACTCAACCAGTTCGAAGTGAACGATCCGAAGAGGTTGAAGATCGTCAAGTTCGATGCCAAGACAGCAACTTCTAGCGAGTTTGAAGTCGCCGCCCAGGAAGGGCTCTGGACCATCCCTTCTAAGCAAGGGTATCCAGCCGACGCGGCCGAGCAAATGGCCGAAGCCGCCACGTGCCTGATCGACCGCCAGATTCTCAAAGTCGCGGCAACTAGCGCCAGCGAGCACCGTGAATTGGGAGTCATCAACCCCTCGTCCGGCAATCTTGGCTCCAACGCTGCAGGCGTTGGCACCCGAGTGATTATGACCGACGCCAGCGGCGAGAACCTGGTCGACATGATCATCGGCAAACCTGTCAAAGACGCCGAGGGCCAACGATTTGTGCGCAATACCAATCAGGATGTTGTCTATGTGGTCGAGCTCAACCCCGAGAAACTCTCGACACAGTTCGAAGATTGGATCGAAGACGATCTGCTGCAACTCAATCCGCTCGACATTCGCAATGTTCGCATCAACGACTATTCAGCCACTTTGCAACCGGTGCTCGCTGCCGGGGGTATCCAGATGCAGGTCAGTTGGGATCGACGTGCGCAGATGGCGCTGCAGTTCAATAGTGCCGATTCGAAGTGGACTGTCAACAATTTGGAACAATTTGACCCTGATCAAGAGACCTTTGTCTCTCGCCAAATCGCCGAAGACGAAGAACTCAACGAAGAAGCACTCAATGGGTTGCGCAACGGACTCGATGACTTGCTGCTGGTCGACGTCGAACGAAAGCCAGACGGTCTGAGTGCCGATTTGAAGGCAGGTAGCGATTTCCTGAACAACAACGAGGCCATCAATAGTCTGGTCGACCGCGGGTTTGCCCCGCTCAAGGTAGCCGAAGATTCCGATGTCGAGATTCTCTCCAGCGAAGGCGAGGTGATTTGCACCCTCTCCAACGGAGTGGAATACGTTCTCCGCTTCGGTAACCTCAAGCTGGCCAGCCAAACTGCTGCCCCTTCTGTGGAAGACTCCGAAGAAGCGCCGTCCGAAGCTGGCGACGATGTGCAGCGCTACCTGTTTGTGATGGCACGTTTCAACGAAGCGGCCGTCGAGAAGCCTGAACTCGACGATCTCCCTGAGCTGCCTGAAAACGCCACCAACGACCAACCTGAAGAAACCGAATCACCCGCCGCAGATGAAGCAACTCAGGAGGATGTCGGCTCCGACGAGGAGGTTGAGACCGCCGAAAGTGCGGATTCCGACGCCACACCTGCCCAGGGCGATAGTTCCGAAGAGGAGGCAACTGCCGAAACCGAATCAGAAGAACCCGCTGAGGCCGAGCCGGATAGCGGCGAGGCCAGTGAAGAAAATTCTGATGAGAATTCCAACACAAACGATTCCTCTTCCAATGAAGTGACAGAGGCCGAGTCGGGCAGTGACGATGCCGAACCAACTGACGAAATCGAAGGAGCAGAGCAAGAAACGTCTGACGAGTTAGAAAAACTCATCGCCGAGCGTAAATCGATCGAAACGGAAAACCAACGAAAACTCGATGAGTATCAAGAGAAGATCAAGTCCGGCCAGGATAAGACTCGACAGCTCAACGAGCGGTTTGGCGATTGGTATTACGTCATCTCGAACGATGTCTACAAGAAGATTCACCTCAGCCTCGATCAAGTAATCAGCAAGAAGGCCCAGGAAGAAACGGAAGGAGACGAAGCGGCTGCAGACTCCGGGAGCGACCTGCCTGGGCTTCAAGGCCTTCACGGACTGACGGTAGAGCACCGGGCAGAGACTACTGAAGAACAAAAATTATAGGCTAACAATGACAGTCGGCATC
>JAGQOW010000147.1 GCA_020427155.1 Planctomycetales bacterium | reverse complement strand
CATTTCAGGTGCGCCGTGCTCCACCTCGCGACTTCAGAAAGCGTGGGCATCGGAAGAGAATGGGTTTCTATGGAGGCGTTCGGATCAATCCAATGCGTTCCCCCAAGCGACTCCATTCGCCCAGTTGGGGCGAGAACCCTTGGGTGTGGACACTTCAGGACGAAGACACAATCGTCCTGTCAGCGTACAGCTGCATGGATGCTGTGATGCTACAACTCTACTATCTCGTTACTGCGCTCGTGGACCATCTAGGCCTACAGTTTGAGGGGCAGAAGGATCTCGCAAGACTTCACAAGAAGTATCGGGTCGATTGTTTCGAGAGGAAGGTGCAGGATATCTTCCGCCAAGCGGGTTGGATAACAATCGGGCCGATAAACAAGATTCGAGTTAACGACGCTTTCATTCGCATCCCCTGCGGCGAAATCGATTCTCTGGCACTTTCTCCAGACCACACTCACCTACTAGTCGTCGAATCCAAGTGCCTGCCCTTGTCTACAGATCCACAGATGTGGCACAACGACTCAACTGACTTTGCCCGCAAATACGTACGGAAGATTGAAAAGAAGGTGGAATGGTGCGCGGAAAACCTGCTGTGCGTGAAGGAGCACTTTGCCGCCCAGGGAGTACATGTTGAGCTGGATGCGACTCCCGTAGACTCGCTGTTCGTAACACTGAGGCCCCATATCAGCGCATTGCTCCAGTCACGCCATCGCGTGATGCATCTTTCAAGACTTGAGTCCGCCCTCCAGAATAGTGAGTTGAACGGCAAGCCTTAGGGGCAGCGCTGCTGAATCATGGACTTTCGACCCCAGCATTGAGTAACAGGTGGTCCATGGGTGGTATCTGGTTCAATCCCGGACAGCTTGGTGGGTCAGTTGGCGAGCTCGTCGGATACAAGGTCGGGCTAGCGCTCACGCGGCGTCAGTTTACATCTCATCTGCGTGACGAGCCCTACTATCAGGACATCTGGCGCAAGAGCTTTAACTCAGTCGTTCGCATTCGCTCAGAGGTCGTCGAAGGGCTGGTGGCATACCTGCTCTTTCGTTTGGGTCGCATTTCAGACCCGTCCCCGATCCCTTCCTCCATAAGGCTCTACAAGAAGCTGCTGGGATCGAAACGCAAACTCAAGATTTTGATGGAAGTACAAGAGCGGTGGTCTGAGCTAGTCAAGACTACGCTATCCGAAGGGCGGAAGGTCATTGAGCCCTCCCAACTAGTCATTTCCGCCGTCGAAGACTTTGGTCCGACCGGGGGCACTATCGCGATGGAGCTTGTGCGCGGATTCTCCGAAGATCTGGAACGGAGTCCGTGGTCAAGAATCCGGCATGTGGAATGGCGCGACACAAAGGAGCTCTCAGAGCTCTTCCGGTCGCAGTCCCTCGACACCCTCTACGGCAACTTTCTCGATCAGCGGTTTGTTGACTACTTGGGAGCCAACGTTGACAAGGTCGGAACTATCCACTGGCGCAAGTTCGAAGGGCTCGCAGCCGAGTACTTTGCAAGACTCGGCTTCGAAGTGGCAATCGGCCCTGGTAGCAATGATGGCAATGTGGACATCCGAGTGTGGGGTGACACGCAGTCGGTTGATGGTCCGCCACTACTGCTCGTGCAGTGCAAGCGCCAGAAAGCGAAGGTTGGAAAAGTCATCGTCAAGGCATTGTGGGCCGACGTACAACACGAGAAGGCCCGCGGCGGGCTGATCGTCACGACCTCAACCATCGAACGAGGCGCAAGAGAAACCTGTATCGCCCGTGGGTACAACATCACCGTAGCGGATAGAGAGACACTGCCCAAATGGCTCTCGGCGATGCGCTCGCCAGGGAAGGGCGTCTTCATGTCGCAATAGTGTCCGCCTCCAACCCTAGACCTGCCAAGGGCTAAGTATTCGGGGGGTCGCTTCGGCGCTCATGGATGGCGCGGAAGATAGCTTTCGCAAGGTGCGGAAAGGCCGTTTCCTGAAACTGAGTATCATCCAGATAGCGGGTCACAAGACTGTCGTTCTCGTCCATGCGTTGGATCATGAGTGCTTCGACAAGTTTGCGGATGCCGAGGGCAAACTTGTCCTCGGAGTTGGCAAGCGCAGTCTGAATGATCTGCTCGTCTTTAGCGGCCTTCTCCTTGATCTGCTCAAAGAAGAGCCTGTCTTCGTCGGTGAACTCCGTTCCGAAGCGATCGTTCAGGACCTCTATGATCTCGGAGAGCGGCGCCTTCTCGTCTTTGGACTTGCCGGTGCCCACCTCTGTAGGGCTTTTCACTCCATCGGCATCGCCATCTGCCAAGGGAATCGCGCCGGAGAAAATGCGCTGGAGGCGGTAGTACTGTAGTTCCACGTCGTCAGCAATCTTGAGAACCGCGTCGTCCCGATCCACAGGCAGGTGTGGCAGGAGAAACTTGCCGAAGCTGTACAGCATCTCTAGTTCGCGGTCGGTGTAGGGAAGCACCTGGCTGATGAACGAATAAATTCCAACGTAGCCCTGCAGTTTGTCCCTGAACTCCTGCCGCTTCTCGACCTCTTCAATCGCCCTGTAACGGTCCACGGCCGGCTGGAGGTGTTTCTGCATATGCGCATGGTCTGACGCCGACTGCTGCTCGACTGGCTTGTAGAAGATCCGTGCAAAGGCCTCGACCTCGCTCCAGTAGTACACCTGCGCCTCATTGAGCTCGTGCTTGATCTCCTCCAGCTTGTTGAGATCGGCCGACTCCTGGAGTGGCGTCACGTCGTAGTAGGGCTTGAATGCGCGGTAGATGTCCTCCGCGTCGTTCCTGAAGTCCAGCACGAATACACCATCTTTGCCGGGCGCAATCCGGTTCAGGCGCGACAACGTCTGCACAGCCTGGACGCCGTCAAGCCTCTTGTCTACGTACATGGTGTGGAGCATCGGCTGGTCGAAGCCCGTCTGGTACTTGTTCGCTACAAGCAGCACGTTGTAGTCATCCGAGTCGAAACGCTCCGGCAACTGGCTCTCGCTGATTGGTTTGCCGTTCACTATGTCGGGGTTCATCCCGGGCTCGGTGTATTCGAGCCCCGTGTCCGGGTCCTTGACAGTGCCGCTGAATGCAACCAATGGCCTAACGTCTTCGTACTTGTTCTCTTTTAGGTAGCGTTCGAAAGCGAGCTTGTACCTCACGGCGTGAAGGCGCGAACCCGTCACGACCATCGCCTTGGCCCGGCCACCCAGTTCACTCAAAACATGCTTCCGGAAGTGTTCAATGATCACCTCCGTCTTCTGCTCGATGTTGTGCGGGTGAAGGCTCATGAACTTGGCAAGAGTCTTTGCCGCCTTGCGCTTCGGCACGTTTGGGTCGTCTTCAACCGCCTTTACCAGCTTGTAGTAAGTGGCGTATGTTGTGTAGTTGCGCACCACGTCCAGAATGAAGCGCTCCTCGATCGCCTGCCTCATGCTGTAAGTGTGAAAAGCTTCCGGCTTGCCCCCTGAACCCGGCCTGCCAAACAACTCCAAAGTCTTGCCTTTCGGCGTTGCCGTGAAGGCAAAGAAGCTCAGGTTCGGCTGTTTCAACCGCGACTCCATGACTTCATTCAGACGGTCTTCCCAGTCCTCTTCCTTGTCGGGGTCATCCGCGCCTCTGGACCCCAACAGTTCCTTCAGTTCCCGGGCGGACTCTCCGGACTGGCTTGAGTGGGCCTCGTCGACGATTACCGCATACCGTCGCTTGGCGATCTGACCCTGCCACTCCTTGGCCTGCTTCTTTTGCTCAGGCGTGGCCTTGTCGGCCGACTCGGCGCCGGCAACCGTCGTAAGCCCACGCAGAACAAATGGAAACTTCTGAAGCGTCGTAATCACGATCTTCGTGCCGTCCACGAGGGACGCCGCCAGTTGTTTGGAATCCTGGTCAACGCACTTCACGACGCCTTGCGCGTGCTCGATCTGGTAAATCGCGTCTTGCAACTGCTGGTCCAGCACACGCCTGTCCGTGATCACCACGACGCAGTCGAAGACCTTTTCGTCTGCCGCCGTATGCAAACTGGCTAGCCGATGCGACAGCCAGGAAATGCTGTTCGTCTTGCCGCTACCGGCGGAGTGCTGAATCAGGTAGTGGTGGCCGGGTCCTTCCACTTGTGCCGCGTTGACGATCTTGTTGACAGCATCCAACTGATGGTAACGCGGGAAGACAACAACCTCTCGGGTGATTCGCTTGGAACCGCCCTTGCCGTCGCTGACTTTCTGTTCGCGCTTCTCGACGAACACGAAGTTCCCGAAAATGTGGAGGAAGCTGTCCTTCCGAAGCACCTCTTCCCAGAAGTACCCCGTCCGGTACCCGGACGGATGTTGGGGGTTACCGGCGCCACACTTGATCGCGCCGGGGTCTGAACCACGATTGAAAGGCAGGAAGTAAGTCTGCGCCCTCTGCAGGCGCGTCGTCATGAACACTTCGTCTGTGTCGGCCGCGAAGTGCACCACAGCGCGGCACTTGAACGCAAACAGCGGCGCACCGGGTTCGCGGGAAGTCTGGTATTGTTTGACGGCGTGACGCCAGGTCTGTCCCGTTCCGGGATTCTTCAATTCACAGGTCGCGACGGGAATACCATTCAACGCAAACACCAGATCAATCGTCTCGTTGCCGGTCGCGTGGCAGAGCACCTGGCGCGTAACTGTGAGCAGGTTCTTGGCGTATAGCGCTTCGACCTCTGGATTCAGGCCATGGGCCGGTTTGAAATACGCCATGCGAAACGTCTTGCCGAAGAATTTGAAGCCATGGCGCAGGACGTGAATTGTGCCCTTAGTATCGAGCTCCTTTGCCAGCGCTTGAACAAGCTGAGGTTCCAGCCCGGCACCGTGGAGCTTCTGCATTTCAGCCCATAGCGCTGGCTGCGAGTCCTGAATGAACGCGAACACGCTAGCTGGAAAGAGAGCCCGTACCTGATCCCACTCAGCCTTGTCGCCGGCCAACCAACCGCCCGCGCCGAGCATCTGTTCAACGTAGGTTTCAAATGCCTTTTCGTTGGTTTGGCCCGTCATTATGTCCACCGTTCGTCGCCGCTCGCGGGAATCACATCATCCTTCCGGTGCGCTCAAATCTTCGGATCCGGTTGGCGCGTAACATCCGCGACGTATTCCGTTGCATCTTGCCCGGCATCCACGAGGTCAGGAGCAGGTTCGTGGTGATAAGATACCCACCGTACCCTTCCGTCTGCTATGCGATTGTAGAAGTAGCAAGCCCGTGGCGGCCCATTCTGGCTGTGAAGGCGAAGCAGTGGGCACAGTTGGAGCGCGAAGTCGCCAACCCCCGACGTAACAAACAGGTTGCCCACAGTGATCGGGTCCATCAATGTGGCACGCCCCGCATGGAACGGCGTGGCAGCGCCCATTAGAATTTTGACGTCAACCCGATATACGCCGCGCTCAAAGTCGAGCGAAGTTGCCTGGTACAGCCTGTACTTTCCCCAGCTTTCGCCAACGTGCTCGCGGAGAGTCGTTAACAGACCTTGCAACTCACGTACTCGATTTCTCTCGGTGTCCGGGTTTGTGACGCCGGCATGGCCGTGCCAGTCGTTCCTGCGCGTTGCTGCGTCAGACAAGACGGGCAACAGTGTCTTGCCAAAAAGTGTTCCGATAATGTCGGCATCATCGGGCAATGCAAAACGTTCCAGCACTTCCGCCTTAGAGTCCGGCCTATCAACCAGCTTCCGTCCCGCCTTTGAGAGCAGACCGGCAACATCAATCCAGGTTCGAAAGTTCGCATGTTTCATGCTGCCAAGCTTAGCCCTGCCACCTTTGTCGGCATCTGCTTGAAAGCCTGCACGGACTTGATCCGCGACTTCTTCAAATCTTGGGTGCATGAAGCCGCTGAGTAGCACGATCGCCCAATACTGGGCGTAAGCTTCAAAAAAGTGCAGTAAGGCTTCGCGCTGTTCTTGAGGGTCGGTAAACGTCAGGAATCGCCGATAGATCGTGGCTAATGGGAAAGGCAGTGATTCCTCCCATCGATCTTGTGCATCAACCGACGTGGCGGGCTTGAGCAGCGCATTCACCCTCCGCTCCACGTCAGACACCAGATCGGGCCTCTCGGAAACCCTGACCTCCAGCTCATGTAGGCGAACATGCATGTCGCGCAGGCGTTGTATCAGGTTGAGCGCAGGAACCTGATCCGACACTGGTGGCAGGTATACGACCACCTGCTCGACATCCCGCCGTAGTAACCTGGGTACTGAGCCACCAGACTGCCAAGCGAGTAGCGTCAATCGGCCGAGTTCAGAGTTAAAGAACTCAACGAGGTACTCCGGCGTTGCTTTGGCACGATCCACTTCAACCACCAGGACAGGTCGTCGTGGTCCTTCTTCGCCAATCGCCAGGCTCGCGATCGGACGACGACCGATTAGTTCAGTGCGAATGAACACGGTGTTGGATGGATCTGCAGACAGCGGCCGTCCGGCCATCGGATGGAAAATGCGAATGCTCGTTGCCAAATCTCCAAGCGTCGCCGGCTTCAGTCCAGAGTTCAAAACCCGACGTCTGACTTCTTCGGTGGCTGCCAGCCGTTCAAGATTTTGAAAGTCAGTACTTTCTACCCAGCGCCCCAGCCGCACATTGTCTGCATCTGTCTCGTTCTGGTAGTTGTCCAGTAACGACTGCTGTCGTGAGTCCCCTTCACCAATCTCACCCACAAAAAGCCGGTCTCGCCCAATGCAGGTAATGGAGACACAGACCAGATCCAGAAGCGCAAATGGTCGCGTTGAGCCCTTGGGCAGTGCTAGACATGCATCCAGATGTAGACCGAGGGCTTGTACCTGATGTCGCCAACTCGTATCGCCGCGCAGCTCCCAGTCCGCCGGTCTCAACAGAATGTCCAGCCGCCCGGTAGGAGTTAGCCGCGACGCCGCCAGGACAGCCAGCAACTGGCTCTCCGTTGCGCTAAACTCGACACTTCGACCACTCCTGCTCACGATCCGCCGTTGTTCGGCACGTCGAGATAGCTGGCCGAGCGGTGACAGCCCAACTGCCCAATCAATCTCGTCAGGCATGAGCGCCGGGTCCGCAAGCGGGTCTCCCAGTTTCCACTGGACCGGAGCATCCAGCAGGCGAGCCAGTTCAAGTTCCTCCCGGCTCTGGCAAATGCCGATTGATTGGGCCTTTGGAAACTTGCGTGCGAGCGTTGCGATCAGCACGCCGACCCCGGCAACCGGCTCAACAATCACTCTTGGGGCTGGAATGGCCGTCGCGAGCAAAGTGGCCCAAGACCGAAAGACACTGGGAACGGGGATCTGCTCTCGCCATGATGCCCACCGACTAAGTTCTTCAGGCGTTGGTCTGATCTCTAGTTCCTGCAGCACGGCCGTCAGCAGATTCGGCCCCATTGGCTGAGTACCTCGGTGTGCGCCGAGCGCTTCAAAAACCCGCGAATCTCTATTTGGACGACGCGCCATCAGGGCTGACCTCCAAGCTCATCGAGCCGAATGGCAACCCTCATGGGGATACTCTTCAGGATGACATAGCCAGTAGGCAGATCCTGGTTCGCTGAAAGAAGAGCGGCCCTTCTAAGTTCAACGCCCTTCAACTGGTTGTCGAGTCCGGTCAAGGCGCAGATTGCCGCGTCGAACTCGTCATGAACCAATCTGAAATCTTTGGCAGCCTTCCACTGAAGGTCGTTCAACAAACCTGCCAACGTGTTGTTCTTCTTCTGTTCCGTATCCTTCTTGGCGCCTACACCAATCCACTGGGTGCCGTCAAACTCTGCCGTGCCCTTGTAACCCTCTCTGCTGTACCCGCTCTGTTTCAAGGACGCGGCTGGATAGGTCTCAAACAGATCTGTTCCCAGCGGGTCTGTGCCCGACTCGGTAGTAAGCCTCCGCCGCAGATGCTGCATGCGGGCCACATAGCTACCGATCTTGTCGGCAAGCGGTGGCAGCGCTCCAAGCGCTTGGTCGATAGGGCGTTTGGTCAGGTCGGCAACCTTCGTGGCGCCCTTGAATGCCGGAAGACCCTGCAGGTCGATCGGCACATCCACATATATGGGCGCCTCTTTCATCAACCGCTTGAGCTCGTTGAGCTCGGGATCGCTCACGGTCGCCAGGTTGTCTGTGCCTGCGGCCTGCTTCGCGAACACGTTGCCGCGCATGATCGTGACGGTGATGGCGTCGCCGGTACGTTCGGCCATGGCCAGGGCTGAGCCCTTAGTGGAGTACCCCGCAAGGTCGAGGCCGTATGCCTTGGTGTCCGCCACGTCCGCCTCCGTGTCACATTAATGTTACGTCCACTTTGCCGGTCACGGCGGCCGTGATCAGGGCTGAACGGTACTCCTTCAGCTGATCAGTCGCTGACCGAACCTGCACCATAAGTTCGTCAATCAGCGCCGTCGTCTTCTTGGTGTACGCAATGAAGGCCGCACGTTCCAACTCCGGGGGTAGCAGGACAGGAAGCTCACGGATGCTTGTGGACGAAATCGAGGCCAAGTTTGTGGTCTGCTTCCCGCTCACAAGGAAGTAGCTCTTTGCCGCGCTACCTTGCGTCCAGAGCGCTATCCAATCCGAGTAACTAGGATCGTTCGGTCGTACAGAAAAGACGTGGTTTTGGTGCAGGCACGGGCTGATCTGCCCTTGCCACACCGTACCGCGCCCCAGTTTGTCGTTGTCGCCACCCTCATTCATCAACACGTCGCCAGCCTTCAAGGAGTAGCGCTCCAACTCACTTGGACGAATCTCGATCGTGGTGATCTCTGACAGGTCTAGGTAGCCGTCCTGCACATTCGCCACTCGCAGATAGGGAAGCTCAATCGTGTCATCGCCGTCCAAGTCTCGTCCCTTCGTCACCCCCTGGCGGACCTCGGCGAGGTGCTTCACTTGCTTCAGTTCCCAATGCTCTGGGTACTCCGCCAGCCATGGGATGTCGCTTGGTTTCAGTTGGGGGTTGGGGTCCAGGCCGGCTTGTTTGGCGGCTTCGGGTGGCAGGCCGCGGGTAACGGTGCGTGAAATCAGTGCCGCCCGCTTCTCTTGCAGCTTCTCGATCAACAGCCGCTTCTTCGCCACCAAGGTATCGAGCCGCGCTGTCTCTCGGTCCAAGTAGGCCGCAATACGCTTCTGCTCTTCAGCAGGCGGATACAGCACCGGAAACTTGCGGATATCGGCTTGGAACAAGTGAGGTACACCTTGGCCATCTTTCATGCTGTGGATCAATGCCTGAACGTAAGAGCCAGTCAGCCAACGAAAGAGAAACAGGCTGTCCAAACCGACCTTGGGCCGAATCACGGCAATCGAGCTGTTAACGGTAGCCGGACTGGGTAGCACTCTGACAACATTGGTCGTGCCGAGCGTCGAGCCGTCCTTGGCCATCAGGACATCACCCGGCCGAATCATGATCTCCGGCGACTCAAAATAGCGTTCAGCAGTAATGTAGTTTACGTTCTCGAAGTCGATCTCGCCTTCGCCCTTGATGTTCGGCGTGGCAAGGAACGCATAGCCTTCCTGCACATACTCGTCAGCGGTCAGGCCCTTCCAGCCTAGACGCGCCTTAACCGTCGCAAGGAAGTCGAGCCGTTTGACTTCCCAATGCTCAGGCACGTCGCCAAGCCATTCGACACCGCTGGGTTTGTACTTGGGGTAGGGCTTCCGTGTCATCGCGCTCGCCCCGCTACGCTTCCACCGGTGCGCGATACAGCCAGTCACGACCCACTGCAAACTCACGCAGCTTCTGGGCCTTGTCCTTAACCTTGCTGTTGGACAGCCCTGTAAAATCGACGACTGCGTGTTCGGCGAACCACTCTGGATCCGGTCGATATGGCAACTCAAGCGATTCGCATTCCGCCCCGGTTACCGCAAAGACTCCGATGGACGTCAGTAGCAGCACGCCAGTGAAGTGCTGCCACGCCGGCTCTGGTTCTATCCGGTCGCCATCGTAAACCGATAAAAGGCCCTCGTCCTTCTTCGAAGGCGTGAACGCCAGCGAGGCCAGGCGCCCGTTTTGAAACCACGACGGATGAATCTGCCGAAGCAGCCGGGTTGCTCCATTCATGCCCGCCCCCCGGCCAGCGCTCGAACACGCTCTACCAAGAGCTGCCAGCCGTCCTCGACGGCCAAGTCAAACTCACGCTCCGTGCCTTCTTCGCCACGCATGTCGATTTCGTGCCACTCAGCCTTGCGCGTGGCGAGGTTCACGTCCAACGTCACCTCGTGATGCCCGAGTGTCCACTCCGCCCTCACGCCGCCTTCCGGAGTGGGGAACAGGAATGGCAAGTCAAGGTCGTCGGGGAAGTTGGCTTCAAAAGCCTCGGCGAGCCAGTCCAAACCAGCGGAGTCCAAAGCCACACCGTCGCCGTCAAGCCAGCCCTCTCGCAGGACGCGGAACTCGTCAAGTCTTGCCGGCACGTCGTTGGGCTCCAGTATGCTGATGTCTTCCACGGACTCGATGCCCCTAAGTGACTCGTCGCGGCCGTATCTTCCGATGGCCC
>JAGQOW010000146.1 GCA_020427155.1 Planctomycetales bacterium | reverse complement strand
CCCTTGAATATGAGAAGGAATCACGTGATGCCTGTTCGTCAACTACTTGCCTTTCTCCTCGTCTTCTCGTCATGGCTGGGGGGATTCGAGTCGCCTTCCGTCAGCAAGTCGTCGGCCGGGGAACCGTCGGGGAAAACTGCCGTGGAGGTGCGGCCGCTCCAGCTAGTCCATGCTGGCCGCTGGATAGGTGAAGCCGTTTGTTACAGCCCGTATCGGCAGGGGCAGCGCCCAGGTGGCAGCGGTCCTTCGAAAGAACAGTTGAAAGAAGACCTCCTCATTATCTCGAAGCATTGGCCTCTGCTGCGAACTTATGGTTCT
This sequence comes from Planctomycetales bacterium, assembly GCA_020427155.1. GTDB lineage: Bacteria > Planctomycetota > Planctomycetia > Pirellulales > Lacipirellulaceae > Bythopirellula. The sequence goes on along the minus strand of JAGQOW010000146.1, from coordinate 10,243 downwards.
ACGGGCTTTGCCGCTGAGATGCTCCAGGTGATACGAGAGGAACAACTTCCTTTGCAAGTCGTGTTAGGCGCGTGGATCCAACCTGAGCACCAGAAGGTTGGCGGATCTGAAGAGATAAACAAGGCGGCAAGGGAGGCTAACCAAAAGGAGGTTATCAACTCCATCGCATTGGCGAACGAATACCAGGAATTAGTAATCGCGATCAGTGTCGGCAACGAGACACAAGTTGAGTGGTCGGGCCACAAAGTGGAACCAACCCTGCTTGTCGATTACTTGCGCGAAGTAAGAAATCGAACCAGCGTCCCCGTGACGACTGCCGATGATTATATGTTTTGGTGCGACGCTAGCAGCAGCAGGATGGCCGACGAAGTGGATTTCATTATTACGCATATCCATCCCGTCTGGCATGGATTGGAAGCGGTGAATGCTCTCGAATTTGTCCGCGAGAAGTACGAACTCGTCACGCAATCGCACCCAGAAGCGCTAGTCGTAATCGGAGAAACTGGCTGGGCCACCAGGAAGAATGAGAGGGGGCGTGAAGCAAAACGCGTGAGCGGCAGAATGAACGAAAGTGAACAACAAGTTGCTTGCGAACAAATTGTCCAGTGGGCCGAAGCGGAGAAGATTGCAACCTTCATTTTCGAAGCTTTTGACGAGCCATGGAAAGGCGACGATCATCCGGACGAGATTGAGAAACACTGGGGGCTTTTTCGGGTAGATCGTACCCCAAAGCTGATCCTGGAATCTCCACGTGATACCAAGTAGATCAAGACGCATAACAAAACTATGGAAAACGGCATGAATAAGAGATTTCCCAACTCTTTTAAGTGGGGGGCGGCGGCTTCGGCGTATCAGATAGAAGGTGCTGCCGACACGGATAGCCGCGGACTCTCTGTGTGGGACACTTTCTGCAATGTTGAGGGCGCCATTAAGAATGGCGACACTGCTCGCGTAAGCTGTGACCATTGCCGACTGTATCAAGACGACATTCGGCTGATGAGCGAAATCGGGTTGGACGCCTACCGATTATCCATCTCCTGGCCGAGAATACTCCCCGACGGCAAAGGTCGCCTCAATGCCAAAGGTGTAGCATTCTACGACGAACTCATCGACTTCTTGTTGGCCGTAGGCATCGAACCGTGGGTAACGCTGTTTCACTGGGACTTCCCGGAGACCTTGTATCGTCAAGGAGGATGGCTCAACCGCGATTCGGCCAAGTGGTTTGCTGATTATGTTGCGGTGGTAGTCGAAAACTATTCCGATCGAGTTTCGCATTGGGTGACGATCAACGAGCCGCAGTGTTTTCTCCAACTAGGGCATCGGGAAGGAATTCATGCACCGGGCCTCCGCCTTACGCTCCCCGACGTTACAGAAGCTGCTCACAACGTTTTGTTGGCCCATGGCGAGGGTGTCCGCAGCATTCGAGCAAGTTCTGTGTTGGACCCGATTATAGGCATAGCTCCCGTTGGTGATGTCAAAGTGCCGTTTTCTCACAAGCCGGAGGATGTCGAGGCAGCCCGGTCGGCTTCCATGTCTCCGTCGAATGAAACGCTATGGAGTAGCATCTGGTTCTGCGATCCGGCTCTTCTAGGGACATATCCATCGGAGGATCCGGAATCTCCAGGCGGCCCGTGCTCGCAGCAATGGATCGATGACCTGGATATCATCCATCAGCCAATTGATTTTATCGGTTTGAATATTTACTCAGCTAGTTCTGTGAGAAGCCTTCCCGACGGCCAGGTTGTTGAGGTTCCCTTCCCAGTTGGCGGGCCGCGTACAGCCTTTGGCTGGCCAGTCGTTCCCGAGGCGCTCTATTGGGGGCCGAAGTTCTTTCACGAACGTTTTGGAGTGCCAATCGTAGTTGCTGAGAATGGAATGTCTAATACGGATTGGGTCGCCAGTGACGGGGCTGTACACGACCCGCAGCGAATTGACTTTTTAGGACGGTACTTGCGTGCACTGCGACGTGCTATGGATGAGGGAGTTTCGGTGCTGGGTTACTTCCACTGGTCGCTGCTGGATAATTTCGAGTGGGCCGAAGGGTACAGCCAACGATTTGGATTGGTCCATGTCGACTTCGAGACTCAGCAACGGACACTAAAGGATTCCGCATACTGGTATCGCGACGTGATTCGTTCCAGGGGGAGTACGTTGTTTGGTCAAGCAGCTACACCACTTGCTGAATCTGTCAAAATCGGCTGACCTTGGGTGTAGTGGGCAATATCGGCGTCTACGTCTCTGGTGATGGCTTTCCCCGCCCTGTTTGCTATCCTGGTGCTCGACCTCATCAAGCCACAATATGGTTGGAATGAGAACTGATTCTCACAAATCAGATTCCGATCCAGTCTTTGCCAGCACGTTCAGTTCGTTTCCCCGGAGAATTCAATCCCCTTGAATCGCAAATTCCTTCCTTCTGTGCGGGCGTTCTTTGCGCCACCTGCACCCATCGCAAGGGTTTCCGATGGGAGAGTGCAGCGTCTTTATCCACGGTTTCGTTGGCGGATCATGGAATCGACGTTTCTCGGCTATGGGACGTTCTACCTTGTTCGAAACAACCTTTCGCCGGTTGCCAAGGAGATAGAAGGAGCACTTCATTACAACCATTCGGACATTGGTGATATTCTCGCGATCACGGCGATCAGCTACGGCCTCTCGAAATTCTTGATGGGATCGGTCTCTGACCGGTGCGACGCGCGCAGATTCATGACCTGCGGGTTGTTGTTGACCGCCTGCTGCAATTTTGCGTTTGGCACGGTGGCCAACTACAGCATGCATTTGGCGCTCTGGTCGCTCAACGGTTTTGCCCAAGGGATGGGATGGCCGCCCTGTGGAAGATCGATGGGCCATTGGTTCAGCGAGAATGAAAGGGGGCTGACGTTCAGTATTTGGAACACGTCGCATAACTTTGGAGGAGGTATTGCCGGCTACCTCGCGACGTGGGCCGTAGCCGAGTATGGAGGATGGCAATATGCTTTCTATGTGCCCGGAGCGATTGCTACGGTGGGAGCGATTTATCTGCTCCTTCGACTCCGCGACACCCCGCAATCGGTCGGCCTTCCGTCCATTGAGGAGTATCGCAACGACTATCCGAACAGCGTCGGCGATCTAGATTCCTTGGAGCGCACGCTTACCGCCAAAGAACTCTTCTTTGATAAAGTCCTGACCAACAAGCTCGTATGGCTGTTGGCGATCGCCAACTTTTTTGCCTATATCACACGCTACAGCATGCTCGATTGGGGGCCGACGTATCTGCGCGAAGTCAAAGGCGCCACACTGCAACAAGGCGGGTTGGCCGTTCTCGTCAACGAGTTTGGGGGAATTCCTTCTACAATCTTCCTGGGATGGGTATCTGACCGCATCGGGGGGCGCCGCGGTATGGTTGCGGCGCTCTGCACCATTCCTATCTTCGCGGCCTTTGCTGTCATTATGTTTACACCCAAGGGATACCTGTGGCTTGACATGGCAATGTTGGCCGTCATTGGTCTGTTCGTCTATCCGCTCATCAACCTGATCGTTATCGCCGCACTCGATGTCGCTTCCAAAAAAGCGATCGGAACGGCCGCTGGGTTTATCGGGCTGTTTGGCTACATCGGACGTACCGTGCAAGCCAAGGGTTTTGGTTGGACGACGCATCACTTCAGCGAGTTATACGGGCAGGAGGCTGCCTGGAATATTGTCTTATACGCCATCTTGGCCAGTGCCGTCATTTGCGGCGCGTTGCTCGCCCTGACCTGGAACGTAAGACCGAAGGCATAACGCCAGCTCTCATCGAGCAACGAGACAGACAATGAACAGCGCTGCCATCGAGGCCCAACTCGCGGAAATCAAGCACCTCGCTCTTGACATGGATGGGACGATCTACCTGGGAGGTACGCTGTTCGATTTCACGCCAGATTTCCTGAAATGGTTGCGGGAAATGGGGATCGGCTATACGTTTCTGACCAATAACTCCTCAAAGAGCGCTGCGGATTATCTTGCTCATCTAAGGGAGATGAACCTGCAAGTGCACTCCGATCAGCTGTACACCTCGGGCATGGCGACGATCGATTACCTCCGAACGAGACATCCGGAATTCCGCCACTTGTTCCTCCTGGGAACCGAGAGCCTGTGCGATGAGTTTCGCCAGGCAGGGTTCTCAATTGTCTGTCAGTCGAGCGAAGCGGAGCCAGACGCGGTTGTTGTCGCCTTCGACTCGGAGTTGGTTTACAGTCGCCTTTGCCTTGCCGGCTATTGGATTGAGCAAGGGAAGCCGTATATCGCGACGCACCCCGATCTTGTCTGCCCGACAGACCAGAGGACGTTGCTTGTTGATTGCGGCTCGATTTGTGCATGCCTGGAAAAGGCAACCGGCCGAGCGCCAGACGTCGTGCTGGGTAAACCTCACCCTTTGATGCTCGAAGCGATTATGCGCCGTTTCGATCTTGAGCCACGCCACCTTGCAATGATTGGCGATCGCCTCTCAACAGACATGGCGATGGCAAAAAATGCTGCTGCGATGGGCATCCTTGTCCTCACCGGCGAAGCAACTGTTGCCGACTTGGAAGACTGCCCCGCGCCGCCTGACCTCGTTGCTGCCGACCTGTCAGAAGTTGGAAGACGGCTATCGTTGGCAAGAAGCCGTGCCGTGTAGGTAGATGAGTGCAGAGTTTGCGTGGCTCCTTTCCAATCTGCCCACTGCTTCGCCGCTCTGGCGCAATCACGAAGATTGAAGGCAATTACCGACAGGCGTGATGCGTTGCACCTGAACGCCGACCTTCGCGGGGCGCCAATCCGCGTCGCTCAACCGGTCACTTTCACGGTTGCTCGCAGCAAAGACGTCACTTGGGCTTTCCCCGCCGCTGTTCGAGTACCGCTCGAATCTCGTGAGCCCTGGATTCGGTGATCTCGTAAGTATAGATCACCCAGAGCGCAATTGCTGAAGTGAACAGCGGCACTCCGACGTCGAAGGCTCGTAACAGCAGTAACGTCCGATCTGACTGCGCTTCGGTCAATGCCACATCAAAACCCGAGTAATTCAGCAGGATTCCCGTCAGCAGTCCGGCCAGGGCCATGCCCACTTTGACCATCCACCAGTAGATGGCTCCAAACACACCTTCGCGTCGCTGATGCGTCTCAAGTTCGTCATAATCACACACATCTGCGATCATGGAACCCATCAAGGTAAACAGTGAACCGGTGCCAAAAGCGACAAATGGACAGGAAGCTAGCAACCAGTAGGGATGCTCGGGATTGTAGCCGAACCACTTCAACGAGTAGCCGACAAGAGAGAGGGAGATCGTAATCAGAAAGGTCCTGCGCTTTCCCAATCTTGTTGATATCCATGCGGTCAGCGGAATCACGCCCAAGGTGCAACACGCGGTAAGCATGCCAAACCAGCCGTTCAGGATACTTGCCTGGTTGTTATCCCCACGAAATACATAATAAATCATCACATACAACGAAAACGAAATCCCAAGCTGAAAGCCGTTGAACACCAGGAACGTCGCTGCACAAAGCTTGACGAACGGACGGCATCGAAAGGTGGTGACAATTCCTCCAAGAAACTCTTTCGTATGATCCCACACGCCGTCGGTTTGCTGCTCGCCTGCACCGAGCTCTTCGCGTTTCGGCAAAGTATCAAACTTCTCTCGACAGAAAATCGCTGGCACGATCCCTAAGAGAGCGATGGCTCCTCCCACCCAGAGCGCCAGGACTTTCGCGCCATGCACCTTGCTTTCAAACAACTGGCTCTCCATGAGCGCGTAAAACCAGGGGACGCCCAGCCAGGCCACTTGTCCTAAGGTGTTGGCAAACGCCTGCAATCTCGTCCGCTCATGATAATCGGGCGTCATCTCAAAGCCGAAAGCCACAAATGGCGTGGCATAGACTGTATAGGCGACGAAGTACAGTATCGAGGCAGTCAAGAAAACCAAGAAATAGAAGTTCTCGGAATGACCCGCCGGAAGTTGCCACATCGCTGCGAACACAAGTCCCGCCAGGATGGCACCCGAAAAAATATAAGGTCTGCGACGCCCCCACCGAGATGACGTGTTGTCCGAGATATATCCCATAATCGGATCGGTAATAGCGTCTACCAAGCGAGGCAGGAAGCCGATGATGCCGACCAAGAACGGGTCCATCCCCAGTCCCAGGTTAAGAATAATTACCATGGCCGGAAGCGCAGCCGCCTGCAGATTGTTTACCAGCATGCCTACGGCATAGGCAGACTTTTGAAGCGTCGAAATACGGTCTTCCAACGCAGTTGCGTAGTGCTCTGACTCTGCCATAAACATATTTCCTTCGAATGAATTACTCACGCAGGCCTATTGAGGCCGGTGCAGTAAACAAACCCGCGCCGCAGTCGACAATCGGTTGACAAGACAGGTTCGTGCCAGATAGGCGTAACCATGCCTGGGTCTCGTGTCAGTGGATATCTCAAGCACTACCAATGCCTGATGATAAGACGTCTCCTCGACAGTTGCTACAGGCTACTTTCTGTGTTCACACGGTACAGCAAACATTCGACATCCTGCTGAATATCCCCGAAACCTGCTCCAGGCATCGCGCTCGCGGTTCCGTCGATTGTAAGCAACCCGGATGCTCTTGAACACACAGCCAGCACCAGCAACCTCAGGCTCGACGCCGATCCGCTTGTGCATTGCGTCTACCGCCCGCACTAGGTCGATGCGGTGGCGCTGCGCTACTACGACGAAGATGCCGATGGCTCGGGCGTCGTCGAGCAGTACTATCTGCAAGACGCCAATTACAACGTGACGGACGTCACCGACGACAGCGGCACGGTGGTCGAATGGTACTCGTACAGCTCTTGCGGAGAGGTCAGCATTCTCGATTCGTCATGGATGGGTAACGAGTATCTGTATACTGGCAGAAGGCTCGGTCCCGAGGCCAGACTGCTGGGGAATCAGAAACGGTTCAATGCCTCGCATCTGGGGAGGTAGGTGTCGAGAAATCCGATTCGGTATGGGGGCTGGAGGCGGAGTTTGTATGAATACCTGCCCGCGCCAAGCAGTGTGAGGGGCGGTCTGGTCTTCTCGCCTAAGTGCGTTGGCAATACACTCACTACTGGTAGTATGCCCTTCCTCTCGAAAGCTATCAGAGTCACGGTTTGCAACTCACGTCGCCTTGGTTATCGTTGCATGAGCTATGACCAAAGCTGACCTGCAAACTGGAACGGCATCACGACAGCCAATTATCCCTCAGCAACTGAGTCTTTGGGACACTGCCAGTCTCATCGTCGGCATTGTGGTCGGCACGGCCATTTTTCGCTCACCCACGATGGTGTTTCAGAATTCGCCTCACACTTGGGCCGCTCTCGGAGTTTGGTTCCTTGGAGGTGCACTTTGCCTCTGTGGCGCTCTCTGTTATGCCGAGCTAGCAACCACTTTTCCTCGTAATGGTGGCGATTACGAATACCTTCGCCTGGCCTACGGCAACTGGTTGGCTTTTCTCTTCGGCTGGGCACAACTTGTTGCCGTGCTGACAGGCAGCATCGGAGCTATGGCTTATGCCTTTGCCGACTACGGCTCCCAATTTTGGAATCTAGCACCTACAGGAACCGCGCTGATTGCTGCCGCGACAATTGCGGCTCTCACTGTGGCAAACGCTCTGGGCGTAGCGATTGGCAAATCTCTGCAAAACGTTTTCACCTGTGCCAAGATCGGTGGCTTGGCTCTGGTCGTGCTGGCTGGCTTGGGCTGGGGGTCGCAACCAGTCTTCTCGACGGAATCAAACTCTGCCGTTCATGGCCCTGGCTTTGGGCTAGCGCTGGTGTTTGTATTGTATGCCTACGGCGGTTGGAACGACGCAGTCTACGTTGCCGCCGAAGTTCGCGATCAACGTCGTAACCTGCCGCGCGCGCTGCTCTATGGAATCACGAGCATCGCACTCCTCTACATCGCAGTAAATCTGGCCTATCTGCGCGGCCTTGGATTTGAGGGCGCTTGCCAAACGGCCACTCCTGCTGCTGACGTCGTTCAACAAGTCGTCAGACCATGGGGAGCCAAAGCGATCAGTTTGCTCGTGATGATCTCGGCGCTTGGCGCCATCAACGGACTCGTCCTGGCTGGCTCGCGAATCTATGCTGTCGTGGGCGAAGACTATCCGCTACTTGCCTGGCTGGGCAGATGGAGTCCTCGTTCGGGGGCGCCAGTCGCCTCAATTCTTCTCCAAGGCGGCATCTCCATCGTGCTCGTGTTCCTGGTAGGCACCCAACGCGGGCGAAACTCCATCGATCAGACTCTTGCCCGGCTCGGCATGTCCTCGATCCCCTGGGATGAGTATTTCGGTGGCTTCGAAGTCCTGGTCGCCGGCACGGCTCCCGTGTTCTGGACCTTTTTTCTACTCAACGGGTTCTCTCTTTTTGTATTGCGCCGTTCGCAACCCGACCGTCATCGCCCGTTCTCGGTCCCCTGGTATCCGTTGCCGCCCGCTATCTTCTGCCTGACCTGTGCCTATATGCTCTACTGCAGCATAGAATATGCCAGGTCGCTGGTGCTCGTCGGCGCGCTGCCAGTAGCTTTCGGCATTCCGCTATATTTGCTCAGCCGTCGGCTCAAAATGCATCACTAAACTTCGTTGCAGTCGTTTTTGCTCAATCACTACAAACCACGTGCCACGCATTATGTCTCTCAGGAGAAATAAAAGATGAACTGCCCTTTGTACAAGCCGCTTCTCAAGTACGTCGTCTTGTCGCTCGCCTTACTGCTCGCCTGCTCCACCACATTTGCACAAACGGTCGCCACTCCCACCGGCAAGGAAGAAAGCGTCCGCCCCGACATCAACGCAAAGTTTCTTGATCCCGAGCTGAACCCGCAGGAGTGGATCGAGCGTTTTGAAGGCGAAAGCCGCGAAGTCTTCCGCAGCCGGGACGCGATTGTCGAAGCAGTTGGGCTCAAACTCGGTGACACCGTGGCCGACATCGGCGCTGGCACCGGTCTGTTCAGCATGTTGTTTGCCGAACAGGTAGGATCTGAAGGATGGGTCTTCGCCGTAGAAATCGCGTTGCCTTTCGTCGAGCGTATTGGCGAACTTGCCAACGAGCGCGGCTATACGAACATCACCCCGCTGCTCGGAGCCGAACGCCGCGTGCGCCTTTCCCCCGAATCGATCGACGTCGCCTTTGTCTGCGACACTTATCATCATTTCGAGTATCCCCATTCGACGCTGGCTTCCATTTACCATGCCCTGCGGCCCGGCGGACGCCTGGTGATTGTGGATTTCGAGCGCATCCCCGGCGTGTCGCGCGAATGGACGCTCGGCCATGTCCGCGCCGGCAAAGAGGAAGTCCGCGAGGAAATCGAGTCCGCCGGCTTTGAGTTCGTCGCAGAAACCGAAATCGAAGGCCTGGAAGAAAACTACTTCCTCACGTTCCAACGGGACGACTAGCAGGCGGCCCTTATCTCGTCAGACCAACAGGAGCTTATCGAGTGAACACCTCCCGTCGACTTGTCGCGCCGCTGTTGATCGTTGCACTCGCCCCCGCCGCCCGCGCCGACGATGCGCCTTCAGTCGACTTCCAGGTGCCACTCGGACAGCGTCAGCTCTTCCTCGACGATTACGGCGTCAGCGAAATCGTCAACCTGCAGCACACCCTGCACCAGCCGACCAAGCGAGGCGCGGTGATCCGTAGTCCCCAACCGACCAAGAGCATTCAGACACGCACCGCGCCCGTCTGGGACGCAGACGCACAGCTCTACAAGATTTGGACCATCACGGTCGACGACAATCTGTGGCAGAGCCAAGACGGACTCAATTGGACACCGGGCCCCCAGACCAACCTGCCCATCATGTTGGCTGCCTACGATCCGCTCGACCCCGATCCTGCCCGCCGGTTCAAAGCGCCGCTGTTGAATCAAGGTTTTGCCGTTTCGCCCGACGGCATCACCTGGAACCAGCTCGAACTACCAGAAATCCCGAGTTCCGACGAAGGCAACTTCAGCTTCGACGCCGAGCAAGGCTTGTTCCTCCACGTCGTCAAACGCGGCGGCAAATACGGCCGTTCGATGGCGCTGGCAACCAGCCACGACTTTGAAACCTGGAACGATCTCGGGGTAGTGTTCGAGGCCGACGACCTGGACCAGCAGCTCGGCCAGCAACACATCGCAGCACGCCTGGCGGACGCCACCCTGCAGCAAAACTTTTACAACGACCCCCAGGTCTACAACGTGGACGTCTACAACATGGGAGTGTTTCGCTACGAGGGCTTGTACATCGGCCTGCCGGCGCTGTACCACGCGGTCGGTTC